>JACRIL010000202.1 GCA_016235825.1 Planctomycetota bacterium
CCGGAAACATCTCCACGAACTCGCGATATGTTTGCGGATAATCCTGTCCAGCGACCAGCACCTGCGTAGTAGTTTTGTCGGTCGATGCTTCCACCACCATATATTAGGGCAGGGGGAGCTAACCGTCTACCCCCCTATATAATATTATAGGATAATCAGAATAAATAATGTGCATAGATTCGATAGAATCATACTTTGGCCCTTCAATATTGTCATATGTAACAGAATATTTGTAGTCATTTAAATTATAACGATAAAAATTAGAATGTGCCAAATGCATGCCGTCAGGACTAATAACAATTGTTGGGTACAAGCCATTGTTGTTATTACTTTTATGATTGTCCCATAATACATATCTAAGCTTTTTGTCTTCATTATTCAAAACCAAGACTATATGTTGACCGTCGTCAGACAATTTACATGAAAATGGCAAATAGTCTTTTTCTACTTCGCATATCTTTTCTTCTGTGGAGTTATCGTAAAAGAAGAAGAGCCAACCGGCGGTGATTATGGAAAGGAGAAGGGCAAGCAGGCTGGCGAAGATTCGGGGGAACCATCGTTTTTTTTCGGGAGTTTGGGCGGAGTCGAGCTGGTCGGATTTTGGAGGTCGTGCGGCGAGGCAGGCCATGGCGATGAGTTGGATGCCGAAGTAGCATGGGCAGGCGAAGGCCGCGCCGAGCCGTCCCCAAACAAGGATGAAGGGGATAGTGATGGCGATTGACGCGACTGCACCTACGGCAGTGCCGATCAGCATCTCGGTTGTCCGCTTGTGGGCCTTGAGGCGGTCCCCGAAGACCATGCTGATAATGAGCAGGCCGTTGCCGGCGGCTATCCAGGGCATAAGTTCGGCCCCGGCCCAGTACTCGGGCGCAAGCAGCAGCCACGCGATGTAATTTTTGAGCAGGGCGAAGGCAATCACTCCGCATGCCGCGATTGCGACGACCGTCAGCAGCCAGTATCGGAAGGCCCGTCTTTCCAGATCGCCGCGGCCGGCGGAGACAGCCTCGCAGTAGTGCGGATAGACCGTCTGGTAGACGATGCCCAGCGCGGCAAGGAACGGGAAGCTCGCCAGCCCGTAGGCCGGGGCGTATATGCCGACCTGCGAGGCGTCGAGCAGCCAGCCGATCAGGAACCTGTCGGACAGCCCGCTGACCCAGGTAACAACGGCGACGAAGATCATCGGCCGGGCGAAGCGGGCCATCTGATGTTGAAGTCCGGCGAGTTCTTCCTTTGCCGGATCGTCCAGCGCGGCCGGGCCGTCGCGGCCCTCGCGCCGAACCAGAGCCAGCAGAAAAATCAGCACTACCGCAATTCCAGCCGCGTTTCCGCCCACCACGCAGGCCGGGTATTTTCCGAGTATCAGCACAGCCGCCGTCGCCAAGGCTGGGCAGAGCCAGCTTTCCAGCACCCTCAGAATCGCCGCCGCCCGCTGACGCCTGCCCGCGGTAAGAAAGGTTATCTCGGTGGTCTTGAGCGACTCCGCCGCCGCCAGGCCCGCCAGCGCCGCCACGGCCAGATAAGATTTGCCGCCCACGAACGCCCATGCCGACCCGACGCCTGCAACCAGCAGCAGGAGCAGTCCGCCGAACGGGAGAATAATCCTTCGCGTCGCCAGGCGCAGCATCCACAGCCGGCCGGAGGGTTTTACGTCGGAATAGAATCGCAGCGTGGCGTTGTTGGCCGGCACGATCAGGGCCTGAATGCCCAGCGTCAGACCCGCCAGCAGCAGCGAGGCCTGGCCGTAAACATCCTCGGGGACAAATTGCGTCAGGAGCCGTATGCCCGCCAGCGTGCCGATTATCCCGACGACCTGGCCGGCGGCGACCCAAGCGCCCTCGCCAAGCAGCTTTCTGCGAAATTCGGTAAAATGCAAGGCCATCGCGATGCTTATATCAGGCCCGCCGCCGCGGGGCAACGGCCGCCTTTGTCCGTCGGCCGTTCATACATGCCGGCAACGACGCGGCGGATGGAATCGTGCAAACGCGGAGGCTCCGTTCAGATTTTTCGCGATTAAAAACATCAACCCCGCATTAACATGCGGGGTTTCAAAAACAACTCATCGGCCTGTTCATCATGCAATTGCCGCCGACGGCTCAATCGAGGACCGAGATCAGCCGCTTGTAAAAGGTGAGTATCCATTTGACCTTCCGCTCGATCATATGCAGGAAGGCGTAGCCGTTGAACCGCCCGAAGGAGCCTGTGGCGGAGATCGGCAGGGCGGCCTCTGCGATCATGGCCTCGCACATGAGGAACGGGACGGCCTTCATCTCGGCGACCGAGATGACGTTGACCGAATCGTACCCCTTCATCCAGGAGCGGAAGCGGTTTTCGTCGAGGTGCTGGGGCCAGGTGGCCGGGTCCTCGCCGCCGCCCAGTATGGCGAACTGGAGGGCGCCGTTGGCAAAGTCGATGACCCGCTGCTGGAGCCTGGCCGAGTCGTAGTCGATGACGGCCACGACGCGGCGGTCCTTGAACATCATGTTGCCCGGGTGCCAGTCGCCGTGGACGATCTGCATGCCCCAGTCGTCGAAGCCAAGCGCATTGATCTGCTCGGCGCACCTGGAGTAAGTCTCGTCGACGAACTTGGACGTGGCGAGCAGGACCTCCTTTGCCGGCCTTGCCGCCGGCGGGATGTTCCCCGCGCAGGACTTGACGGCCTGGCGGATGGCATTGGCGTCGTGATAGCTGCCGGTGGGCGGCTTGTATTCGCACTCGAAATTTTCCAGCAGCTTGTGGAAAAGCCCCAGTATCCGCCCTGAATCGTGCGTCGATTCCAGCGAGCCGTCGTAAGGCCCGCCGGTGGTGTACTCGAACATCTCGTAGACGCTGTCGTCGGCCACCAGCATCGAGTTGTTGTCGTCGTAGGTGCCTACCAGGTGCGGCAGCGGGAAGCCCTCGGCCGCAAGGTGAACCTGTATCTGGTGCGTGAAGGCCACCTTGGCCAGGTCGTCCATCGCGCGGACCCGGCGTTTGAAGAGGTATTTGCCCTTATCGGACTCGATTATGACCTTGGGGCTCTTGCGCGACCCCTTGCCGAACTCGGTTATCCGGGTGATGTTGCCGATGTCGTAGTTGGCCAGGCAGTTGGCCAGTTCGTCATCGCTGAAACGTTCTCTATCAGTGCCCGTGCTCATCTTGCGTCTCTTTTCCGGAAGGATAAATATAACCTTCCGAACCGGTTTGTCAAATATGACGTATAATCGTATACTCAGATAGCTCTGAAGATCGAGGGTTGAAATATGAAGATATTCGATAACGCAAGATTGTGCGTTGCGGCGATCGCGCTGGCGGCATTGTCGGCGGCAGCGGCGGTTCCGGCCGGCGGTCAGACAGCCGCGGCGCCGGCGGCCACCGCTCCGGCAAACGACGACATCCGTGTAACGCCCGTCGTGCTGGCGTACCGCAAGAGCAGCCCGGCGATCGTGAACATCTCGACCGAGACGCTGGTTACCGAGCGGATGGGCTTTCCGGACAACTGGCTGGACATGTTCGACGAGGCTTTCCCGGCGCCCATGCTTCGCAAGGTTCCGGTCCACAGCCTGGGCAGCGGGACGATAATCCATCCGGCCGGCTACATCGTTACCAACGCCCACGTCGTGGTCAGGGCGCAGAAGATCGACGTAACGATGAGCGACGGCACGAAACACTCGGCCAGGATGGTCGCGCTGGAGCCTGCCCACGATCTGGCGATACTGAAGATGGAGCCGCCGAAAGACGCCGCCCTGCCGCACCTTCCGCTCGGCCGCAGCGACGACCTGATGGTCGGCGAGACCGTGATAGCGGTCGGCAACCCGATGGGCCTTGCCGGCACACTGACGACCGGCGTGATAAGCGCCACGGACCGGACGATCGAGTTCAGCCGCGGGGCGAAGTATACCGGCCTGATACAGACCTCCGCGCCGATCAATCCGGGCAACAGCGGCGGGCCGCTGCTGAACATCAAGGGCCAGCTTGTCGGCATAACCACGGCCATCCGGGCCGACGCCCAGAACATCGGCTTCGCCATCCCGATCGACACGATAGCGGCGAATTTCTGCCGACTGCTGGATTTCGAGAAGATCAACCGCGTGGTGTTCGGCGCGACGATCAGCCAGCGGCACGGGCGGTTCGGCGACGAGATTTTTGTTTCGGCGATCAGGCCCGGAACGCCGGCAGAGGGAAAACTCGCCCCCGGCGATCTGCTGACGGCGGTCAACGACGTTGCCATGACGCAGATTCCGCAATTCGCATGCGAGATGTTCTCTCTGGGCGGCCAAGCCAAGGCGATTAAGTGCCGGATCGTGCGAGGCGGCAAGGAGCAGACGGTCGAAGTGGCGATGCAGGCCAAGCCTCCGCCCGACGGCAAGGAGCTTGGCGAAAAACTGCTCGGCATGACGTTGAAAAAAGTTACGCCCCAGGTCGCCCGCGAGATGGGCCTGCCTATCTCCAGCGGGCTTGTCGCGGTGGCGCTGGCTGAAGACGGACCAGCCGTGAAGATAGGCATGCGGAAGAAGGACGTGCTGTTCCGTCTGGCGGGCGTTGACGTGAAGGACCTGGATGAACTGGGCATGGTGCTGGAAGAGCTTGAGGCCGGCGAGACGGTCCAGATCGGGATCGTCCGCGGCCAGACCGCGGCGATCGTGCAGATAAAACTCGCTGGCCTGCCGGCGGAAAAACCGGCCTCGACAAAGCCCACGGAGAAAAAAAAATAATGAAGGTCGTGATTGCCCCGGACGGATTCAAGGAGTCGCTGCCGGCCCCGCAGGTGGCGCAGGCGATGGCCCGCGGCGTGGTCGATGCCGCCGGCGACGCGGTGGTGGACCTGTGCCCGATGGCAGACGGGGGCGGCGGGACGGTCGCGGCGATGGTGGCGGCGACAAGGGGGCGGACGGTCTCGGCCGACGTGTTCGACCCGATGGGCGGGTCGATCAGGGCGCATTTCGGGCTGCTTGGACGGCCCGACTCGCCCGGCCTGCCGGGCGAACTGGGGCTTGTGGCGGCCGAGGGCGTCGTCGATGGCGAATTTGACGGGCAGGATGAAGCCGCGGCCGCGGGCGGAACCGCCGTGATCGAGATGGCGGCGGCGTCGGGCCTGGCGCTGGTGCCCCAGCCGATGCGAAACCCGTTGCGGGCGACGACCTTCGGCACCGGCCAGCTCCTGCTGGCCGCGCTGGACCTGGGCGTCAGCGAAATAATCATCGGCATAGGCGGTTCGGCGACGACCGACGGCGGATGCGGATGCGCCCAGGCGATGGGCGTGGCCTTTCTGGACGGGGCGGGGGCCGCTCTGGCGCCGGGCATCGGCGGCGGATCGCTGGGCGAGATAACAAGGATAAGCATGGCCGGCCGCGACGTGAGAATAGCAGGCACCAGGATTCGCGTGGCGTGCGACGTTACGAATCCGCTCACCGGACCGGACGGGGCTGCGTGCGTCTACGGCCCGCAGAAGGGCGCCACGCCGGAAATGGTCAAACTGCTCGACGAGGGGCTGAAACGCCTGGCCCATGTCATCCGTCGGGACATCGGCATCGACGTTGAGAATATGGCAGGCGCTGGTGCGGCCGGCGGTCTGGGCGGCGGGCTGGCGGCCTTTGCCGGTGCGACGATACAGCGGGGCGTGGAACTTGTCGCTCAGGCGGTCCGGCTGGCACGGCGGCTCAAGGGCGCCGACCTGTGCATAACAGGCGAGGGTAAACTGGACCGCAGCAGTTCGTTCGGCAAGACGGCCATCGGCGTGGCTGATATCGCCGCCGGACTGGGCGTGCCGGTGATCTGCATCCCCGGCCAGGCCGCCGCGGACGGCCCGCGAGAACGCTTCGCCGCCGTCCTTCCGCTTGTCGGCCCCGACGTTACCGTCCGACAGGCGATGGCTGATCCGGAATCCATTCTCCGCACCAGGGCGGGCGCGGCCGTCAGGGAATTTCTGACGCGAAAATAATTTCCGGATTGGTTGGTGGCACCCTCAAGCGCAGCGACTTGTCCGGCGTAGCCCCTCGAAGCCTTGGCGAAGAAGGGGCGAAGCCGGAAGCGGAGCTTGGGGGTGTTTATCATATATTGGGACTGATTTCGGGTATCACCAAATGTAAACGCATTATGAACAAATATGGCCGGGGAACTTTCTTGCGTTTTCGGCCTGGCTTTCTATCCTTCTTTCAGATGGACCATTTCAAGTATCGAAATGACGAGCTTTGGTGCGAGGACGTGCCCGCGGCGTCGATAGCCGCGTCGGCCGGCACGCCTGTCTACATTTATTCGGCCGCCACGCTGCGGCATCACTATCGCGCGATTGCCCGGGCCTTTGAGCCGGCCGGGGCGACGGTCTGCTTTTCGATCAAGTCGCTCTCGAACGTGCACATCCTGCGGCTGCTGGCCGGCGAGGGCAGCGGCTTCGACGTCGTCAGCGGCGGCGAACTGGCCCGCGCCCAGGCGATCGGGGCGGACCCCGCGAAGATCGTCTTTGCCGGCGTGGGCAAGACCGACGAGGAACTCACGCAGGCGCTCAGGTCCGGCATCGGCCTGTTCAACGTCGAGAGCGAGCAGGAGTTCGAGAATATTTCGGCCCTTGCCGGCCGGCTGGGCGTAAAAACCTCCGCCGCGCTGCGGGTCAATCCGGACGTTTACGATCCCAGGACGCACACGTACACCGCCACCGGCAAAAAGGAGACCAAGTTCGGCGTGGACATCGAGCGGGCGGTGCGGTTTTTCCAGACTTTCGGCCGCGACCCCAACATCCGCCTGGCCGCCATTCACATCCACATCGGCTCGCCGATCTACTCGCCCGGGCCTTACGTCGCCGCGATAACCAAGACGCTCGAACTGGTAGATCGTCTCGCCGGCATGGGATTCAAGGTGGACACGCTCGACATCGGCGGAGGATTCGCCGCCGATTACGAGGAGGGCAAAAGCCCGCTGGCGTTTTCTTACGCCGAAAAAATCCTGCCGCTGCTGGCCGGGCGGGCGCTGAAAATCGTCCTCGAACCCGGCAGGCAGATCGCCTGCAACGCCGGCCTGCTGCTGGCCAAAGTGCTCTACGTCAAGCAGGGAGGCGACAGGCGGTTCGTGATCGTGGATGCCGCGATGACCGACCTGGTCCGCCCGGCGATGTACGGTTCGGAACATTTCATCTATCCGGCCAGGCTCCCAGCGGGCCAGCCGCCTCCGCCCAGGCATATCAAATTCTGCCCGCCCGGCGCGCAGAAGGTGGACGTCGTCGGCGGGGTCTGCGAGAGCAGCGATTTCCTCGGCAAGGACCGCATGCTCCCGCCGGTGGCAAGCGGCGACCTGATGGCGGTCTTCTCGGCCGGGGCTTACGGCTTCACCATGTCGAGCCAATATAACTCGCGCCCACGCGCCGCCGAGGTGCTTGTCGACGGCGACAAGTGGCGAATCATCCGCCGACGCGAAACCTTCCAGGACCTCCTGGCGCCGGAACTGGACGTCTGACCGGGAGAAACTGGGCGCCACCTGTCCTTACGCTGCTTGTCCGGCGTGTGCCGCAGGCGCTTCGCCCGCGGAAATCTTAAGAAAAACCACAACATTCCAGGGCAGGATGCCCTCGCCACAGGCGAACCGAGACGCCCGTGGCACATTTTCAACAGACTGCTAAAGCGGGGTTTCTATCCCAGATACGTTTTTTCAAGGCGTCCGAGCATCTTATGAAACTCCTCGTGTTTGCCCGGGCCGATCCGCTCGCGTTCCAGATTTTCAAAAGCCTTAACGAGCCGGGCATCCTCCGCCCTGGAGATCAGGCCATCGGCCATCGGATAGAGGACGTTGTTTTCTTTATCGATATGCTGATTCAGAAAAATCGCATATTCAGCCGCTATCTTCGATATGTTTGTCGCCGCGTCCTTTCCCGGCCGGCCGTATTCAGCGATAGCCTCCTTCAGCCGGGCAGTGATCTTGCGGCCCTGGTTGTGCTCCTCAAGCATCACGCCGATGGGTCCGCCCTCGCGGGGAATGCCCGCCTTCTCCAATGCCGGAAAGAGATGCTCCTCCTCCTTGCCGTGATGGCACTTGTCCACGAAAATTGAAAGAAACTCGGCGACCCCGTCAAGGTCATCCTGGGGAATCCGGGCGCCGCCCGCTGCCTTCCTTGAAACAGCTTCCAGAATACGGAGCATCAGTCTGATGCCCTCATGCTCGTTCATGAGTTCTTCTGTCGCTTTCACAGTCATGTTTCCTTCGCCCGAAGCATGATGAGCAACATCTTGAACCGCTTTTGAGCCTTCACCGCGTGCGGGACGTTCGCGGGCATGAGAATAATCTGTCCCTCGCGCACTTTATGGGCCTTGCCGTCCACGGTGAACATCCCTTCGCCGTCGAGGACGCAGACCAGCGCGTCGAACGGCGCGGCGTGCTCGCTGAGGCCTTGCCCGGCGTCGAAGGCGAAGACCGTAACCGTTCCCGCCCTGTTCTCGGCCAGCGTCCGGCTGACAATGCCTTCCTCGGCATAAGTTGCGAGTTCCGCCAGATCGAGGACTTCGCCGGCGGGCATCTTTGACTTACCCTTCTGTTTAGTGGCCATGATTTTCTCCCTTTTCGCCAACTTGTCCGGCGCAGCCTTCGGCAAAGCCGGATGCCCTCCCGCCGCCGGCATGTCCGCTCGCCGCTGTCAACTTTATTCGTCTCATTTCAGTCTCCTTGCAGTCAAAAGCCCTTGAATTGCCCGTCAGCCCGATAAAAAAAAGCGATTACCGTGTTGCAGTTCGGTCAGTATTTTACCTCAAGTAAGGCAATGTGGTTCTTCAGATTCGATTTTGCCATGGCGTTTGCCAGGCGTTGATCGCATGTAATCATGACGGTTTTCATCCGCACGGCCAGGGCAATGTAAAGACAATCGTAAACGGACCGGCCGATTCCCATTGCCAATTGCAGGGCTGATTCGATCAGTTCCTCGCTTGCGACAGTTTGAATAGACAAGTTCAGGACATCATCAAGCATTTCTGCTGCATGGACCGATGAAAGTTCCCCGCAGCGAACCCGTTTCCATATAACGTTGGCTGCCTCGACATACATAAACTCCGGGGCCCAAAGCGTCCGATCTGAAAAAATGATTTCTCTGGCGGCGCGAACATGGGGATAGGAACCAAAAGCCGCGGCTGCAACACTTGCGTCGATCACGAAGGAATTCATCGCTCCCTATCCTCGCGGATAAGGTCGACGCCGGGCGTAAATTTCCGCCCGGCCAGGCGCTTGTCCCATTTTTCAAAAATAGCCGCGATTCGTGCCTTGTCCGTGCCCGCGGCGGACTCCAGCAGCAGCCTTGCCTCCCCCTGAAGCGAACGGCCGTGACGCTTGGCGCGGGCCTTGAGCTGCTTGATTGTCTGTGCGTTCAACCCTCTGACAAGTATGTCGGGCATTTTTCAGGCTACCAATATATTCCTTATGCTATCATAATGATATCATGAAGGGCATCTGAAGTCAACGGAATTTGGCAAGGTATTCTCACAAGTTTCAATGAACGATCTAAAAAATATGCCCACAAACAGATGTTAGCGTGGCGCCCATTTTCACTTCTTGTCGCAAATCAAACATGCCGCTGGCCGAATGGTTCCCGGAAAATTGCGGATATCACATCTGTTGTTACCAGCCACGATATCCGACCATGCCGCCGACCTATCCAGCCTGCCTGATAAGAGCCTATCAGCCCGTTGAAAAAGTCTCTTTACAGTAGCATGGACGTCTCGTCCATGAGTATCAGGGGCGTCTCGCCCCTGAAATGCCCAGAAAACAGCAAAATCCACGGCCAAGATGGCCGTGATACTCATGGGCAAGA
>JACRIL010000032.1 GCA_016235825.1 Planctomycetota bacterium
AAGCTGTCTGATAAGGGCCTCGGTCTGCGCCGACTTTTCCCGAAGCTGTCGGAGAGCGGCCTCCAGTTCGGCCTTCTGGGGCACGGCTTCCTCGCGATTTGGCGCCCACCTGGGGCCTCGCCCCGGGCCTTCCTCGTCCGACCATGCGGGCGAATTTGCCGGGCCAAGCATGACGAGGCTGGACATGAGGATCGACAGAATCGGCCATTGCTTCATTGTCATCTCCTTAAAAGTTGCCGCGATATTTATGCCATCAAAGGCTGTTCGCCGCGCCGATATATCATAACACGGCATAACGCCACAAGTTCCCATAAATTGCGGACTTCCTGATATTAAATTATGCCGCCGGAATTCCGCAAGGCGTCCATTTGTCCGACCGCCCGGCTGGGCGTCTGTTTCCATCATTTGCGTCTGCCGTTGACAAAGGCTGTCAAAATAACGATAAATTTTGCGATGATGCAAAGACCGCTCTGGCAGCCCGTTTAAAACATGCGCGGGCATCCGGCTTCGCCGAGGCTGCGCCGGACAAACCTTGCCCGTGCCGCAAAAGAAATGATGCAGGAATGGCAAACATAAAACCTAATCTGCTACTGATAACCACAGATCAACAGCGATGGGATTCGCTCAGCCGGCTGGGGCGGCCCGGATACCGCACGCCGGTGCTCGACCGTCTGGCGGACGAGGGCACGTGCTTCGATTGGGCTTATTGTCCTGCGCCGATGTGCACGCCGGCCCGAGTCTCGATACTGACGGGCCAGTACCCGACCCGGCACGGCGCCTACGAGATAGGCATGGAACCGGTGCCGGCGCTGTCCGGGCCGACGATAGCGCCGCTGCTGGCTGCCGGAGGATATCACTCGGCGATGATCGGCAAGACGCACTTCGTCGCCCGCTGCATCGAACACCAGCACGTGGCCGGCGCGGTGGATCCGTCGCCCGACAAACCGGACCCCGACGGCGATTTCTGGCGGAAATTTGACGGGCCGTACGTGGGGTTCGATTACGTCCGCCACTGCCAGAGCCACACCTGCGACCGCCCGCCCAACGCCCACTATCGGGCCTGGCTGGACGGCAAGGGCGTCAATCTCGACCACCTTCACGTTCAGATCAAGGACGGAAAACGGATATATCCCATTCCGGAGGCGGGGCGCTGGGACATCGACGAGTCGCTGACACAGACGGCGTGGATAACCGAAGAATCCATCGCGTACATCGAGCGGCGGCAGCGGACAGGCAGGCCGTGGTTCTGCTGGGCCAGCTATCAGGACCCGCATCCGCCGTTCGTTTGCCCGGAACCTTATTACAGCGGCGTGGACATGAACGGCGTTGACCTGGGCGGACTTCGACCGGGCGAGATGGACGACAAGCCGCCGCTATACAAGCGGTTCATAGAGGGGCACTACTGGACGGAAGAGCCGGACATCAATTTCTGGGACGGTATCAACGTGCCTGCACTGTATTTGTATGACGCCCAGAAAGATCTCCAGAAGGCAATCCGGGCGTATATCGGCATGGTGAACATGACCGACGTCTACGTGGGCCGCCTGCTGGAGGCATTGGATCGCATGGGCGCCAGGGAAAACACGCTGGTAATTTTCACCACCGATCACGGCGAAATGCTTGGCCGGCACGGCATGTGGGGCAAGGGCGTGGCCGCATATGACGATCACCAGCGGATACCGGCCGTGGCAAGCTGGCCGGCCGCGCAGAAAGGGCCGGTCGGCGGAACGAAATCCATGTTCAACCTCGTGGACATCCTGCCGACTTTCCTGGAAGCCGCCGGCCTGGAAATTCCGCCGGGCGTCCAGGGCGTCAGCCAGTTGCCGGTAATATGCGGGCAGACGGAAATGCTGCGAGACTGGGCGCTGGTGGATTTTATGGCGACTGTGAAGCTGCACCAGCAGACGTTCATCCACGACGGCTGGAAACTGGTCGTTTACCGCCATAGCGATTACGGCGAATTGTACAATCTCGGCGAAGACCCCGACCAGTATCGCAACCTTTTCAATCGCCCCGATGCCCGCGAAATCCGGGACAGGATGATGCACCGGCTCGTCCGGGCGCAGATGGAATCGGCCGGCAAAATGCCGCGGCGGATCGCCAGCGCGTGAATTGGTCCTATCAGCCCGTTGAAAATGCGCCTCGTTTTTGAAAGGCCTCAATGAATTCACCGAGATTTTACGTGCCGGAATTGTCCGTCGGGCAGGCGAGCCTGTCCGACGACCAGGCCCATCACGCCAGCGACGTGCTGCGGCTGGTCAAGGGCGGCGAGGTAGAGCTGTTCGACGGCAGAGGGGCCGTGGGAATCGGCAGCGTGGAAACGCCCGGGAAAAAACAGTTTATTGTCCGGGTCGATCGCCTGGAACGCCGCATCCGCCGCGGGCCTATCGTGCAACTGGGTTTTGCCATTCCCAAGGGCGCACGACTCGACTGGCTGCTGGAGAAGGCGACGGAACTTGGGGCGGCCCGGCTTGAACCGGTCATATTTGAGCGGAGCATCGCCGGGGCTGAAGAATTATCCCCGCATAAAATAGATCGCTGGACGGGCATCTGCGTCTCGGCGGCAAAACAGTGCCGGTTGGATTTTCTGCCCGAAATCCGCCAGCCGGCCCGGCTGGACGACTTTCTCAAATCACAGGCAGGCGCTTTCAGCCTTACCGGCGATCTGGAAGGCACGGCGCACGAATTTTCCACAACGCTCGCCCGTCGCCGGCCGAACCAGCCGATTGCGATCCTCGTCGGGCCGGAGGGCGATCTGACCGCCGCCGAACGCGCCGCGGCCATACAGGCAGGGTTTCATTCCGTCAGGCTCGGCCACACCACGCTGCGGGTAGAGACCGCCGCCGTCGCGATTCTGTCCGCCGTCAACGCCATACTGGCCGATTGATTATCTCGGAATTATTTATATTCGGTGGCACCTTCAAGCGTAGCGACTTGTCCGGCGTAGCCCGCCGTAGCCTTGGCGAAGGAGGGGCGAAGCCGGAAGTGGAGCTTGGGGGTGTTCGTAAATTCATTCCCAGCGTCGGCGAACCATTCATAAAGCCCCCTGCGCGAGCAGGGGGACGTTTTCTTCTTTAAAAAACAAAACAGCATCCCCGCATTTGCATGCGGGGCTTTAGAAAGAACAAACAACCACCCCCAAGCTCCGCTGCGATGCAGCTTCGCTTGAGGGTGCCACCAACCAGTGTGCTTGTAAAAAGAAATGCAGGCAAGGTGCCCGCACCACAATTTCTCATCCTCAAGAACCGTCATTGAAACGCACCGGTCCGGCTGGTAGAATCTCCCGCAATGGATTCAGAAGAGAAAACCGTGCCGATGGTGTCGCTTGTCGTGCCCTTCAGGGACGCCGCTCAGACGCTGGATGCGTTTCTGGCCGACCTGAAGGCCCAGGCGCAGGGCCTCGCCGAGCCGTACGAGATTATTTTCGTCGACGACGGATCGGCCGACGGAGCCGCCGGCAGGCTGGAAACCATCGCCCAGGCCGACGCATCGGTGAAGGTGGTCGTGCTTTCCGGACCGTTCGGATTCGAGTCGTCCGTGCTGGCCGGCCTGAACCACGCGGGCGGACAGGCGGTCGTCTGGCTGCCGGTCGAAGGCTCGCACGTGCTGGGGTCGATCAAGGCCATGCTCGCAAAATACCGCGAGGGATTCGATATCGTTTCACTGGACCGGTCCGCAGATAACAACCGGGCCAAGGCCTCAAAATGCCCCTTCAAGTGCCTGATTCACGGAGATTCCGAAGATTCCGCGTGCGATGCGATGCTGGTCTCGCAGGCGGTGGCAAGGGCGATGTGCGACAACGCCGACAGATTCACCAGTCTGGCCGAACTGATTAAATGGATCGGCTTCACCCGCGGCCAGGTGGAATCGACGGCCGGCCCCGCCGACAAATCGGGAAGCCGCGCATATTCCGCTGCCGGCCAGTCAGCCGCATGCCCCGACCCTCACGGCCTGGTCCGCAAAACCTGTCTTGCCGGCGAGATGCTGACGGCAGCCGGAGTTCTTTACATGATCGTCCACGCCGGGGCGTGCATATTCAATTTCTGCCTGCCGGGCTGGGCGTTCGCCCTGTCGGCCGTCGCGGTCTTTTTCGGGATACAGTGTATCTTCATGTCGGTGGTATTGTTCAGACTCTGCCAACTGGCGCCGGCGAAAGCAGCCGGGCTGGGGTACGTCGTCAGAAAAACTGCCGGGTTCGCACACCAGCAGGCGGCAGGACAGGCCGATTCCGACGATGACGACGACATCAAGCCTTTCATGCTCTGGACGTAAGTATCTCCAACCCTTTTGGGTTTTATGGTATACTAAATAGACGGCGGCGACACGCCGGATTTATGGCATTTTTCAGGAGCAAACCATGATAAACAAGCGGAATCTGATTGCGGCGGCGGCCTTTATCATCGCGATATTTGGCGGGCAAAATTTCCTGCCGGCCCAGATGACCGTCCCGGCCACGAGCGAGGCGGACCTCAAGGACATCGCGGCCAAATGCCAGGATATCGCTGAGCTTCTCTGGCCTGCCGCCTCGGCCGACAGCCAGCCGGCCTCGCAGCCCTCCGCCGCCGACCGGGTAACAGACCTGGAAAAGCAGGTCAAGGGGATCACCTACACCGCCGAAAACATCGGCCTGATCGCCCCGCTGCTCAAATCCGTCAGCAAGGCCGACAACCTAAAAAACCGCTTCATCACCCTCTACGTCGGCAACCGCATCATCAAACCGCTGATACTGGCCAGGGCCGACGTGGTTACCAAGGCCGTGCCGGAACTGATGGAATTCTACAGGGGCTTCTCGAAATTCGAGGACCTGCCCGTCTATTCCGCCGACGGACTCAAGGCCTTCAAGCTGCCCGATGGCGCAGGCAAGGACGACCCCAAGGCCGCCCCGATCCTCAAGGCCCGGAGGGACAAGCTCGACAAGGACGCCCGCATCAAGCTCCACAACGAGCAGGTGATGGCGCTGAACCGCAGCATCGTCGAGCTGATGGCCATCAGCGGCGGGCTGGACAAGGAACTGATCGACATGTTCGTCAAGGCCGAGAAGGCCGGCGACAGCATCTGCATGGAAATCCTCGACTGGCTCCGCCTGCACGTCCGCGACCTGAGCCCGGAGCGGTCCAAGACGTATTACGACGAATTCGCGAGGCTGGGCCAGGAACTGAGGAACAAGAAGGCCAAATATGTCAACAAGAGCGTCGTTGCGCTGAAGGAAGACGACAACAGCACTTTCGAGACCAAGGATGAATATCCGGGCTTTGAGATCCTCACCGTCGTCGACCGCGTCTGCGTGCTGGCCAGGATGCCCGCCCTTAAGGTGCCCACGAAGCAGGAGATCGACAAGGCCAATGGAGGCGGGAAAGACCCGGGCGGCAAAGACCGTCCTCGCAAGAACCCGCGCACACAGCCGGCGAAAGCGGATTGATTTGCGGATGCCTCCCGGCGAATGAGCGGAATCGGCAGAATTTGACCCTTCCCGGCGACAAATGCAGGCTCATCTGCCCACTGACAGCCAGTGACCCGCTGGCCATGCGCCGCCAGATGGAACAGGCGGCCCGGGCCGGGGCTGACGCGGTGGAACTGCGGCTGGATTACCTGGCGATCGCCCCGTCCGAGGGCGAAATTGAATTCCTCATTAAAGATGCGCCCGTCGAGACGATCGCAACCTGTCGGCCGGCAAATGCCGGGGGCAAATTCACAGGCGGTGAAAATCACAGGCTCGAACTGCTCCGGATCGCCGGCAGGCAGGGGGCAGCCTTTGCGGATGTTGAATCCGGCACGCCGGTGAGCGACTGGCCAGCCTGCCCGATCATCGAGAGCTTTCACGATTTTGGCGGCCGGCCGGACAACCTCGATGAAATAGCCGGACGCATGAGCGGCTCGGCCGCGGCAGTCAGCAAGATTGCCTTCTCCGCCGCGGAACCCCGGGACGCTTTGGCGGCGCTGGATCTGCTGCGCAGCGGCAAAAAGTCTACGCTCGCACTTGCTATGGGCGAGCACGGCCAGATCAGCAGGATACTCGCCCGCAAGTTCGGTGCGTTCGGGACGTTCGCGTCGCTGGAGTCCGGCCTGGAATCGGCCCCGGGCCAGCCGACCATCGGGCAGATGAAGGAACTCTACCGCTGGGATTCCATCGGCCCGGCGACGGCCGTGTTCGGCGTGATCGGCTACCCCATCGCACATTCGATGAGCCCGGCGATTCACAACGCCGCGTTCGCCCATGCGGGCGTGGATGCAGTGTATCTGCCGATCCGCGTCGAGCCGGGCGGGGAAAATTTCAGGCGATTCCTGGACGCCGTGTCGGAAAGGCCGTGGCTCGGGTGGCGGGGCCTCAGCGTAACAATTCCGCACAAGGAAAATGCCCTGGCCTGGGTCGGCGCGGCCAACTGCGACGAACTGTCGGCCAGGATCGGCGCGATCAACACGATCACGTTCGGGCCAGCCGGCCCACGGGGCGACAACACCGACTACACCGCCGCCATCGCCGCGCTGTGCTCGGCGATGGGCATCGGCCCGGAAGGCCTGGCCGGACGGAATGTCGCCGTGCTAGGCGCGGGCGGGGCGGCCCGGGCCGTCGTGGCCGCACTGACACACTACAAGACCGACGTTGTCGTCTGCAATCGCACGCTCGAACGCGCGGAGGCCCTTGCCGAAGAGTTCGGCTGTCGCTCGTCCCCTTTAAGCCCCCCTGCCAGGATCGAGGCGCGGATAATCATCAACTGCACGTCCGTCGGGATGCACCCGAACGTCAATGCCTGTCCGCTGGCTGAAATCTCGCCGGCGACTCGCGTGGTCTTCGACACGATTTACAACCCCATTGAAACCGCCCTGCTGAAACTGGCCCGCAAGGCCGGCTGCACGTGCGTCAGCGGCCTGGACATGTTCGTAAACCAGGCCGTCGCACAATTCGAAATCTGGACCGGCCGCAAGGCCCCTCGCGAAATCATGCGACAAAAGGTCCTCGAAAAACTCGCCGCAGCTGACAAGTAGAGAAAATTTCTTCTGAAATCCGCTCTGCCCTCCATCCCTCAGGGACGAGTGATAATAGCCCAGCGATTTATCGCTGGGAAAATGTGATTTTAAAATATTTCCAGCCCCGCCAGGGGCGGAAGAAATCGCGATAGAATATCGAATTAAAATATTCTTTCGTCCCTACGGGACTTGCTGGTTTATATCTCCTCGTAACCCACCGATAAATCGGTGGGCTATTTTCTTCCGCCCTTACGGGCTGAGAATCGCCATGCCGGGCATTAACCGCAGTTTCGTCGAGTTATTTTTCCTCAGCCTTTTTCCGAGATGTCTCTATCGCCTTCTGAATCTCTTTCGCCCGCTCTTTGGCCTTCGCCACAAGTTCGCTCCCAAGTTTTTTCCCATAACTTTCAATATCTTTTTTGCTCACGTCGTATTCTGAAGATGAGGACACATATAACCATGCAAGGCCTTCCACTTCATCCTTCTTTACTCCATCGCCAATTAAATAGCTGATTCCAAGAATATGTTGAGCGGCCGGATTTCCCTGATCAGCAGCCTTGCGATACCATTTGACCGCCTCGTTTGGATTTTTATCAACTCCTTTGCCCTCTTCATAACAGAGCCCTAAAGATAATTGCGCCATTGAATACCCCTGTTCCGCGGACTTTCGATACCACTTCACGGATTCTGCCAGATCGTCCTTGATACCAGCCTCTTTGGAGTAGTATCTACCAAGATTGTATTGTGCCACGGCATGACCTCCCTCGGCAGCCTTACGAGACCACTTGAAGGCCTCTTCCATATTTTTCTCAACTCCCTCGCCTTTTGCGTAACATAAACCAAGTTCATGCTGTGCATGGACAAATCCCTGTTCAGCGGCCTTGCGGTACCATTTGACGGCCTCGGAAAGATTCTTTTCAACCCCAAGGCCATCCGAATGACAATGGCCCAGAGCAAACTGTGATTGTGCCAATCCCTGTTCGGCAGATTTTTGCCACCACCTGACTGCTTCTGTAAAATTCTTTTCAATTCCCAGTCCGCCTGCATAGCAAGAGGCAAGATTGTTCTGTGCATGGGCTTGACCCTGTTCGGCGGCCTTGCGGAACCATTTGACGGCCTCGACTGAATCTTTTTCTATCCCGTTGCCATCCATGTAGCAGACGCCCAGATTGTACTGCGCCAGGGAATCGCCGCCCTCGGCAGCCTTGCGAAACCAGACAATAGCCTCAGCCAGGTCCTTTTCAACGCCTTGCCCATATTGAAGGCAGACTCCAAGATTGCATTGTGCAAAGGCCAATCCTTGCTCCGCCGCCTTGCGATACCATTTGGCAGCTTCAGCTAAATTCTTTTCGACACCATCGCCAACTTTATAACGGTCGCCAATTTCATATTGCGCCTCGGCATCGCCTTTCTGGGCCTTTTTCATAAGTTCATCGAAGGATTCGGCGGGTCTGGATGCGGACGGCTGAGAAGCCGGCGTCGCCGGTTTGGAAGTCGCTGTTTGGGCTGATACGATGGCCGACAGGATCAGAATTGTGCTGGCGATAATTCGCATTGGCCGGTCTCCTTTTGTTCCGCGATTTAACCTATCGTATCGCATGATAAACCAAATGCAAATATCAAAACATCATCCCCGCGTTTACACGCGGGGCTTTAAAAAGAATCCGTCGGCAAACCATTCATAAAGCCCCCGACGTGAGTCGGGGGATACTTGGCGTGCAACTTGTTGCACGCGGGAAGTTTTGTCGCGCAACAAGTTGCGCAACCTGCTACAGCGGCGGGTAATGGTCGTCGAGGATTTTCTGCCATTCGTTGTCGGACTTGATGTTGACGAAGGCGACCCTCAGCCGCTTGGGGTGTTCGTGCAGCGAGGCGTACTTGACGCCATGCGCCCTCATTACCTTGTGGGTCTTGAGCGGGCCGTGGAGGGCCAGGGCGGCGGCGTAATGATCGGCCAGCACCTGCCGCTGCTCGGCGAGAGCGGGTTTATCCGGCGTTTTTCCCTCCGCCAGCTCCCGCACCTGCCTGAAAAACCACGGGTTCCCCAGCGCGCCCCTGGCGGCCGACGCACCGTCCATGCCGACCTGGTCTAGCATGTCCAGCGCCGCCTGCGGACTGGCAACGTCGCCGGAGCCTATCACGATTTTATCGGGAAACCGTTTTCTGACCTTCGCCAGAAAATCCCAGTCTGCCGGGCCGCGATACTTGACCTCGACGCTGCGGGCGTGCACGCAGATCGCCGCGACTCCGGCGTCGAATGCGCCATCGGCGATCCGCCAGAAGTTAGACTCATCGTCGGCGGAGCGGAATTTCTGGCGGAGCTTGAGCGTTACCGGCCGGCCCGACGCCGCCACGACCTCCCTGGCGATCTCGACCGCCAGTTCCGGCTGGCTCATCAGGAATCCGCCCCGCCTTCGTGCCAGGGCCTTGCGGACCGGGCAGGCAAAATTCAGGTCGATCACGTCGAATCCCATCGCGCCCATTGCCACTGCCGCGTCGGCCATCGTTTGGGGATCGTTGCCGACGAGCTGCCCGGATATCGGATGGTCTGCCGGATCGGTAACGAGCATCTTGCTGGTCTGCCGGCTGCGGTGCAGAATCAGGCGGTCGAGGATCATCTCGGTGGCGGTGTAGGCCGCGCCAAACCGCCGGCAGATCATCCGGAAAGCCACGTCGGTGTATCCGGCCAACGCGGCCAGAACCACGGGCATGGCGATTTCAACCTCGCCGATCCGGAATGGTTTGAGTTGAAATTGCATAGAACGCCTTTTGATGAAGCCGGGCGAGGGTGTTTTTTCGCCACAACAAATCAATATTTCGCCGGGGACCATTGGCTGTGGCAAATAAAGAATTTTGGCGAGTCTGCCAGCGGCGGGACCGGAAATTTGAAACTTCATTTAATGGGATTTTCCCCGGGTTCCGCTTCGTCCGCCTGATGGCGGACTTCGCTCCACCCGGGGCTACTTTCTGCCGGCTCTTCGAGCCTGCCAATCGGTCGCATTTAACTTGCAAAGTATTATTGTCCTTCTGGTAATTCACGCAATGAAACAAAATGGGACCGAATTTGCTCGGTGAAATTCACCCGTAACCAATCTGGCGCCAGCGCCTGCGGATGACTGTATTTACTATGCGCACACTCTCAAACTTCGCGGCACTGTAGCTGCGCTTGAGGGTCCCACCAGCGAAGAAGCGGCCAATTGGATTTCGCCTGTCATTTCGGGCCGATCGACTTCATTTCGCCGGAAACGTCCTTCTGGATCGCCGGCAGCACGTTGGCGTCGATGAACTTCCGCCTGGCGCTGTCGCACTTGTCGCGATATTCGATCAGTCGCGGCAGGACCGCCCTGGCCGACGTGCCCAGCGCCTTAAACACGGCCAGTGCGCCTTCCGGCACGTCGCCCAGGCTTCGGGCGGCTAGGTTGAGCATGATCTCCTTCTGCTGGTCCGTGGCCTTGGGGACCATCCCGGCCAGCACCGTGAGCATGCTGGACCTGCGGGACTGGCCGGTTTTGGCGTCGGCCACCGCAGCCAGCAGCGGGTCTATCGCCTCGGCTGCGGCCTGTTCGGCCCTGGCCGACAGCACCTCGGCCACGGCCTGCTGGACGACCACGCCGCGGTCGGCGGTAATCATTTTGACCATCCTGGGCACGATCAGCTTTGAATCGTATTGCGGCATGAAGCTGAAGACCCTCGACGCGTCGGCCCGCACCTCGTCGCGCGGATCATCCAGCAGCGAGAGCACCCTGTTGACGACCTTCTGGTCCTTCTCGGCCAGGCGGGCAAGATTGGCCGCGGCCTTGATGCGGTTGAGGGCGTCCCAGTGGCCCAGCGTTGCCACCGCGCCGTCGAGGCTGTCCTCGCGGATATTCACCCATTTAACAAGCGTCAGCCACCCCTTCATCGACTCGGCCAGCATGTCGCCCTCTTTGGCGGCGGCTACGTAGCTCTCCATCGCCTCGATGAGCCTCCGGGCCGGCGGGGAGGTGTCCTGTTTGGCCACGAACCGCGACAGGGCCGACTGGAACAAGTGCGTCAGCAGCCGCTGCTCGCCGTAGTCCAAGGCCGCGTCGGGCTTGATCTTCGCCTCGGCGGCGGCCCGCAGAACCGCGTCGATGTGATTGGCAAGGGACATCGCCAGGTCGCCCTGCATCTTCTCGCTCAGCGGCGAGAGCTTGTACTCGGCCAGGCAGAACGAAAAGTACGTCCGCAGCAGGACGCGGTCATTGAACGGCCTCTTGAGATTGGACAGCATCTCCACGATGCCCTCGACGGGCAGCGGGTCTTTGCCGAACATCTCGATGGCCGACATATTCACCAGGTCGTCGGCGTAGCGGTCCATCATGGCCGAGGCCGCACGGGTCCGCATGTTGATCGGAATTTTGGGGATTTCCTCGATGAGTTTGGCCTTGGCCTCGTCGAATTCGCGGGAGTCCGGCTTGAGGAACCTCAACTGCTTCCAGAGTTTCGGGACTTCCTGGATGACCCGCTGCTCGCCGCCGGGCAGGTCCCACTTGGCGCCGACCGGATCGGTCGCAGGCAATATCGCCGACGGGCGCGTGGTCTGCAACTTTTTGATCAGCGGATCCTCGGTCTTGTCGGACGGCTCGGCGTCCGGATCGGCCGCTGCGCTCTTCGTCGCCGGAAGGCCCCAGTCCACCGCCGGGGCCGACGCGCTGGCGGGCCTTGTGCCGCCGCCGGTCTGAGCGGCGCAGAAACACGTCCAGATCGAAACCAACGCCGCGGTTGCGAATGAAATCCTGATATTCATGCCCGGATTCGCTCCATTCTATGTCTGGCAGTCAACAAGCTATTATCGACATGAAATTAAACGAAACTTTGCCTTCATACAAGAATCTTTAGGCGCGGTTGGCGTCGCTACTTGCCCGGCGGGGTCGCCCGGTCAAGGGCGTCGAAGAGTTCCTGCCTGCTGAATCGGCCCGTAAGGTATGCGGTTTTTCCGCCGGCCGGGGCGAATATGACGGTAAGCGGGACGGCCTGGCCGCGATCGTCAAGCCACCTTGCGGCGGGCATGTCGCGATCGGTGGCGTCGCCTTTCATTATAAATATCCCGCGCCGCTTCAGTTCGGCCGCCACCTGCGTGTCCTCGTAAATCAGCTTTTCGACAACCCTGCACTCGGTGCACCATGCGGCCGTGAACTTGACAAGCACGACCTTGCCCTGGCCGTTAGCGGTAACGATGCGGGATTCGTCGAACTTCTCGAATTTGACAAGTTCCTCGCCGCCCGGCTGGAGCATCCAGATTCCGCAGCCGATGGCGACGGCCGCGGCCAGCGACTTGACGGCGATCCGCCGGGCCAAAGACATTGTAAGGTCCGTCCAGCTTCCCCATATCCAGAGGCACAGCGCCAGCACGACCGCGTAGGCCGTCACCCAGATCGCGTAAGCGTTCTCGATGAACGTCCCGATCAGCCAGACCGCCACCAGCAGCATGACAAAGCCCATCGACTGCCTGAACAGTTCCATCCACCTGCCCGGCCGGGGCAGCCATTTGAGCATTTTTGGAAACGCCGCGATAAGCACGTGCGGCAGGGCCATGCCGATCCCGATGACGCACAGGGCCATGCTGCCCAACCAGAGCGCTTGCCCCTGCGACCAGACCATGACGGTCGTCAGAATAGCGAAGCTGCACGGCGTGGCGAGGATGGCCATCATCAGCCCCATTCCGAACGTCGTCAGGTGTCCCTGCCGGGGCCGGCCCGACGATTCGAGGTTGGCGATCCGCGAAGGCACGACGATCGTGAACGAGCCGAACAGATTCGCAGCCACCGCCACCACGACCATGACCAGGCCGACCCTCACGCCGACAAGCTGGAAATGGTCGGCCCAGTTGAAGGATCTGCTCAACGCAAGTTTGAGGCCCACGTTCACCGCCGCAAGCGAGGCGAAGAAGGCGAACACGCCGATGGCGAACGCCATGCCCAGCGTTACGTATCGCCTCGGCGATTCTCCGGCCATACGGATGATGCTGTAAATCCGCAGTGGAATCACCGGCAGGACGCACGGCATGATGTTGAGCGTCAGGCCGGCCAAAATCGCCAGACCCATCGCGGCCCAGAATGTCAGTTCCGGCCGCGGCGGAATTGCAGCAAATCTGCCATCACCCAGAGGCCCGGCCTTGCCGCTTGGCATCTGCTCTGCCGGCAGAGATTTCTCCAATCCGGCTGTAAAGTCTTTCCATGCCGGGTTAGGCTGGGCGGCCGCGGCAACCTCGATCTGCCCGCTGGCCAGCACGTCGCGGACCGGCACGCAGACGTTCTTGCATATCTGGCCGGTCGGGGCGACCACAAATTTCTTCTGTCCCTGCCTGGCATCTGCCGGCACGGACACCTTCAGATATACGACGATCCGGCCGGTATAGACGTTGTTGACATCGCCTATTCCATTGGCGTGAGGCGCGTCAGGCGGCCAGAGAATTTCCTGTAATTTCAGATCGTCGCCGGAAAAGTCGATGCCCGCCGGCTGGGGTTCGCTGCCCGGTTGGCCGCCGGGATTAGGGCTGTAATAAACCCATCCGTCTTCAATCCCGATCTCGACCGCGACGTAAAATTCCCCGCCCGGCGAGACCGCCAGTTGCGACGGCATGAGTTTCACTGTCATTCTGCGGGCCGATTCCGACTGCTGCCGCCCCGGCTGGCCAAATCCGCTGATATCTTGCGCAAAGGCGGGAATGCCTGATAATACCAGTACGATAAAAATCACTGCTTGTTTGACAGTACCGATGTTGTATTGTGAACGGAAGTTTTGTGCGTGAACTTCCGATTCAGCCCCAAAGGGGCGCAATATGACAGCCCAGGGCAACGCCATGGGAACACGGTTTGCCTTAACATTCAAGCCCTGAAGGGGCGCCATATTTTCTCCTCTGATTGTAGCTGCTTTTTATTTCGCCATCTTACAGGGCCTGCTTCTGCCTCGCTATTTCTCCAAGGTTTGCCCTGGGATGTCTTATTTTACTTTTCAGGGCAATCTATTCAGTCGCATTCCTCGTTTGTTGGTCAACAGTTTGGTTTTGCCTGGTTTCATATAAATCCGGCACATTCTATCACTACAACGAGACTTTAGCTCAAGAAAATTCATCCAGCCATCCGATGGTTCCTTACAGGACGCCTTGACAGCAAAGGAGCTACGGCATGGATGTCAAACAGATTCAGCAGTTGCGGCCGATGTTGAACACGTACTT
>JACRIL010000208.1 GCA_016235825.1 Planctomycetota bacterium
CCTGCACGAACCGAGCAGGACCGGAATGGCCGCCCCCGCCGCGGCCTTGCCCGCCAGGGCCAGAAACTCCCGCCTGCCCATCCTTTGTCCGCCCGCGTGATTCATGCAACATACAGTATGCCTCCGCAGCCCCGGCCGATCTGGCACCAGAAGCCTGACCGCGTGCAGACGCACATTCTGGTGTGCTTCCTGGCCTACGTGCTGTGGAAAACGCTGGGACAACTATGCCGCCAGGCCGGCCTGGGCGATGAACCCCGCAAAGTGCTGGCGGAACTGGCGATGATCCGTGTCATCGACGTGGTGGTGCCGACACGATCCGGAGTGGATCTGCACAAGCGATGTGTGACCCGCCCGACGGACCATCAAGCCATCCTGCTCCAACGCCTTGGCCTGCACCTGCCGTCCAGAATGAAACCAATCGACGCCCCTCAAGAGCCGATGTAGTGAAGATTTGCAGGCGCCCGTCCTTTATTACCAATGACTTATGGCGCCAACTGCGGAAGATGGGCTAAAGCTACGCCGGACAAGCCCGCCTGCGGAAAACCAGGGAAAAATGAAAAAATGCGAGGGCAAGATGCCCTCGCCACACGCGGGCGGGACGCCCTCGCTACATTTTCAACAGGCTGTTAGGTGCGAAATCCTGACATGCCACCAGCCGTCGACGCGCGGGGCTTTATATATTCTATCGGGGCGATAGATTTGCAGCCCTCCGCGTGGTAGAATGCCGCTCCAATGTCAGCAAGATGATACATTCCACAATTGCCGGCGCTCCTCTCACAGTCATTTTGAGCCTGCCAGGCAGGCAAGGAGATGAAATAATGATTTGGGGCTATGCGGGTTGCTATCCGGGCGAGTTCAACATCTGGAAAGGCGACGAACTGATGAACAGGCTGAAGTTCGCGGCCGAACACGGATTCCGTTCGACCGGGATAGGCCTCAGCGTGATGGATGACCCGGCCCGGCGGGACCAGGTCGGCAAGTTCGTGGCCGATCACGACCTGATGCTGACAGTCGGCTTTCACGCGAAGTTCTTCGATTCGAGCCTCGACGAACTCCGCCGCCAGTCGGACCGGTTCCTGGAATCGCTGGCCCTCCACGGCCCGACCCTCCGCACGCCGATCGTTACCACCGGCGCGGGGCCTTATCACCGGTTCATGCGCAAGCCCGGCCTGACCGAGCAGCTTGACCGGCTCTGCGAGGCATTCACTCCGCTGGCCAAGGCCTGTCACGAGATGGGCCGGCCTCTGGGGATAGAAAACCACGGCGACTACTACTGCCAGGACCTCGTCGATCTGTGCCGCCGCACGCCGTATATGCACATCTTCCTGGACACGGGCAACACGTACCTGATCGGCGAGCAGAGCGTGCCTGCCTGCCGGGCCGCGGCGCCCTACGTCATCGGCACTCACTTCAAGGACCATTGCGTCCATCCCGACCCGGGGAAGCTGACGTTTGTCATCGAGGGGGCGCCGCTGGGCCAGGGCGACGTGGGCCTGAGGGAGATTTACATGGATCTGATAAAACTGGCGCCAAATCCGGGCAAACTCATCCTTCAGTGGGAGATGGTCGCGCCGAAGGACATGAACCCATGGAAATGCCTTGAGGAAAGCTGGCAGTTCGTCAAGACGCTGCCGGAGGCGGACAAATGAGTGCGGTAAAAAACAATCCATTCAAAACGGTTTTGGTCGGCTGCGGCGGAATGGGCAGGAACCAGGCGAAGATAATCGCCGGCCTGGACGAGTTCAGTTTAACCGCGGTCTGCGACGTTCTGCCGGACAACCTCGCCAAGATGCGGGAGATGCTGCCGGACGTCAAGACATACACCAATTACGACAAAATGCTCTCCGACGAGCGGCCGGAAGCCGCCGCGATCTGCACGCCCAACTCGATGCACGCGCCGCAGACTGTCGCCGCCGCCCGTGCCGGGGTTCGCGGCGTGTACTGCGAAAAGCCGATGGCCGTCAACATGGGCCAGGCCCGCGCGATGGTCGAGGCCTGCCGGCAGGCAGGGGCGGTGCTTGTGGTCAACCATCAGAGGCGGATCGGCCCGGACCTGATCGAGGCCCTCAGGCTCATCCAGGCCGGCGCTATCGGCGAGGTCAGGCTCATCCGCACAGACAACGCGGGCGACATACTCTCCGACGGCACGCACGCCGTCGACAGCATGTTGCATCTTGTCGGCGACGTCCCGGCCCAGTGGGTGCTGGGGCAGATTCACCGCCTCAAGCCGGGGGAAATTCCGGTCGTTTCGCCGGGCAAACAGGCCAAGCCGTTCGACGGCTTCCGCTACGGCCATCCGGTCGAGGCCGGCGGAATGGCGATTATCCAGATAAAGGACGGGCCGCGGGTCGAGCTGTCCTGCGGGGACATGCACGCGGAATTCCGGGCCTACCAGGATTACGAGATTCACGGCACGCTGGGCTGCCTGTGGCGGATCGGCGACAGGCATCAGCCAAATCTTTTCATCTCCGACTCCGCCGGCGGGGCGTGGCAGGCCGGCCTGGAAGAGTGGGTCTATAAACCGGTCCCCGCCGCCGATGGAAAAGGCCGGTGGCGGCCGGTCGATCTGCCGCAAAATCAGCCCGGCGGCATTGGGGGCGGTTATCGGCTCTTCGCCAAATCCATCCGCGAAGGCTGCCCGCACCCCATGAGCGGCGAAAATGCCCTCCGCGGGTTCGAGATCGTGATGGCCGTTTACGAATCTGCCAGGCTCAACCGCAAATTGTTTCTGCCGCTCGAACAGGACCGCTTCCCGCTCGAACTGATGATCGAACAGGGCAGGTTGGAAAAGTAACACGGGCGTGGACCGGATGTGTTCTTTTTTTAAAGCCCCGCGTGTAAACGCGGGGATGCTGTTTTGGTATTTCAGATGAAAAGCATCCCCCGCTTGACAGCGGGGGCTTTATGATGGGCTCGCGGGTGCTACGGCTTGCTTGCAAGCCGTGTTGCCGACTACTGAAATTACGAAAGGATTTTTATGGCGATTGCATGTTCGACCAGCGGCTTCAGGATGCCGCTGGAGCAGGCCCTGGAGCGTGTCGAGGCGCTGGGGTTCAGGCACGTTGACCTTATTACAATGGCCGGCTGGCAGCACGTTGATATCGCCGCGCTGGCCGATTCGTTCGACGCCGAATCGGCGCGGATCCAGCGCCTGTTAGGCAAGCACAGGCTGACGCCCGTGGCGATGAACTTCGCCGTCGGGCATCCGCACGACCGGACTAATCCGGCCGAGGTCAAGCGCCGTCTCGATCTGGCCGCCGGCGTCTGCCGGATGATGAACGCCATCGGGGTCAAAGTCGCGTCGTTCTATCCCGGCCGCAAGGTCGAAAACCGGCCGTGGCAGGACGTGCTAGAGGGCACGGTCAAATCCGTCGGCGAGATGCTCGAACAGGCGCAGAAATTCGGCGTGCGGCTGGTCGTCGAACCGCACTTCGCCACGCCGTTCCAGACGGTCGAGCAGTGCACCGGCCTCTTGAATGCAATACCTGAATTGAACGTCGCCTTCGACCCCAGCCACTTCGCCATGCAGGGGATCGGCATGGACGCGGTGAAATTCCTCTTCGCGAGGGCCTCGCACGTGCACGTCCGCGACGCCGGGCCCGACAAGATGCAGATGCCGTTCGGCAAAGGCACGGTCGATTTCGCGGCCATGGCCGCCGGCCTCAAGTCCGCCGGATTCAAGGGCAACTACTCCATCGAATACCTGCCCGGCCTGGAAGATGGCGACGTCGAGGCCGAGATAGTCAAACTCAAATCCTGGCTCGAAAAAAACGCCTGATCCGCCCGGCGCCTGAACCCGTCCATTAAAAACGTGTCGCGGGCGTATCGCCTGCACAAAAACAAAAAATAGCAGGCGAGCTTGTCCGGTGCAGCTTTAGAGCCTATCCGGATAACTACAATGGCTCATCGTAGCAGTGTCGGTTTCGCCTTTTCCGGCCTACGAACGATTTTGAAACATATGAAACAGCAAAAAACCCCCAATATTCCCTGTTGACAATTCCGATGCGAGCACGCAACACCTTGTCATAAAGAAGGTTATAGCGGCAAGAATAAATTTTAGCAAAATAATCCTCTTAAATTGGTCTGGTTTGATATCGCTGCTACAATATATTAGAACACGTCCGCTGCCGGCCAAAGATGGCTAACGAAGTATGAAATACCGAACGGTTTAGCGGACACTCTCGGGCATCCACGAAGGGCGCCCGAGAGTTTTTATTGGGGGGAAAGCATCCACCAATTTTCTGCTGCCGGACTGATTATTGCCGAACCTGTTCGACTCGCATCAGGATTTGCTTCATCAGCGATTTGTAGCTGTAGCCGTTGGTAAGGCATCTGAGCCGGCCTGCCTGCGCGATCTGCCGGCGGAGGTCATCGTGCTGGAGATAATAGCAGGTTTTTTCGGCCAGTTCCTGGGGCGTGTCGAAGAAGACGGCCTCTTTGTCCTCCTGGAACAGGGCAATGTGTTCGTCGGTCCTTGTGGCAAGCATGAAGACGCCGCAGGCGGGGATTTCGACGGACCGTGTGGTGCATTTGTCGGGCACGAGGGGGCTTAGCAGGCCCAGTGCGATCTTTGCGCCGCACAGGCCTAAAACATATTGCTCGCCTGACAGGTCGCGGCCGCGGGCGCGGCCGGCCAGCCACGGATCGCGGCATTTTTGCCAGCCGGCGCCCCAGATTGTCAGGGCCGCTCCGGTTTCTCGCAGCGCCGTCAGCGGCAGTTCCCGGCCTGGCGAATATGTCCCGATAAAAACCACGTCGCAGCCGAACTCGGTCTGCTGGCCGGCCGTAAGCTCCATCGGCCGATGAAGGTGCTCGTCAAAGCCAGGCGGCTGAAGGATTATCTCCTTGCCGCCGCAGCGGCGATAAAGTTCGACCTCGTAAGATTTATTTGTGGCCAGCAGGTCGTAGCAGCGGATGGCCCGGATGAAATGCCGCGTGCGGTGATGGACGATGGCCGGGTCGGGCGTGTAGTGAACCAGCGCGCACCCGCATATGTTCTTTATCTGTCGCAGCGTGTCAGGCGTGATCCATGTTCCCTTGTCCACCCACAGCACGTCGGGCCGAAAGCTCTCCGCCGCGGCGGCCAGATCGGCGTTGAGTTTCCAGAACCCCGGCCCCCACGCCAGCCTGTGGGCGAGCGAGCGTGCCAGCCGGCAGCAGCCCCAACGATGATACGGCATGACGCAGAACGGCTGGACCTCGTGGCCCAGTTCGGCGATGGCGTCCATCCTCAGCCGCGTCGTGCTGACGTATTCAGGATTGATCTGGCCGGCGTATAGAATTTTCATCCGGCGATCTCCTGCGGGCCGGCCGGAGCATCGTTGCCGGGCGATGGCGTCTCGCCGGACGCCGGCAGGCCGATCGCGCGTAAAACGCCGTTGACGCTGTGCCGGACGGTAAATCCGTCCAGAATGTGCTGCCGGGCCTGGCGGCCCATTTTCACCGCCTCGGACGGATTAGCTGAAATTTTTTCCATCGCCTCGGCGAGCCGCCCGGCGGATTCGGCCGCAAAGACAAAGCCCGTCCGGCCGTCGATCGCCAGGTCGCGGCAGCAGCCGGCGCGATCGCTGACTATCGCGGGCAGGCCGAACTGCATTGCCTCGTTTACGACCAGTCCCCATGTTTCGTGCAGAGAAGGCAGGACGAGGGCGTCGGCGGCCCGATAAAATCGCCCAAGCCTGCTCTGGTTGACAAACCCCTGGAACATGAACCGCTCGCCGAGCAGTTTTTCGCCGGCCTGCACGACCTGCTGCTTCAGCGGGCCGTCGCCGACCACGACAAGGGCGAGTCTCGATCTGTCCTTCATCAAGCCTATCGCCTCGAAAAGAACGGGCAGGTTCTTGCATTCGATCAGCTTTCCGCAGAACAGCAGGGCGAACCAGTCGTCGTGCAGGGACAATTCTTTGCGGCTCGTCTGGCGGTCGGCGGCGGCGTACTGCTTTTCCAGCATGTCGCTGTCCACGCAGTACGGGCTGTGGAAAAGTTTTTCCTCCGGCACGCCCAGCCGCCTCAAGTGCCGCAGGCCGGCCTGGCCGGGATAGCAGAACGCATCCACCGACTTGTAGAACCAGCCAAGGTAAAGATGGCGCACGAATCCTTTCAGGAAATTTTTCCTGCCCGGCCGGTTATCGTCGGCCAGTTCCCCGCGCAGGACGACCTTGTAATTGAACCGCCGGCGAGCCGAGATTATCTGCCGCTCGAAAATGTGGGTGTATCCCGGTATGAGAATCCAGTCAAACCGCCGCTCGGCCAGCAGGCCGTCGCGGTCAGGAATGGCCATTCCGCCGGGCCGGCCGGGGTCGCCGTCTTTAGCGAGAAACTCGGACCTGTATCCTTCCAGCAGCGGCACGTCCCACGCCACCGGCACGCCGAAGCCCGCATCGACCCCGCCGCGGACACTCCTGTCGCTGAAGTAAAAGACCTCGGTCTCCAGGCCCACGATGCGGCTCAGCGCCCGCCAGATCGGAACCTGGTATTGTATCGGGTGCGTTGCGAATATTCCCAGCCGGACGGCCAAGCTGCGGCTCCTTTAAATTTCTGCCGGATCGGCGCGTTTATTTTTGGCGATCTCGCGCCGCCATTATATACTTTCACAAAGGGATATGAACCCATGAAGTATCTTGCACTGGCCAATTATCTTTTCGCCGACTCACCTGGCGGCGGGTCGCGGGTGGCGTGGGACATCGCCTGCCGCATGCGGGACGACGGGCACGAGACGGCCATGCTTTGCCAGAAGGTTCGGCCGGACGACCCGGACTTGGCCCGCGTGGACGGCATCGACGTGGTGCGATTCGCTCGCCCGCAGTTCGCCCGGCTGGACCCGACCAAGCCGATCCGGACGGCCCGCGCGGCGGCAGCGGCCGCTGAACGCAGTCTCGCTGCCCGGCAGTGGGATATTGCGCACACGTATTTTCCATGGCAGAGACGGCTGGCCGAAAGGCTGGCCCCGTCCGCCAGGCGCGTTCACACGGTCCTCTCGCCCGATTACTACGAGAACCGGTTCAACTGGCTGTCGCAGGGAATCACCGGGCGGATCAAGTGGCTGCTGGGCGGTCTTTATGTCGCCCATGCGGAGCGGACTATTCTGGCCGGGTCCAATGCCGTCCATGCGATGTCGGATTACACCGCGGGCCTGCTGGAGAGCCGCTACGGCCGGCTGGACAACGTCCGCGTCGTGCCGCACTGGCGAAGGGACGACATGCGGCGTACCGCCACGAAGGCCCAGGCAAGGCAGAAGCTCGGTTGGCAGGCCGACGCGAAGATTCTTTTTTCAGTCCGCGGCCTGCACAAACGGTACGGCCTGGACCTGGCGATCCGGGCAGCCGCTCCGGCCTTGCGAAGCTGCCCGGGCATGATGTTCTGCATCGCCGGCCACGGGCCGATGATGGAATACCTCAAAGACCTGGCCGATCAGCAGGGATTGTCCAGACGGATCTGCCTGATGGGGCGTGTTGACGACCAGACCCTTCAGGCCTGCTATGAGGCCGCCGACCTGTTCGTCCTGCCGACCGTGGCGATGGAATGTTTCGGCCTGATAGTCCTGGAGGCATACTCGGTCGGCCTGCCGGTCCTGAGCACCGACGCCGGTTCGTTGCCCGAACTGCTCGGTCCGCTCTGCCCGCAATTGATCGTGCCGGCCGGAGACGAACGGGCATTGGAAGAAAAAATCAACCTTTTTGCCGCGGGAAAACTCGACTGCCCCTCGCCACAACAAATCGAGGAATATCTTGAAAATCGTTATTCCGCCGCCCGCGTCTGGCCGAAACTGGTCAATCTTATAACGGGGATCACTCCGACAGTGTGAAGACCATTCCGGGTTCGTCGCAGATTATATTGTCGGGGTGGGCGCCCGCGATCTTTTTCAATCGTTCCATCGGCTCGAAGGTGGGCAGGCGGTCGCGCGGGCTGAGGATGAACGTCCGCCAGTGGGTGGCGAGGCAATATCGCCCTTTGGCCGTCCGGAAGATCGCCCACGCCTCCTCCGGGGTCATGTGATTGGCGCGATAAATGTATTCGCCGACGGGCAGGATGCAGAGATCGGCCTTCGCCACGCCGATCCGGGCGGACCAGTCGGCGGGGGTCAGCAGCCAGCGCGGCTGGGTGGCGGTCGCCCGGGGGTCCGGCGAAATGTCGCCAAACGCGGTGTCGCCGATGAAGACGACCGTCCGCCCGCGGCCCGATATCACGTATCCGTTGAACCCGCGAGGCCGGTCGGCGGCCTCGTATCGCTGGCCCCAGTGCGAGACCCGAAACGCCCGGATTTCGACCCCGCCGACAGATTCCTTCTGCCCCCAGCCCAGTTCGGTTACCTTGCCGAACCTGCCTTCCGAAACCAGGTCGCAGTTGCCCGTCGGGATGATTGCCTGGGTTTTGCCGTCGAACAGGCGTAGCGTGGGTGAGTCCCAGTGGTCATGGTGTGCGTGCGACAGAAGGACGACGTCAACTTTGGGCATATCGGCGAAGGTGCAGGGCAGTTCCGTGATGCGGCGGATGCCCGCGTTGACCCCGAAGAATTCCGGCGGCCCCAGCCGCTCGCCAAGAACCGGATCGGTCAGGATGACCGTGCCGTAGAAATTGATGAGCACCGTCGCGTGCCCGATCCACGTTACGGTCAGCCTGTCGTTGGGCCATTCCCGGGGTTTGGGATGATTTGCGGCCTTCATGTACGGCGTCGGAGAGAGAGAATTTTCTTTGAACATCTCCCAGGCGTAGTCGTTGCATCCGGCCGGCACGCAGCAAAACACCGTGAGAATCATGGCCAGACACAGCCGGGCTTCCGAAAGAATTTGCATGCAGAGTTCCCTGAGCCGTTATAAGTCCGGAGCAACGCGAAAAAAAGGCCGGCCGGAAGCGCTGTAAGCCGAGTTCTGTTCCCGCCTGTCCGCCGGCCGGCAGATAAACGGGCGAAGGCCATTTCTCTTGACCGCCCGTTGCCGGGCGATTCTAGCAGCCTACCCGCGGCGTGCCCGAAGGCGGCCTGAACCATGCCATTCGCCGCTGCTTGGCTTTGCACCCGGCGGGGTTTGCCCTGCCGCCGCCCTCGCGGGCGGCGCGGTGCGCTCTTACCGCACCTTTTCACCCTTGCCCGGCGGCCGTTTTTGACGGGGGCTAAAGCCTCCGGGCGGTATATTTTCTGTGGCACTTTCCCTGTCGCGCCGCGGCGGGCCTTTTCAGACCTGCCCGGCCCGACGGTGGGCGTTACCCACCGCCGCGGTTCAGTGGTGCTCGGACTTTCCTCCCCGCGATCGCTCGCGGAGCGGCCTTCCGCGCTTCCAGCCGTACTCATTATACCATGCCGGGCCAGCCCAACCAAGCTGGCTTTCCGGGGCGCGCGGATATTTGGCAAAAAAACCATTTTTTGTCGAACCGTTTGCCCGCGACGGGTACGCCAATATAGAAACAAGGCACATAAGTCTTTGAATCCACAAGGCACTGAAACATAATGCTTGCATATGAATGACCATAGCAACGGCCAGCCGGATTCGGACATACTGCAGATGCTTCGGCTGCGCAAAATTGAGGCCGTGGACAGGCTGGTCGAACGGTTCGGCCGGCCGCTGACCCGGGCCGCATTCCTGTTCCTTAACGACGCCGAGGCCGCCGATGACGCCGTACAAGAGACTTTTATCGCCGCATGGGACTCCGCCGGCAGGATCAGGCAGGATGCCGATTTCCGATCTTGGCTTTTCGGAGTCCTTTTCAACACGTGCAGAAAGCATTGCCGGTCCGTCAAACGCCGGCTGAAGCGGGAAAAAAGTTATGTCGATCTGGCGGGCTTGGCCGGCGGCAAACCACAGGACCGCCAAAGGATCGAGGCAATCGGCAGGTGCATGCAGATGCTGGAAGAAGACCACAGGATCGTGATTATCCTGAGATACGAACAGGGATGCGACGTCTCGCAGGCCGCTGAAATTCTGGGCCTGCCCGAAGGAACGATAAAAAGCCGGACCCACGCCGCGATCCGGAAAATGAAAGAATTAATGGGGCAGTTCCTTGAACGAGATTGACGAAGAATTCGAGCCGACTCTGAAAGAGCATGTGAATTCGCTGGCGGACAGCGCGCCGGCCGGACCTTTGGCGAAAGATATCGTTCGCAGATTGAGGCATCGCACGTTTTACAGGCGGCTGACAGGCGGCATTGCGGCGGGGCTGGCTGCCGCGGCGGTGCTGTCTGTAGTTATTCTGTGGGGCATCCAGGATAAGAATGTTTCCCAACCCATAACCCCAAAAATCGCGGGAAAACTTCTCCCGGCAGCGGCGGCTCTCGAAGTGGTTCGCGAAACCCTGCCAGATGGCACAAAAGTTGTTTTCCAGAAAAGCGCCCATCGGAGCAGGTTCAATCGCGTTAATCTGCCGGATGTCCGGACCGGGACATCGCGGCGCGCCCGGGTCGTGGAGTTGTCAGCCGGGTGGGCCGAGTTCGACGTGAATAAGGATGCAGAACCATTCGTCGTCAAAACCCCAACCTGCGACGTGCAGGTCATGGGCACGCAATTCGAGATATACGTGACAGAAACCGAAGAGAAAGGAGAAGCAAACATGACGGGCAGAAAAATGAAAAATCTGGTAACGGTGGCAGTATTGGCCGGAACGGTGGCTGTATTCAACATGCAAGGCCAGGTGAGCTTGGGCACCGGTGATCAGGCGGTTGTCAAGCAGGACCAGGCCCCCAATAAGGGACAGTCCGGTGAACAGGGACAGTCGGGTCAATCGGGCCAGCAGGGACAGTCCGGCCAGAAGGGTCAGTCGGATCAATCAGGCCAACAGGGGCAGTCCGGCCAGAAGGGTCAGTCGGATCAATCAGGCCAACAGGGGCAGTCCGGCCAGAAGGGCCAATCAGATCAGCAGGGGCAGCAAGGCAACCAGAACAATTCAGCCAGTCAGCCTAACGGGAATAAACAGGGCCAGCAGCAGAATCAGTAAGGCGCTCAACAAGATAATCAGAAGAAAGGTTCAGGAGCTAACTGATCCCCGGATGACTGGCGGCGGGACTGGCAGCGACATCGACCGCGCCACGGCGAACCGGCGAAAGATTGATGAAAGCCGTCCGTCAGGAACTTTTTATCGCTTTGGCGGCGATGTCTTTGCGGCAGTAGCAGCCGGTCCAGCGGATTTTTTCGACGGCCTGGTAGGCGCGTTTCTGTGCGGCGGCGATGGTTTCGCCCAGCGCGGTAACGCCCAGCACTCGTCCGCCTGTGTTGACCAGCTTGCCGTTCATCATGGCCGTGCCGGCATGGAAGACCTTTATATCGTCGCCGAGCGCCTCGGCCTGGTCGATGCCGGTGATTTCGTGCCCCTTTTTGTAATCGCCGGGGTATCCGCCGCTGGACATCACGACGCAGACGGCGGGGCGGCTGTCCCACTCGACGTTCACCTTGTCCAGTTGGTGCTTGCAGACCGCGACCATCGCCTCGACGAGGTCGCCCTTGAACCGCATCATGAGCGGCTGGCATTCGGGGTCGCCGAATCGGCAGTTGAATTCGATGACCTTCGGCCCGGCCGGCGTGAACATCAGGCCGGTGTACAGCACGCCCTCGTAGCGCCCGAAGTCGCGCTTCATCGCATCGACGATCGGCACGAGGATTTCCCGTTCGATCCGGTCCATCGTGGGCCGGTCGATTATCGGCACGGGGCTGTATGCGCCCATGCCGCCGGTGTTGGGGCCGGTGTCGCCGTCGCCGATGGGCTTGTGGTCCTGGAGCGGCGGCATCGGAAAGATGTTCACCCCGTCCACGAACGCAAGGACGGTGGCCTCCTGGCCGGTGAGCATCTCCTCGATGATGACGGTATCGCCCGCATGGCCGAAGACTTTTTTGTCCATCATCTCTTCCAGCGGCTTGATCGCCTGGTACGGCTCGGGACAGACCACGACGCCCTTGCCCTTTGCCAGCCCTGCCGCCTTAACCGCCACGCCGTGATCGCGCGAGAGGACATATTTTTTCGCCGATTCCAGGTCGGTGAATATTCGGGCCTCGGCGGTCGGCACGGCCACCGTCTGCATGAGGTGCTTGGCGTAGGCCTTGTCGGCCTCTATCCGGGCGCCGGCAGCCGACGGGCCGAAACACAGTATCCCGGCCTTGCGGACCTCGTCGGCCAGGCCCATCGCAAGCGGCTCTTCCGGCCCGACGACCACGAGGTCTATCTTCCTGCGTTTAGCCAGTTCGACCACGGCCGCATTGTCGTTGTCCTTCACGTCCTCGCACGTCGCATACTGCGCGATGCCCGGATTGCCCGGGGCCGCGTACAGCTTGTCGCACAGTTTGGACTGCGAAATCTTCCACGCCAGGGCATGTTCGCGCCCGCCGCCGCCGACCAGTAAGATGTTCATCCTTGATTCTCCTGTATCTTGACAGGGTTTATCTCTAACCGATCAGAAGTGTTTTTTCCAGAGCGCCTAGTGCAGGAGGCCAGGCATGACTATCTGACGGGCCTGCCCAACCGTAAGGCATTCGGTATCCGACTCAACATTGCTATGGACGAATACCATCGCAGCGGGCATAAATTCGCAGTCCTGTTCATTGACCTCAGCATCAAGCTATTCAAATATGCCTATGGGCATTCTGCTGTAGACAAGGTGCTGACCATTGTAGCGAAGAGACTGAAAGAGTGCATAGGAAGCCATGACACCGTGGCCCGCCTGGACGGAGGCGAGTTCACAATACTCTTGACCCAAATTCATGGGCTACAGGACGTCCAGCAAGCATCTGACCGTATTATTAAATCGCTCCGTCAGCCCGATTGTACGGTTGTGAAAATCTCATCCAGCATAGGCGCCGCCATCAGCGGTTCGGAATTTGCCAAGCCCGACGACATCCTCGATGCAGCCTACAAAGCCATGTGTGCCGCCAGAAAACCCGGCAACCAGTCTTGATATGGCGGATGGCATGGCCGGATATCGCGGCTTGTAAGATCAGATGTGACATCCGCAGATTTTCGGGAGCCCTTCGGGCGACTGGCAGTAGCCACGGGCTGCGCTTCCGGCTTCGCTAAAAGCTACGCCGGACAAGTCGCCCCGCCCGTGGCTATGATTCAATAAAGCATGATTTGTTTTCAGGATCGCCGGGCCAGTCGGCGGAGGGCGGCGGCATTCAACCTGTCATAGTCTCGGCCATTGGGGTCGGCGCCTTTGGGCGTTTCGAGGATGAACGGCAGGCGGGCCAGGCGGCTGTCGCGGACGAAGTTTGCGATGCCGGCCAGGCCCAGCTTGCCCTTGCCGATGTGCGCGTGGCGGTCAACCCTGCTGGCGAGTTCCTTCAGCGAGTCGTTGACGTGGACGGCCTTGAGGCGGTCCAGCCCGATGACGCAGTTGAACTGCCCGATGGTCCGTGCGTACCCTTCGGCCGAGCGGACGTCGTAGCCGGCGGCGAAGACGTGGCAGGTATCCAGGCAGATGCCGAGCCGCTCGCCCGACTTCGACCGGGCGAGAATTTCGGCAAGCTGCTCGAACTGCCAGCCCAGGCAGTCGCCCTGTCCGGCGGTGGTCTCCAGCAGGATCATCGGCCCCGGCGGACCCGCGGAAAAAATCGAATCCAGCGCATCGGCGATCTTCGCCAGCCCGGCCCGGGAATCCGGATTCGAGCCGGGGTGCATCACGAGATATTCTATCCCCAGCCTGCCGCAGCGGCCGAGGTCCTCGATCATCGCCCGAATGGATTTATCGCGGACCTCGTCCTGTCCGGCGAGGTTGACGAGGTAACTGGCGTGCGCGACGACCGGATTGATTCCGAGTTTTCGCCTCGTGTCGCGGAACAGTTCGGCCGATTGGTCTGTCAGCGGCCCGGCCCGCCATTGCACCTGGTTGCGGACGAACATCGCTGTTGTCCTGAACCGGCATGCGGCCGCCCGCTCGAGGGCCTTTTCCACCCCGCCCGAAATGCTCATATGCGCGCCAAGGATCATCGAATCATTACCGCCCGCCCAGCCTGGCCGAAAGCGGCTGGGCCGCATCATGCCTGCGTTACAGGATGATATCCACGCGGTTGCCGATGGTCTCGTCGTGATACAGTTGGTTCATGGTGAGCGGTTTGAAGCCGCCGGCCTGGTTTACCCCGGCCTGCGGTATCTGAGGCGTCTTGACCTGCGGAACCTTGACCTGTGGAACCTGCGGCGTCTGGCCGGCCGCGGCAAAAGGGTTCCGGTTCTGTTTCTGGGGGTTCCACATCGCCGTCGCTGGGGCGATGGCCTGCCCGATTCTGCTTGCTCCGATAACCATATTGCTTCCTTTCATCCTGTCGGAAAAATCGCGTCAATAGCCGCTATCCTTATATTCTATACATGCCGGACCGCCGCAAGCACGTTTTTTCCGGCCGCCCCGCCAGCAGCCGGCTGCGGGAAAATCTTTTTGCCCGCATAATTTTCTTGATTATCCCTCTTGTTTACTGATAGTTATAAGCATATCATGTCAGGCCTTTGAGGGACTGGCAACAGGCTGCACGGCCAGGACCGTAATGGAGCGGAAGGTTTTTGCCAGGGATTCCGGCTGATGAAAACAATGTTTTAGAGTTGTGAAAGGGATTTGCATGCACACGGTTACGAAAAAGGAACTGGTCGATCGCATCGCGGAACAGACCAGGACCAAGCGGGTCGTGGTCAAGAAAATCATCCAGCTCTTCCTGGACGAGACGATCAGTGAGCTGGGCAAGGGCAACCGGCTGGAGTTCCGCGACTTCGGGGTCTTCGAGTGCAAGAGCCGTGCGGCCAGGATCGCCCAGAACCCCAAGACGCTCCAGAGGGTGCAGGTCCCAGCGAAACGGACGGTCAAGTTCAAGGTCGGCAGGCTGATGAAGCAGAAGCTGCTTGCGGCGCCGGCCGCCGGCGCGTCGTCTTCCGCCCCGCAGTCGCAACAGTAAGAAAAGTCTAACGCGGGCGGCAACAAGGCCCGAAATAATATCTTAGCAATCCGCCGCGGCCCCTCCGGCAGCGGCGGCGTTATTAGAGTCTATCCGAATAACTACGATGAGCCGCGTTTCGACAAAAACCGGATGGATGCAAGGAAGGCCGACGCAGGCGACCTGTTTAAGGTCGTCGAGGAGGCCTGACGCAGCAAACGCCAGTTTTTGTCGAAACCCTTCGGGACGGGCTGCCTTTTGCCGCATGCCTGCGGCGCTCGGGCTCGACGACCTTCAGGCAGGTCGGCGTCGCCCTCGCTTCTTGGCCTGCGACAAAATTCAACCCGTCGCGGCCATTGTAGTTATCCGGATAGGCTCTTACTAGCGAGGCCAGGATGCCTAAAATAACCGTCGAGCATGTTCGGTCCGCGGGCGTGGTGGGCGCCGGCGGGGCGGGTTTCCCGACTCACGTCAAGTTGTCCGCAAAGGCCGACACCGCCATAATCAACGCGGCCGAGTGCGAACCGCTTCTCCACAAGGACAAGGAAGTTCTCCGCAACTTCGCCGACGAGGTGATCGAAGGGCTTGCCGCCGCCATGCAGTTGACGGGCGCCAAACGCGGCGTGATCGGCGTCAAGGAAAAATACAGCGACGTCATCGACTCGCTGAGGCGTAAGCTCGCATCAGATATGGAAATCTTGCCGCTGAAGGACGCGTACCCGGCCGGCGACGAATTTGTGCTCGTATACGACGTGCTGGGCAGGGTTATCCCGCCCGGCGGCATACCGCTGGATGTCGGGGCCGTGGTGATGAACGTCGAGACGGCGCTGAACGTCAGCAGGTCGCACAAAACGCCGGTCGTGGAAAAATTCGTCTCGGTCGCCGGAGCGGTGATGAATCCTGTAACGCTCCGCGTGCCGGTCGGAACGCCGCTGTCCGCCTGCGTGGCCGCCGCCGGGCTGTCGGCGAGCGATCCTGTTTACATCGTAGGCGGCGTGATGATGGGCCGGCTGACGGAAAACCCCGACGAGCCGGTTGCCAAGACCACCGGCGCGGTGATCGTCCTGCCGGCAGACCATATCGTGGTCCGCAGGTACAGGCGGGACTGGAAGAGCCAGGTCCGCATCGGCCGAAGCGCCTGCGACCAATGCAGCTTCTGCACGGAACTTTGCCCGCGATACCTGTTGGGCCACCCGATCGAGCCGCACCGTGCGATGCGGAGCCTGGCGTTCAACCTCATCGGGGAGGCAAACGTCCGCGGCACGGCCTTCTGCTGCGAGTGCAACCTTTGCAGCATGTATTCCTGTCCGGAAGACCTGGACCCCAAGGCCGTATGCGGCCAGAACAAACGCCGCCTCGCGACCGAGGGCGAAAAGTGGGCCGACTCGCCGTTCAACGCCGACAGGCCGGGGCTTCTGATGGCCGGGCGAAAGGCCCCGACAAAACGCCTCTACGCCAAACTGGGGCTGGGCGGGTTCCAGAACGTCGGGCCGCTGGTCGAAAAACCGCTCAAGGCCCGCAAGGTCGGCATCGCGCTCAAGCAGCACGTCGGGGCGGCCTGCCTGCCGCTGGTCAAGCCCGGTCAGAAGGTCTCGGCCGGCCAACAGATCGGACAGGTGCCGGAAAAGGACGGCAAGCCCTCGCTCGGCGCGCCCGTCCACGCGTCGATTGCCGGCACGGTCTGCGACGTGAGAGACGGCATTGTCTGGATTGAAGGCTAACCATTGGAAGAGTCAAACATGGCGATACCAAAAAGCATAGGCGCGATCGAACTGTCGAGCATAGCGATCGGATATCAGATCGAGGATGCGATGCTCAAGGCCGGGGCGGTTAAAATACTGGTCGCAAGGACGATCTGCTCGGGCAAGTATTTAATCGTGCTGGGCGGGCATGTGGGCGACGTGAATTCGGCGATCCGGGCGGGCCTGGCCGAGGCCGGCGAGGCGATTATCGACCACGTGGTGATACCCAACGTGCACGAGAGCGTCTTTGCGGCCCTGGGCCAGTCTGCGATGCCCGACGCCAATCCGCAGGCCTTCGGCGCGTTGGAGAGTTTCAGCGGCGCGAGCATAATCGCCGCGGCAGACGCGGCGGCCAAGGCCGCGGGCGTCAACGTCTATCGGATCCACGTCGCGATGGCGCTGGGAGGCAAAGGCCTGTGCCTGATGACCGGCACGCTGCCGGACTGCACCGCCGCCGTCCGGGCCGGGGCGAAGGAAATCGAGTCCCGCGGCCTGCTGGTCAACAAGGTAGTCATCGCAAATCCGGCCGCCGAATTGCTGGCGGACTACATTTAGGCACTCTAACAAAACCTCTGAATCTTGCACCAGCAGATCAGAATGCAGCCGATGATGAGGAATGCTTGAAGAATATCGTCCCGTTTTTCATAACGCACCCGCAGCCTGCGGCAGAAGAACAGCCAACTGTGC
>JACRIL010000203.1 GCA_016235825.1 Planctomycetota bacterium
AGGCCCAGGTTTCTGGCCACTTGCATGGCCATAACGTTCTGTTTGATCGAAAGCATAGTCTTTCTCCCATTCTGAACAACTGCCAGATTTCGCCGGGGCCGCGCGGCCCGCTTGTTTGGCGATCCCTGGCACGCTTATTTCAATGTAAGTGAGCGAACATGCGCGAAGTCCGCAGCATACCGCTGGGGTCATTGTCGAGGGCGGGAGGGGAAACTTAAGAAATCTTTTCCGCCACTTCCGGAAAACATTTCCTGGCCGAGTCATGATTTTGGTTTTTCCGGAATTGCCTTGGCCCAAGGGGATGCGGGCGAGGCATGGAATTCGCCGACTTTTCGGAGATTTGAGGGAAAAACGGGGATTTTTTCCCGTCGATTAAAGTTCTGTTCGCGTCCTTCGATAATGTGTTAATTTGGCAATAGGTCGGTTGCGGGATGGGAAGAATCAAACAATTTTTGCCTTTTTGTGGTGCGGGCGTCCCGCCCGCATTTTTTATTATTAACGTTGCAGGCAAGATGTCCGCACCACAATTCCCCCCCACCCGCAACTGACCCATTTACTTAATTTGCCGTTTTAGCGCTGTAGCCCAGCGAGCAACTGAAACCGCCCTGCGGCCTGTCGAACTCAACGCCGAGTCTGGTAGGCGTATTCGCCCTGACTTCGCCGGCTACCGACTGCTGCGAGAGCAGCGCCGGCTGGCCCGATCCGTCGTCGGACCCCAGAAACCTGAAAGTTACCGTAATGCTGGCGTCCAGATTGCTTCTTACGGTCGTGCACATCCTGGCCTTGCCGTCATTGTCATCAATATACGGGTCCGACAGGCTGACTGTCAGAGAGGTTTTCGGCCTGGTCTGATTTTGTCGGTCCTGTAAAGGCTTCGTCGCCGCAACGTTTGCGGCGGCGGGTGCGGTCTGCGCCAAAAGGACCGGCCGGCTGGCCGCATTTTGAATCGGTATTGCCGGTTGGCTGGCTGAAACCGGCCGGCTGTCCCGCGATGCGGTTTTGTTCCCTTTGCCGTTCCCGCACCCCGACGAAGCCACATATGCAATCGCCGCTATCGCCGCAAAGCCCGCAACGGACAGAATAATCCCGCTGAATCTGAACATGGTTCGATCCTTTCCCCGAATGCCCCTGGTTGAACCGCCTGCCTTTGTCTGCCATGCACTACGGACAAGACGCCTTTTTCTTAGAACTAAAATTCATAAAAGCGTGAAAGTTGGCGTTTCTCATTTAAAATACACGGGATGATATTCGCCAATGCATGGTGGCTGGTCGGATTGTTGGGCGTGGCGGTCGCGGCGGCATGGGCGCTGTATCGGCCCGGCAAGCGGATGGCCGTGGTGGGCAGCCTGCGCCTGTGGCAGGAGGCTCTCCAGGCCGACAGCCACACGCACAAGCGGCGGTTCCGGCGGCTCTCGGCCAGTTGGCTTCTGCTCTTAGCCGGCTGCGCGGCGGCCGTGCTGGCTCTGGCCGGGCCGACGATTGTCTCGCACAAGCCGATCCGGAAGGTCGCGTTGGCGGTCTGCCCGTCGGCTGAACTGGGCGCAGGCGGGCTTGCGGCGATGAAAAAGTCCGCCGCCGGTCTGCTCGACAGGCTTGATCGCGACGACCTGGTTGCGGTTATCGTCCCGGCCTGTCAGGGCGCATCGGCCGGCTGGCTGACGCCGGCAGCGGCCGGCAAGCGGATCGACTCGCTGGAAATCCTGCCCGCACTCGCGCGGTCGCTGACGCTCGGCCCGGCCGACCCGTCTGTCCAGCGGACATACTATCTTGGCTGCGGCGGGGTCGATCTGCCCGCCGGCCCGGCGGCCGAAACAATTCTGCTGCCGTGCGATCTGCCGGCGGTGAGCATCGACGCCGTCGGCGCCGCCCCGCTGCCGGATGGCAAGAGTCAGCTTTTCGTCGCCTTGCGGAAGCGGCAGGCCGGCGACTGGTCTGGCCGCGCGGCCGTCGCATGGCCGGACGGACAGACGGAAAAGCAGATCGATATCCCGGCCGGCAAAGACAGGCATGAAATAATCCTCGACGTTCCGGCCGGCCAGTGGCTTTCGTTGCAAATCGCCGGACAAACGGCGTGTTTAGCCCGCACGGAGACCGGCCGGATAAAAATCGCCTTGGCAGGCCGCGACGAGCCGATACTGCGCCGGTTTGTGAAGGCGGACAGCCGGCTTGAGGCCGTCGCCGACGCCGGACAGGCCGACGTTGTCATCGTCAATTCGGCGGCCGTGCCGCTGCCGCCGGGCAAGCCGGCCATCCTGATCGATCCGCCCTCGCCGCCGCCGGGCTGGTTGCGTGGCGACGAGTTGAGCAATCTCGTTTTGGATCAGCCCCGGCAGGCGGCCGACGACCCGCTGATGAAGGCGGTCGATTTCACAGGCCTGTCGATATTGAAATCGCAGGCGTGGCGGGCGGGCGATCTGGCCGAGGGCAAACCGCTGCTCATGGCCGGACCGGATGCCTTAATCGCTCGATCCGATCCACAATCGCAGGCAGGCGGCCGGGCTGAGGCCAAACGGATATACGTGGCATTCAGCCTGTCGGGCCAGAACACCAACATGGCGTTTTCCGAGTCGATGGTGATCTTTTTGGCCAATGCCGTCGGCTGGCTGGCCGGCGGTTCCGGCGGAACGCCGCGATATGAATACGCCGCGCCGCTGGAGGCGTCCGGCTGGCGCGACTGGCAATCGGTCGCCGGCCGGGAACCGGGCGACAATACAAAGGCCGGCCCGCTGCCGCAGCCGGGCATATATAAGGATGCCGCCGGCGGAATTCACGCCGTCAGCCTGGTCGGGCTGGATGGCCCGGCCGGAAAGGTCGATCCTGATGCGGCCGTCGCAAATGCTCAGTTGCCGCGGCCCAGGCCCGGCGACGCTATAATGAATTTTCAGATATGGTTGGCTATCGCCGGCTGCCTGCTTTGGCTGGCGGGCTGGCTGGCCAGATTGCACTGAAGCGTAATTATGGCGACTATTTGAGGATGCCGAAAACCATGAGCGGACAACCGCATGAAGCGATGCTGTGGGAGCCGGCGGAGAACTCAAAGGTTCAATGCAGGCTTTGCGGGCATGAGTGTCTGATAGCTCCGGGCAAACTGGGCGTCTGCTGCGCGCGGCGTAACGACTCCGGCCGGCTCGTTGCGCTCAACTATGACGACGTGATCGCCGTCCACGTCGACCCCATCGAGAAAAAACCGCTTTTCCATTTTCTGCCCGGCTCGCGGAGCCTGTCGTTCGCGGCGGAGGGGTGCAATTTCCAGTGCGCGTTCTGCCAGAACTGGCAGATTTCGCAGACGCCGCGGACTGGCGAGGGCCTCACCGGCCAGGCCGTGCCGCCGCGGGAACTCGTTCAGGCCGCCAAGGATCACAGGTGCGCATCGATAAGCTGCACATACACCGAGCCGACGATCTTTTTTGAGCTTGCCTACGACGTGTGCAAACTGGCGAAGGAAAACGGCCTGAAGACCTGCTTCGTCTCCAACGGCTACATGACGCCGCAGGCGGTCCGGACGATCCGGCCGTATCTGGACGCCGCCAACGTCGATCTGAAGGCCTTCAGCGATCAGACGTATCGCAGCGTGATGAAGGCCAGGCTCGCCCCGGTGCTGGCCTGCCTGGAATGCCTGATAGCCCAGGGCGTCTGGGTCGAGATAACCACGCTGATCGTGCCGGGAATGAACGACTCGCCGGATGAGCTGCGGCAGGCGGCGGAATTCATCGCCAGGAAACTCGGCCCGCACGTGCCTTGGCATCTCAGCCGGTTCCACGGCGACTACCAGATGGCCGACACCCCGCCCACGCCGATTGCCACGCTGTCAATGGCGGAAAAAATCGGCAGACAGGCCGGCCTGCTTTACGTCTATTGCGGCAACGTCCCCGGCCGGACCGACGAGCGGACTTATTGCCCCGGCTGCCACGGCGTTGTCGTGGACCGCGCTGGCTTCAGCGTCCGGAAAGTCAATCTCGACAAAGGCGCCTGCCCATCCTGCGGCCAAAAAATCCACGGCGTCTGGGAATAAATCATGTCAAACCAAGGCTTTCCCCGGGCTTCGCTATGCCCTCCTTCGCTGAAGCTTCGGAGGACTTCGCTTCCGGCTTCGCCAACAGGCTTCGCCGGACAAGCCGCCGCGGGGCTACTGGCAGACGCACCTGCGGTGCTGAAAAAAGAACATGGCCGCTGTTGAAATGTGGCACGGGCATCTTGCCCGTGTGTCCCACGGCCGTCCCGGCCGTGGCTTATAGATTAATTTGACAGAATCCCATGGGCGAGACGCCCATGGAACACACGGCCGGGACGGCCGTGCCACGAAAAAAACATGGCCGCAAACCGATGCGGCCAATGCCACCCGTTCCATGCCTTTCGGCGCAAAACCGGACATGCCACCGGCCGATTGTCAGGTATTGCCATATTTCTGTTGGTATTGGCTGAAAAGGGAAAGCAATTCCGAAAAGTCTATCTTTATCGCATTTGCCCCAATTGCGATGGGACTGCCACACATTTTAAAACTTGCTCTATTGAGTGACCGTTTCATCCATCCACCACGCTTTAAATAACTTTGAGGATTTTTGACCTTAATGATTAAAAATTTTTGTTTATGTATTTCAAATATTTCTACACCGATGATTTCAGTCCATGGAATGAATCCTGCTGATACACCGCTTGAATTATCGACAATACCGGAACTGTTGAATACCAATCCCGGCCTCTTGTCGAGCAACTTCTTGAAGCAGAAAATACCGCTCAAGCCGAAAAAAATAATTCCGACGACCCCGATTCCCCGAATGAGCACATGAACGAGCGTCGGATTGTTAAGCCAGCGTAGAACCGGAATCGCTGTTTGGTCAAGGCAGAACAACCAAGTCCCAAGTGCTACCATAGCGAAAGAACTAAGGATGAGCAGTAAGACCTTCTTTTTACTCATCTCGATTATTGTTTCATCGAGAGCGTTCATTGGTTCGCCGGTTTTACGAAGGTTTTTGCCGGTTGACAAGCGGCGAGGTCGAGTTCGTAGGTTGTCGCGGCGTCGGGCGACTGGTTGAGGCGGGCGAAGCCCAGGCGGTCGTAGAGGTTCTTGACGACGGCGTTCTTGGCCGTGGGGATGTATTCGCCGATGAGTTTTCGGCAGCCGAGTTTTGCGGCCCGGGCGAGCAGTGCGTTGAAGAAGAATTCCTCGACTCCCCTGCCGATGACGCGGCAGCTCATCAGCCAGGTGTCGATGCGGAGCGTCTGCGGCCGGGCGACATCCGCCACGGCGATGAGGACGGAGACAAGGCCGTAATCGCCGAAGCGGTCCTTGACTCGGAGCGTCAGGCCGACCGAGCCGGCCTGGCCGATCAGTCGGCGGACATCCTGCTCGCCGTGCCTGCGGGTCGTCAGGTGGAACTGGTTTGTCTTGCCGATGAGCTGGACGGCCCGCTGCATGTCGGCGTCGTCGATGTCGCGGACCTCGCCGGCCATCTCGAGGCTGGCCATGTACTCATCCATCGAGGCGAAGGTCGCCGCCGCGGCCCGGCGCTTGCCCTCGACGCGGTACTGCTCGGACCGTTTGCGGTCGGCGTCGGTCAGGCCGGCCGTCTCGAACCACAGGCCGTCCTCAATCGCCCGCACGTACTCCGCCGGGTCGGCCGGAACCTCGACGACCTCGACATCGGGCAGGGCGTGGCGAATCTCCTCGCGTTCGACGGGGTTGTCGTCGAAGAACACAAAGCTGTCCAGCCCCAGATTGAGCGTCTCGGCCATCCGTTCGACAACCGCGCTCTTGGGCTGCCACGACGCCTCGAATGCCGCAAAGTCTTCCAGCGACAGCGCCATGTTCGGATTCTTCAGAAAAACTTCGCGGGCGTCTTCGGGATTATTCTTGGAGCAGGCCGCCAGCAGCACGCCGCGGCGGCTGAGGGCCTTGAGATGTTTCTGAAACGCGACGAATGCCTCGCCGTCGGGGCTTTCGCCCAGGGCGACTCCCAGCGGCCCGGCCTCGCCGACGATCCCGCCCCACAGCGTGTTGTCCAGATCGAGGATGAGGACTTTTTTCGGCCCGGTCCGCAGTGCGCGGATGGCCGCCCAGACGTGCCTTGCCAGCAGCACCGTGCCGGCCTCGCTGAACGGCTGCTTGGTCCAGAAGTACCGCCTGGGGTCGTAAAACGTCCGCCGGCCCGTAAGGCCGGAGATGTCCGAAAGATTGACGAAGCAGTTGCCCCGCGGAAGCTGCATGCGAAGTTCGTCGTTGGCCCGGCTGATGAGGTCAAGGTCGCCGTTGTCGTGGCGGCCCAGCAGGTGGCCGGCCGGGCCGGGGCCGGGCCAGTCGTAGCCGACCTGAACGACCCGCGCGCCCAGCTTTTTGTCGGCCAGCGTCCATGCCTGTTCCCAGAAGTCCAGTTCCTCCTCCAGCCGCTGCCCGGCCGGCATGTCCGATCCGCCGCCGATCAGCCGGGCGTTCCACGGAACCAGCACGACGAAATCAAAACCGGAAGACTCCGGCCGGTCGGCCATCAATTCCTGGAGGACATTGTCGTATTCGCCGTCGGCGGTCAGCAGGCCGCAGCCGCGGCCCCAGGCTTCCGCCGTCAGTGCCGTCGAGAGCCAGTTGGTCGTGCACTGGCCGAGCACCAGCACGCGACAGGCCGCCCGCGGCGCATCCGCCGCCGCGACGACGGGCAGTTCCTTCTGGATGAACCGACCGGCCTTGTCGATCTCCTCCGGCGCAAGCCCGCCGCGGCGCAGCGCGCCCCGCAAAAGCCCCAGCGCCTCGACAGTCTGCCCCGCCTTGCGCAGCGCCATCGCCCGTTTGATCACGTTCTGTTGTCCGGCCTGTTCCGCCATGCGAATAACAATTTATATTCCGTATGAAAAATTTGCACGGACAATCCGGGCGGCATCGCAATGCGCTGCGGGGATTTTTGCGCAGACACACTTTCTGCGCAAAAGGACAGAATTGCAGACGATAGGCTCTTAACCGTCAAATCATTTATCGAACCGCGACGGGCTGACCTCTCCCCCTCGCGGCGGACCGTCATGTTTGCCGGGCGCGGGCATGGTCGCGGGATTATCCTGAAGATTTTCATGGAGCCGCTGTTCGATGATCTGGTCCTTCTGGCCGGCCCGCTGTTTGAGTTCCTCGCGGAGCTTTTTGAGCCGTTCCTCGAACTGAGTCAGGCCGTACTCGGTCATCTTCATTTCGGCGTCGAATTGCTGGCTGATAAGGTCCCGCAACTTGTCCGTGAGCTGCTGGACCGCCTGGGCGTCGTCCCTGGTTTTGGCCTCGCGAATCAGATTGCCGGTTTTCCAGATGCCGGCCTTTAGCTCCTGTTCGAAAATGGCGACGACCTGGATATCCCTGGGCATGGTCTTGATTTCCTGGTACCTGTTCCAAAACCGTTTTAACATCTGCTTGTAGACATGCGGGTTGTTGTCGCGAAGCCTGACGAGGCTGTCATAATATTCCGACTTGACAGACTTATAGAACTCCAGGAGTTCTCTCTCCTGTTCCTCGGTGACTCCCTGTCCGGATTTATCCCCCCGTCCGCCCGGCGCGCCCGGCTTGCCCGGCAGAGCCGGCTTGTCAGGCAGGCCCGGCTTGTCAGGCAGAGCCGGCTTGTCAGGACTGCCAACTCGTCCGCCCGGCGCATCGCCGAACGGCCCGGCCTGGACGGGGTCTTCGGCGCCGGACTGAAGCGGGGCAAGCAGCGCCAGCGGCAGCAGGGCCATGCACATCGCAGCCAACGTGATCTTCGCGTTCCGTGTCATTATTTTAAACCTCCGGCGATCCCTTGCGGGGGTCGGCCTTTCATTAGGTCATCTCATGAATTTTTCAGGAGAAAATCGTCCAGTTCATTTTCAAGCGAATCGAGTTTGTTCTTGACCGGCGAGGCCTGGGACTCCGGCATGTTCATCAGGGCCACGTCGGCCTCGAAGCGGTCCAGATCCATCGACAGCAGTTTGATCGGGGCCTGATGCTCGCCCGGCTGGATGAATTTCTCAAGCTGCGCCACTGGAATGCCCTGGCTGCCCGGGGCAACCGGCACGGGCCTGCCGAGGTCTATCAGCATCATTATTCCCAGGACCAGCACCGCCGCGATAGCCGCCGCGGCCGAGACGTTGGCGATGATCCGGACGATCCTTGTCCGCCCGTGCAAGGCGACCCTGATCGACGCGGCGGCCTTGCCCATCGCCCTGGCCGGCGCGGCCGCATGGGCGGTCCGCCCGAACCAGTCCTCGTCCCGGACGATGCAGGCCATCGTCTGGCGCTCCTCGTCGGTCAGTTCAACCTGCCGGCCGTCCAGCGCCTGTGCGATCCGTTCATATTGTTCTTCATTCAGTTCCATGGCACGCCTTCGCTTTCCGCAGCCCGCGGCTGCGTCACATCATTTCCGCGATAATCTCCTGCTTATGCCCTTCAAGGCGCTTCTTGAGGGTCGTCAGCCCCCTGTGCACCTTCGCCAGGGCAGTTCCCAGCGGGCAGTCGAATGTATCGGCGATCTCCTTGAAACTCAGCCCGCCGAAATGCCTCAGCAGGATCATGTTTCTCGTCGTCTCGTCCAATTCGTTCATCGCCTGCTGCAATTTATGCGACATCTCCCGGGCCATCAGGCCGTCGGCCACATCCGAAGGCCTGTCGGGCAGATCGTCGGCGAGGCTCTGGCCCGATTCATCCTCGGCCGACAGGCTCAACCGGGTCGGGTTGGCCTTTCTCCGGCGGATCCGGTCGCGGACCAGGTTGGCCGCGATCCTGAACAGCCAAGGCTCGAACCGCCCGTGATCGTCGTAACTTTTTATCTGACGGACCAGACGCAGCGTCATCTCGCCGAGCAGATCTTCGGCGTCGTGATAGCTGCCCGTGGCCCGCAGGAAATACCCGAAGAGCCTCTGGCCGTACCGCTTGAGCAACTCCTCAAACCCCTCGGCCCGTCCGGTCTGGGCCTGGGATATCGCGGCGGCTGACGGCTTTTCTTCCATTTCCTGTCTCGTTTAACGGTTGGGGCGGCAATATATTGCCTTTTCCTGCAAATAAAAATATACCACAAGCGGGGCTTGTAGCGAACAATTTTCGCCGCGGGCGGGTAAATCCGTCAAAGGCCCGGAATCCCGGGGGTCCGCACGGGCGGGCAACCCGTTTCGCACAAAAAACGTCCGCCGGCGCGAAAAACCTTGCAAAAACGCCCCGTCCGGCCAATAATTAACCCGGTTCCCGGCGGCGTAGCTCAGTTGGTTAGAGCGAGGGATTCATAAGCCCTAGGTCACTGGTTCGACTCCAGTCGCCGCCATTTTGGCGTAGGCCGCAAATTGTCCGAAAAACCTTGAATTTGTGGCTTGACAGGCCGGGCTTCCCGAGGCTATATAAAACCCGCGTCAGTTAGGAAACACGGCAACCTTGTGAAGGAGAATTGAAAATGCTGGCATTTTTCACCGACTACTATCTTGGGGGTTACGTCACGGGCTGGCAGCTCTGCCTCGTGCCGGTTTTGATCGGCCTGATCATCTTCTACATCTGGTACAAGAAGAAACAGGTATAATCAGACCGCATCGCGCATAACGACGGCGCCGACCCAGGTTGGCGCCGTCATCTGTTTCCGGACGCCCAAACCGCCCGGGCTTGCGTTTATTGAATGGCGGGCGTCGTGCGACCCTGCATCCGGTTCGGCCGGTGCGCGCGGCCGTCCGCCGAACCGCGATGATTTTCGCCGCTTGTCAGTCTTACCGGCAGGACCGTCAGAATGTCGCTCCCCGAACCCAGGCCGATTTACGTCCTTCACGGCTCCGACGCCTTCGTGAAGCAGACTTGTCGCCAGGAGATCGTCTCGCAGTTGATCGGCCAGGCCGACCCGCAGTTGTGCGTCTCGACTCTCGACGGCCAGGAAATCCTCGACGACCAGGACGACGGCATCGCAAAGGCCCTCGACGAGGTCCGAACGCTCCCATTTCTTGCCCCACGGCGTGTCATGGTGATCCGGGACGCCGACTCGTTCGTCAGCGCGGCCCGCGAGACGCTGGAAAAATTCCTGGATAAGCCGCCGTCCGGCGGCTCGCTGGTTCTGGAGGTGCTGTCCTGGCCGAGCAACACGAAGCTCTACAAAAAGGTCGCCTCCGCCGGCGTGGCGATCAACTGCGACTCGCCCGATCCTGCCAAACTGCCCGCCATGCTGAAGCAATGGGCCGCCAAAGAGGGGAAAAAACTCTCCGCCGACGCGGCCGACCTGCTTGCCGGAATGGTCGGCCCGGACGTCGCCTCGCTCAAAAACGAACTGGAAAAGCTCATCGACTTCTCTGCCGGCAGGCAGGAACTGACCGCAAAAGACGTCCAGGCCCTTGTTACCTCCACCGCCGCTGCCAAAGACTTCGCCCTCACCAACGCCCTGACACGCCAGAATGCCGCCGAGGCCCTGAAAATACTCCAGCAGGAAATGACCGCAAGGGGCGAGGAATTCCGACTGATCGGCCAGTTGCGATGGCATCTCCAGAAGGTCCTGCGGGCGCACGAAATGATCGCCCGCGGCGTGCAGGCCCGCCAGGCCCTCCGCGATTGCAGAATCTTCTACGGCGCCGACGACTTCCTGGCCCTGCTGCGCCGCCGGAACATGCAGTCCGTCCAGAACGACTTCCGGCGGCTCCTCCGCTGCGACATGGCCATGAAGAGCGGCACAGATCCCCGCGCCGCCATGCAGGACCTCGTCATCGCCCTGTGCTCGTGAAAATGATCTACCGCCCGGCATCCTGCAGGATGCGGAAGTTGCTGAATCGCACCCAGCGGACCTCGTCTTGCGATCCGAAGCCGGTAATCAGGCCGATCTTCGGCCCGCCCCCGATCGAATCCAGTTGTATCTGGCCGACGGTCTGCCACGGCTCCTGCTCCGCGGCGCGGTATTGGCCGGTGAACGTCGTGCCTTCGATTTGCAGACGAAGCGATACCTGCTCCATGTCGTAGGGCGTGTGGCATGTAACCTTGCTGCTCATCTGGCCGCCGACGATCTCCTCGCGAACCATCTGCACCGCCGTCGGAAGCCGCCCAAGGTAATATTCTTTGCTGATCACCACGTAATCGTCGTCCCCGCGATACCAGACGATTCCGGCGTGCTCAAACTCATTTTTCGGCTGGCTGCTCATTGTAACCTCGATGATCAGCGGGCCGGCTTGCGCATCCGGCATCGGCCTCAGAAGAACGTTGCGGCAATTGTTCATCTGGCGGTAGAGGGCGCCAGGCAGGCTGCGGATCAGCAACTCGCCGTCCTCCAGCCGCCATGCCTCGGGATCTTCGCGCAGCCACGACCAGCCCTCGCCGAGCCGGCCGGAAAACCTGTCTTCAAATATCATCTGTTTGCTCCCTTCATGGTGCGGGCTTCCTTGCGGCGAACGCTCCGCCTTGTCTTTGCCACCAATACTGGCCTCTTGGCGCGAAACCTTCCATGCTATCCCCCTTTTTATGTGGGCACAGTTAAATTGAAGGTTCCTGGGCCTTGCAAAGTTTCTTTTTTTACGGGTAGGTCGATCTTGACGTTGACGCCTGCCGGCAGGGTCAAGGTTGCGGATATGCCGGATGAAGTTCGCTTCCAGGCCGCATCGATCGGCCCCAGCGGTGAGGGCACGGTCGATTTGACGTGATCGATCCCTGCCACGAATTGCGGGCTGAACTTGATCTGTCGCCAGGCCGGGGCGGTCTGGGTCAGGCCGGCAAGGACGTTGACGAAGTGGAACGAAGGATGCGCCGTCCAGGCGTGGCAGGCCGACCAGCCTTTTGTCTCATCCCACTCAAAACCCTCCCACGCCGTTCCGGTCGAGAGCATCGGCGTCCACTTTTTGCGGATGAAATCCACGACCTGCTTTCCATATCCCAACTGCCCCATCGTCTCCAGCACGTAGGTGGCCCAGAATGACGAGGGCTTTGCGCCGGGAATCTCGCGGTCCTCCAGATATGGCAGCAGCCGCTGTGCGATCATCGTCTGGTGAGCCTGGGGAACAAGGCCGAGCATGATCGCCATCGTCTGGTCGTGCACGGACGGGTCGCCCGTCTGCCGGCCCTTCTCGTCGAGGCATGGTGCGAAAAGTTTTGCTGCCGGGTCGAAGAGATGCTTTACGACAAGCTCCTCGTGGCGGACGGCGTTATCGTCGATCTTTTTGGCGTCGGTCTTTTTGCCGATAAGGCCGGCCAGTTCCGTCGCCTGGCGGATTGCGATCAGGTACCAGAGGTTCAGGAATGTCGGCGTCCTGCTCTTGGGCAGCGTTGACCAGTCCTCGAACAGCCAGAACCGCTCGTCGTATTTCAGCAGGTCGCGCTCGTCGCGGACGAGCCGGTCCTGGAAATAGCCGAGCACCTGTCTGATTCGGGGCCATTGTTCCTTTACGAGTTTCAGGTCGCCCGTCTGCCAGTAATGATCCCAGACGGTCAAAATCCACGTCAGCGAAAAGTCGGGCAGTACGCAATTACCGGCGCTAGTGGGGGCGTGGCCGTAGGTCAGGCCGTGCGGGGCCTGCTGGCCGGCGATGGAACGGATGCCGCGGGCGAGCAGCCGTGCGTCGCCGTCGAGATAGAACGTGTTTTTCGCCTGCACCCTCGCGTCGCCCCACCACTGGGCCTGCTCGCGCCACGGCGTGTCGACGTAGGCGTCCAGCGAGCAGAGTTTCTGCGTCCGCCGGCAGATCGCGTATATTTCGTTGAGCGCGGAATCGGAACAGTCGAACGAGCCTTTCATCTCGAACGGATAGCCGACCGAGCGGTACTGGAGGCGGACGGTTACCGGCCGGTCGAAGTCGCGGGCGATCATGGTTACGTGTCTTGCCCCGATGATGTGGAAGAACTCGTGTCCGCAGTCGCCGGCGGCCAGCCTCATGCGGTTGGCCAGGGCGATCAGGCAGCCGTCGCCGATCCTGACGAATTCAGGATGGCCCTTGCGGAGGCACTGGTCGTGCTGGAAGTCGAGAATCTCGCCGCCGCGTGCGCCGTCGGCCCGGACGATCAGGTTGCCGATGAGATATTCCCCAAGATCGATGGTGATTGCGGTGAATTTGCCCATCCCGGCCGGCTGGATGGCGATCTCCATCCAGTCGTTCCTGACTGCCTTGTTAATGCCTTCGGGCGGATTCCATTTTTGCATCTTCAAACCCTCGGCGACCCAACCCCAGGAGACGTTTTCCCACGTCTGGTATCCTTCGCCGCACGTGCCGGAGGCATGAGCGGTAATTTTGGCCGGGACAACAAGATTCTCGGCCATCAGCGGAATGCCTCGCGGCTCGACGCTGTCGAACGGCGGCTGGCCGAACGGGCTGGTAATTACCAGCATGGCTGTCTTGCGGAAATATTTCGGCCCGCCAGCCGGCCGGCGGGGTCGGCGAGGTTATCCAGCCGCGGTCGTCGCGACGGCAGTCAAAGTGCTCCTGGAAATCCAGTTGCAGCGAGAGTCTGGCAGTCTGCGTGCTGTGCGCCGGCGAGCGGCGCATCTGCCAGGGGCCGGCGGCGGAGAGCGAAAAATCGCCCCATTTGGCCTCGCAGAGCAGGCCGGCCTTGGTCTGATGCAGATACTGATACGTGCTTATGCCCGGATTGTACGCCTCGACAGCGATCCAATTGTGTCCTTTTTGGAGGAGCTTCGCCAGATCGACCTCATCGAACGGCCAGTGCGACTGGTAGCCGCGCGCCGGGCCGCGACAGACGTATCGGCCGTTGACGTAAAGCTTGTATGCCTTGTCGGCCGTGATGAACAGCGGGGCCTTGGCCGAAACCTTCTTAAGCTCGAAATCCTTCCGAAAATGCGCGTAATGGTTATAGAGGTACATGTAAGCCTCCGGCCATATCCATTGGGCGGACCGAAGGGGATGCTTTGCCGGCATGGGCTTTTGCGGTGAACTCATGTTTTCTCCAGTTGAATGTGCGGCCTATAAGGGTTTCGATGTTCAATAGGTCTATAATGCTACTTTAACCGGCGGGGAATTCAAGATGTCGATTCTAGCTCGAAGAGCGTCTGATAGTAACCCCGTCCGGAGCGAAGCGGAGGGCGGGGTTACTGGCGCATCCAATTAGAGCCCCTTGTGGGCGATTGAAGGACATCTATTTTACCCGACAGACTTTTCCCCGGGCTTCGCTTCCGGCTTCGCCAAGGCTACGCCGGACAAGTTGTCCGCCTGGCGGCGGACTTCGCTGCGCGCCGGGGCTACTTTCATGCGCCCTCCGGGCTGAAAAGTTTCGTTCCAGGAAAATTATCCGAATTCCAGCGTTAGTCATTGTCAGGACTACTTGTAGTTGGCCCGGCGGGTTCTTATCATCTGGATGTATGATATTCAGCAGATACGGGACATTCACCGGCGGGATCGATCTGCCGGACAACAAGGAAGCGACACAGAACGAGCCGATCAAGGCGTGTCCGCCCGTCAGTCGGCTGAGGCTGCCGCTTGCAGCCCGCGGGGGCCGGCATGCCTCGGCGGTAGTTTTGGCGGGGCAGCGGGTGAAGGCCGGCCAGCTTCTGGCCGCCGCGGCGGACCACTCCAGCAGCTTCGACGTATTTTCGCCGCTGGATGGACTGGTGGCCGCCGTGCCGGACGAGACGGCCGAACAGGCCGGCGGGTGGAAGGCCGGATCAATCGAGCTTGTGGAACTGTCGCATCCGCAGCCGATCCAGCCGGCCCAGCCGCTCTTTGACTGGCGTTCTGTCGAGCCGGAGGAACTCATCGAGCAGATGTCGGCCGGCGGGCTGACCACTTTCCGCCGCACACAGCCGCTGTCGGAGTGGGTCGAACTGGCCCGCATCAAGTCCTGCAATACCCTCATCGCCAACATGCTGGAGAACCAGCCGTACATGACGGCCGAGCATCGACTGATGGTCGAGCATCCGCAAGAGGTGATCGAAGGGCTGGCCATGCTGGCAAGGGCGATGGGCGTCAGGCAGACCATAATCGTCGCCGACCAGAGGCGGACGGGCGAATACAGGGAACTGCTCTCGCTGAGCCGCAAGGCCGGGATCATGCCGGTCGCGCTGCCGGGCAAATATCCCATAGGCGAGCAGAAGGTGCTGATAAAGGTCATCCGGAAGCGCGAGGTCCCGCTGGGCGGCTGGTCGATGGACGTGGGCGTGGCGATGACCAACGCCGCCGCATGCTTTGCCGCGCACCGGGCGGTTGTCTGCGGCCAGCCGCCGACCGCGCGGGTGGTTACCATTTCGGGCAGGCAGGCGAATATTCCGGGCAATTACTGGGTTCCGTTCGGCGTGTCGTGCCTGGAGCTGGCCCAAATGGGACAGGGGCAGATGCAGAGTTCCGCCCCGGCAGCCGGCGCGTCCGCCGCTTCGGGCGAGTCCGGCAAACAGCCGGCGCCCGTGCAGGCCGAGGAACACACGTTTGATATTGACGATGCCCAGGCCGACGATTTTCCGGTACTGATAGGCGGGCCGATGACCGGCCGGCGGTGCATGCCGGATGACGTTGTCGGGCCGACGGTAGACGCAATTCTGGTGATGGACCTGCCAGCGCCCCAGCCGCCGACCCCGTGCATCCGCTGCGGCTGGTGCACCGACCACTGCCCGGCCAGGCTGAACGTAGCGCTGCTCAACGACGCGTACGAACTGGTGCAGGTGGACCTGGCCCGCAAGATCGGCGTGCAGGGATGCGTCGAGTGCGGCGTGTGTTCATATATCTGCCCGGCCAGGCTGCCGCTCAGCCAGCGGGTCTGGAAGCTCAAGCGGGCCGCGTTCGAGCTTCAGCAGGACATGCCCCTTTTCACCGCCGACGGCGGGGAATAATCCGATGACCCAGGCCGACAAAACGAATCCCGCTCCGCTGCCTCAGGCCAGGTGGCGCCCGACCGCGGCCGAGTCGCCTTTCTGCCGCGCCCCCGAGGCCGTCTCGACCATCTACAGCGTTACGATCGCCGCAGCCTGCCTGCCGCTGCTTGCTGGCGTGGTCTTTTTCGGCTGGCGTGCGGCGGTTACGGCCGGCATCGCCGTGCTGTCCTGCGTGCTCATCGAATCGCTCTATGATCGGGTAACCCGCTGGCCGGCCCTTCTGGGCAGGACGCACGCGGTCCTGACGGGCCTGCTGCTGGCGCTTACCCTGCCGCCGTTTTCGCCCTGGTACGTGCCGGTGATAGCGTCGGCCTTCGCCGTCATCATCGGCAAGGCGATCTTCGGCGGCGTGGGGCATTTCCTCTGGCAGCCGGCGCTGGTGGGCAGGCTGGCCGTGGCGGTTATTTTTCCGCTGGCGATGAACACGTCGCCGGCGGCGCCGGCCAGCACGTCGGGCATCTGGCCGGTCCTGTCCCAGAATTCGCTGGTCAAGGGCGACATAAACAGGGTTACGATGGTCGAGTCGTATCACCGCTGGACGGGCACGAAGGCCCCGGGGGCCGACGGCTTCCTGATCCGCCCGCCGGGCCGGACGCTGGCGGGCCTGACGCGGACCGACAAGCCCGAATTCAGCGCGATCGCCGAGGTGCCCTGGCAGATGCCACGCGCCAAACCGGCGGCCCTGATGACGCTCCAGCCGCTCGATGAAATCATTTACGGCGCACGACCGGGCGCCATCGGCGAAACGTGCATCATCGCGATACTCATCGGCGGGCTTTACCTTATCTACCGCAATTACGTCAAGTGGCAGCTCCCGTTTGCGATAATCGTATCGGCCGTCGCCGTCGCCGCGGTCGCGCCGATACAGCTCGCCGGGCCGAGGGATTCGACCGTCTGGACCTGGTGGCCGCTGCTGACCGACGAGGGGACCGAAGCAGGAATATCCTACGTCTGCTATCAGCTCTTCAGTTGGGAACTGCTGCTGACGGCGTTTTTCCTGGCGCCCGAGATGACCAGCAGACCTGTTACGGCCGGCGGGCAGGTAATCTTCGGCGTCGGAGTCGGGGCGACGGCCATGCTCCTCAAACTCTACGTGGACACGTCCATCCCGGCCTGCCTGGCCGTGCTGGCCATGAACACCCTCTCGCCCACCATCGACATGCTCTGGCGACCAAGGGTGCTCGGCCAGAGACGATTCTGGTTCGGAAAATGACGGAGGCTGATAATGAGCGAATCGCTTCCATCCGTTCCAGCGAACGGCTCTTCTATCAGAAGATTACCGACATCTATGCCACCAGCCTGAATCTTGCCGTCTCCTGGCATCGCGGCTGTCGGAACCTGCCCGTCATCACGCTCAATCGCGTGGCATAGCCCTGCGACCTGTCCGCAGTAGCTTTAGCGAAGCAAGGGCGTAGAATGGACATGGCATTCCGTCTGCGCCAAAGTCGATTACCAATCGCATTCGGCTTCAAAAAACCGATCTGATCGACGCTTCATCGCTATGAACTTTCCAAAATAGCTGTTTCGCAACCCTATCGGTCGTGAAAAATACCCGAACAAATGGCCTACAAAGGTCGGTGAACCATCACAGTGACACCCGATTTTACCTCTTGGCGCGATAATCGGTCATTCCACCGGCCGTCGGTCTTCCTTGCATCCATCCGGTTTTTGCCGAAACGCAGCTCATCGTAGTTATCCGGATAGGCTCTTATTAAGAATGAGTCGCAGGCAAGCCTTTTTGCAGTTGTTTGATCAGGGGAATGTAAGCCGCCGCCTCATCCAGTTTGTCGAGTCTCCACAGATCCAGAAAAGAAGTTATGAGTTCCCGATGCGCTTCGCACGAAAACAGGTTTCTCAGAGCGATGAAGCGGCGACAGGCTTGTTCGTCATCTGCCGGCGGCGGCCATTTCAGATCGGAAAAGGTGTCCATGAAAGAGGGCGCCATAAGCGCACACCATGCGTCCCAGCAGCGGCGGGATTCGGTTTCATCCGCCGCCAGATGCGAGAGGCATTCCATGTACCTGAAAAAACGGCTGCGTTCAGCGTCGCGCAGCATCCGGATTTGTTCCGAATCGAAGCTATAGGGAATAACTTCGAGGGCGGACGCCCGGACGGCGCCGAAGGAAATTCTCGCCAGATAACCCCTCCACCAGAGCTCCGATTCGGCCAACCCTTCGATGTTAAAAAAAAGATTGCCCAAACTGTACACGACAGGGCTGCCGGCCCATATTTCGATTCCTTGCGGGCAATGCGTATGCCCGCAGACTACTGCCGAAGCCCCTGCCTCGGCGAATGCCCGATAAGTCTCTCGCATTCTTGGGCTGGGCACAGGATTGTATTCGTTGCCGCCATGAACAACTGCCAGAGTAATGTCCGCCTGCGCCGCCGCGGCGCGAATCTGCCGGATATTGGCCTCCGGTTGCAAAGGATTTGCGCCGGGGAAATCTTTGCGGGCCATGCCGAATTCGTTCTCGGCGAAGGCCAGGATGGCGATTTTGCGGCCTTTTTTCGTCAAAAACAACGGCCTCCGGGCGTCTTGGAGGTCTGCTCCCGCTCCCACATGATGGATGCCGTTTTCGCCCAGAATTTTCAATGTTTCAAGAACCGGCCCCGGCCCATGATCTCCAATATGATTATTTGCCAAAATCGCCACATCCACGCCGGCGGCCTTCAACGCCTTGACGCACTCAGGATATACTTTCAGGTTGGGACCGGTCTTCATGATAGGCGCTTCGGTCAGGGTCAAAGGCGCTTCCAGGTTGATCAATGACAGGTCTTTATCCTGCAACACAGGCAATGCGTCGCCAAAAATCTCACGGCGCCTGCCCTGCAAAATAGGCGATTCCAGCCTCTGAAGCGGACAAAAATCGCCTCCGAAAACCACGCGAAGCTGTTCTGTTGTTTTCCCGTCTTCATCGATCGCCAGTTTTCCATCTAAAATTTTCATGGGTCAGTCTCCATAAAGGTACAACCACGGATTTAGAGCCTATCAGCCCGTTGAAAAAGTCTCTTTACAGTAGCATGGACGTCTCGTCCATGAGTATCAGGGGCGTCTCGCCCCTGAAATGCCCAGAAAACAGCAAAATCCACGGCCAAGATGGCCGTGATACTCATGGGCAAGA
>JACRIL010000204.1 GCA_016235825.1 Planctomycetota bacterium
ACCGAGACGCAGAACCGCAATCGGCGCGCACGGCAGTCCCACGTGAAAGCCAAACTCAGGCGGTTACGCAGACTTGGCGTCAAGTTGTATAAGCTGCGATGCTGCATCATGCCAGAGGAAGTTTCGTTGTAGTGTTAGGCAGAAACGGATATTATGCGTCCGCAGGATCATAATATTCTGTCCAACTACTTTTAGAGTGAGTAGCCAATGAGTTACGAAGAATTCACGGTAGGCATTTGGCATCCATTTGGTCCACATGGACTCGAATCTCCTGAGCAAATCATTCTGCGAAAACGTCAAGAAATAGAGGACAATGGCTGGACCTTCTGGTCATTTCAATTTCGCCGACCAGAAGTTCTGTACCAATGGTCATCTGAGCTCAGCAAATCGATAGTTCCTATCGTTTTTTGTTCCAATAGCCCCGGAGCACGGGATCCAGCTAGCACAGGCGCCTCAGTCGAGGACTGTAAAAGTTATCGTATGTCGGGACAAAAGGAGTGGTATGCTTGGCCACAACATATTCGAGTCCCTCATCCGTTCAGGGGCACAAGAAGGCAAGCATCCGCATTCATCGTTGAGCGAATCGTTTTTCCCGTTGAGGATTTCCAGCTTCCAATGGTTGAGTGGTTCTCAAAGGGCGTCTGGAAAACTGAAAAGATACCAACACGCGGCGAGTACCTGATACGGCGCGGTGGAATAAAACAAATGCGTGTGGTGCGTGCACTCTTAAAATTACAGGCACCTTACTTGGCTACAGTAAGCCCAGATGAAGCATCTCGCGCTGCGTGCTCAGCTTGCGACTGAACTATGGTGCCAGAACCGTCCCCACTTTGAATCCCTATGTATGTGTCTTCTTATGGTAATCCTTTGCGATTGGAGATAAACTTGAAATTTCAACTAACCGCACTAAACAGCGAAAAACCTAAAAAGGAATTTGAAAATGAACAGCGTATTCGGCAAGGTGGTTTACACGGGCAAAGCGGTGCTGCGGAACAAGTGGGTGGTTTTTGACGGCCATCGGATCGTCGGCCTGAGCGATTCGCCCAGGGGCGACAAGGCCGGGGCGTTTGAGGTTATTACGCCGGCCTTCATCGACCCGCACTGCCACATCGGGATGATCCGCTGGGGCGAGCCGCCCTTCGAGGATGAGGCCAACGAGCAGATGGAATCGATAGTCGCCGTGGCTGACGCCCTGGATTCGGTGCAGATGGACGACGACTCGCTGCGGCAGTCGGTCGAGGCGGGCGTGCTGTATTCCTGCGTGATGCCGGGCAGCGGCAACATAATCGGCGGCAGGTCCGCCGTCATCCGCAATTACGCCGCCACGACCAGCCAGGCCCTCATCGCCCGGGCGGGCGTCAAGTCGGCGTTCGGCTACAACCCGATGAGCACGCGCGCGTGGAAAGGCGCCCGGCCCAACACGCGGATGGGCGCAATCGCCATCCTGCGGGCCAAACTGCACGATGTGCGGAACAAGATAAACAAACTCGCCAAGGCAAAGGGCAAGGCCAAGGCCGAGATCGTATTTTCAGCCGAGGAAGAAATCCTCCGCGAACTGCTCGAACGCAAGCATGTTCTCCGCTGCCATATCCACAAGACCGACGACATCGCCGCCGCGCTGCGGCTGGTCGACGAGTTCAAATTGAAGATCACCGTCGAGCACGCCTGCGACGTGCATGACGCCGGCATTTACCGGCAACTCAAAGAACGCGGCATTCCGGTTATCTACGGGCCGGGCGACTCGTTCGCGTACAAAACCGAACTGAAGCATGAGGATTGGCGGAACCTGCGGCATCTGCTGGAATCGGGCGTGCGGTTCGGCGTAATGAGCGATCACCCCGTCATACTCCAGCGGAACGTCCTGCTGACGATGCGATGGTTCATCCGGCTGGGCATGACCAAACAGGCCGCTATTGAGACCCTCACGCTTACCAATGCGGCCATCCTTGGCCTGGACAGGCAGCTCGGCAGCCTCGAAAAGGGCAAGTGGGCCTCGCTCGTCGGCTGGAACGGCGACCCCTTCGACATGACGCGATACCCCACAGCCGTCTGGGGCGAAGGAAATCTGCTGTATAAGGAGTGACAGTGTCTTTCCCCGGTCTGACTTGTTTTCAATCCTGCTTTGTAGTACAATGTAGTACATGAACGCGTTGACAGTTCGCATTCCGACTGAGCTTCAGAAGGAGCTTGACAGGCTCTGCAAGCGGGAGCACCGCTCCAGCAGCGAGGTGGTTCGCGAGTCGCTTCGCCGCTACATCGCCCAAGAGCAGCTCCGCCAGGCCCGCCAGAAACTGCGCCCTTACGCCGAAGCGAAAGGATTCCTCACCGACGAGGACGTGTTTAAGGCCGTCTCGTGAGGATCGTCTTTGACACCAACGTGCTGTTGGCGGGGGTTTTCACGCGCGGCGTCTGCGAGGCACTTCTGGACGTATGTCTCAACAGCCGGGCGCATGTTGTGGTGGCGTCTGAATATATTTTGAACGAGTTTGTCCGCCAATCGCAGGCCAAGTTTGTCGCTCCAATCGAGGATGTCAGACTTGTTCTGCAGTCGTTTCGAGTCCAGATTGAACTGGTCGAACCGGCCTTGGTTGACGCCGGCGCCTGCCGCGACAAAGATGATTTGCCGATCCTTGGAACTCTTTTGGCCGGTCGTGCCGACTGCCTCGTTACCGGAGATAAGGATTTGCTTGTGTTAAAAAAATTCCGAGGCATTGAGATCTTATCGCCGCGAATGCTCTACAAACGCTTGCAATAGTTTTTCAGAGTATTCAACTTTTCAACGGGCCGGATTTATATGGCGGCTTCGCCGCAGTCCGGCAATCAGCAGGGCCAGAGCGGCCACTGACATTACCGGGCCGATTATACATGCGGCGTATCGCAACGGGCCGGAATAGGAAGGAATGTTAGCCGAGGATGCCAGGGCAAGAATTCCCGCGGCGGCCAGGATCGTGCCGAAGATTCCGCACTTGCCCGTCCGCCTGTCCGGCCCTGCGGGCCATCGCGCGGCCGCGAGTTGGAACACCATGACCTGAACTATCAGGACTATCAGGAAAACATGTTCGCCGTGCCATCTGGGCAGGCCCGCCTCCTGCTGCCAGATTGTGGCGGCCAGAAGAGCCGGCGGGAGCATCAGGCCGGCCAGCACCGACCTCTGATATCCGGCGAGAAAGACCCCTCCGGCCAGCATCGCCGCGGCTGGCACGCGCAGGTCGTCGAAGAGCCTCGTGGGCACCGGCGCCGCCCCGTACAGCACCAGCCAGCAGGCCCCGCCGAACCCGGCCAGCGCCCCCGAACCGATCATCGCCGCGGCCAGGGTCTTGCGGGGCGACATTTCCCTGCCATACCGTTTTGCCACCGAGCCGCCCAGCACGGCCGCCAGGGCCAGCGAGAAGATCGAGGCCGACAGCAGCATTTGCGTAACCACCAGCGGGCGGAGCGTCTCTTCGATAACAATCTGCCGCTGCCTGGCGGGCATGGCCTTGCCCTTGGGCGGCGGATCGTCCTGGTATTGGCTGGACTGCCTCAGCCGCCACGATTCAAACGTCCGGTCGTCGACCGCGACGGTCCGCGCGGGCCCGGCCAGTTGTCCGGCCATGCCGATCAGCAGCAGGGCGACCGCCAGCGTTGCAAGCGCGGATGGAATCTTCAGGCGGACCGTGAGCAGGGCGTTCAGCGAGCCGATGCCCGCCCCGCACATCCCCGCCGCCGCGAAAGCGGCCGCCGGCCAGAGTCCCATGTTGATAAGCCCCGCCGCCGCCATGCCGCAGACGCCCATGACCGCCCAGACGCTCAGGTCGATCGCGCCCCGCCGCAGCGCCAGCAGGAACCCAAGCGCGACGGCCAGATAAGGCCCAAGCGCCTGGCCGACGCAGTCGCTGAGGTACCGGTCGCCGTCGAGCGGGATCGTCGGGGACAATATCCACAGGACGGCCAGCAGCAGCCCGCCGGTCAGCAGGTCGCCCATGCCAGGCCGGGCGGCCTCTTCATGCGGACGCAAAATTTCTTCCAGCTTCGGCAAGATCGAACGCCCTTGTATCTACAGGAACAGGCTCTTATACTATCCTGCAAAGGCATAAGGCAAGGAATACCGATGTCGTCTCGCGCATGGACGCCCAACAGCCGCCGCTGGCAGGTCGCCCCGCCTTTTGAAGGGGCGCAGGACCTGGCCAGGCAGATCGGCACCAGTCCGCTGGTGGCCGGCATGCTGCACAATCGCGGCATCAACGACCCATCGACGGCCAAGGCCTTTCTTTCTCCGCGTCTGACCGACCTGCACGACCCGTCGCTGCTTTCGGGCGCCGACGAGGCGGCAAAACGCATCGCCGCCGCAATCGCCGCCAAAAAACGGATCGTCATCTACGGCGATTACGACGTGGACGGGATAACCGCCGTGGCGATCATGGACGCCTGCCTGAAGATGCTGGGGGCCGGCGCGAAATTCTACGTCCCGCACCGGCTGGACGAGGGATACGGAGTCAACGAGCAGGCCCTGGCGAAGATCGTCGCCGACGGCGCCGACCTGATTATCACCGTCGATTGCGGCATAAGCGACCGCGGAGCGATTGCGAAGGCGACGGCGGCGGGCGTCGAGGTGATCGTAACGGACCATCACAGCCTGCCGGGGCAGCTTCCCGAAGGGTGCACAATAGTCCATCCGGCCGTCGGCGGTTATCCCAACGCCGATCTGAGCGGCTCTGGCGTGGCGTTCAAGCTCGCATGGCAGCTCGCCCGGGCAGTCTGCGGCAACAGCCGGGTCGATCAGCCGATGAAGGATTTCCTGCTGGACGCCACCAGCCTGGCGGCGCTGGGGACGATTGCCGACGTAGTGCCGCTGGTCGGCGAGAACCGGGTGCTGGCGACGTTCGGACTTCGCGGACTGTCGCAGAGCAATCTGCCCGGGATAGCGGCTCTGCTGGAGTCGGCCGGGCTGGCCGAGTCGAAGTTGGACGCCTACGACGTGGGTTTCCGGCTCGCCCCGCGGCTCAACGCGGCCGGCAGGATGGGCCACGCAATGCAGGCCGTAGAACTGCTCACCAACGCCTCGCCCGAACGGGCCAGGGAAATCGCCGCCGACCTCGACGCCCAGAACTCGCAGCGCCAGAAGGTTGAGCGGGCGATTGCCCAGCAGGCGATACAGATGGTCGAGACGGCCCCGGCGGAGATTCGCGACGCTGCGGCCATCGTGCTGGCCTGCGACCAGTGGCACGGCGGAGTGATAGGCATCGTCGCCTCGCGGCTGGTCGAGCGGTTCAACCGCCCCGCCATCATGATCGCGATCAACGGCGACGGCTGCGGGCAGGGGTCGGGCAGATCGGTGAGCGGTTTCAATCTTGCCGAGGCCCTGGCGGCCTGCTCGACGCATCTGCTCAGCCACGGCGGGCATGCGATGGCCGGCGGACTGAGGGTGCAGGCCGGGCAGATCGAGGCCTTCGCCGACGCATTCAGAAAATACGCCGCACAACACATTCCGGCCGACCGGCCCGCCGAGCCGCTGGCCATCGACGCCGAGACTACCGCAAAGGAACTCAGTTTCAACGTTGTCGAGCACATAACCAGGCTCGCGCCGTTCGGGCAGGGCAACCCGCCGCCGCTGGTGGCCCTTCGCGGCTGCCGGTTGCTGTCGGCCCCAAGACGAATTGGCCGGAGCGGACAGACCGTCAGCCTGCTGCTTTCCAGCGGAGAGGCGTCCATCCGCGCGGTGGGGTTCGGCATGGGCGACCTGGCCGACAGCCTTGCCGGCGTCAACCGCCTCGACGTGGCCGCCAGGCCCGTCCTCAACAGCTTCAACGGCGCAACCAACGTCGAACTGCAACTGGCCGACGTAATCCGGGATTGAGAGCCTGCCCCGAAAACAGAGGCGATGACGGAAAGATAGGCCGAAATTTGGTTGCAGAGCCGTATCGCCCCGGTATAATCCGGAACCATTCGCCCGCCGGCTGTTTGTTTGGCCAGGCCGGACCGGGTTTGGAAACGTTTTTGAAGCCGGAACCGGCCCGACGCCTGAGGGTTTTGGCCGCGGGCGGCGCCGATTGTCGCAAAAGGACTGAAAGGACCACGAAATGGCGGAAGAAACCAATGAGATCAAGAGAATCAACTGGACGGAGGTCTTCGGATTCACCCAGATCTTCAAGAGCTTCAAGCTGGCGATACATCCGGCGAAGCTTGCCCTGGCCTTCGCGGCGATAGCGCTCCTGTTCCTGCTCGGAAAGGGCCTCGACCTCGTCTGGAGCACCTGGGGCGGCTATGCGATAAACAACGAGATTGTCGCATACAACGATTGCTTTGAAAACGACCAGCTCGGCAGGTTCGCCGGATTGAAGAAGGCGGAGTTGGATGCCCGGCTCAACAGGGCGGCCGGACTTTACGTCGAATATCACAACGACCGCCTCAGGCTGGACAAGTACAAGGAAAAATTCCAGCCCCAGCCGGGCGAGGCGTTCGCGGCGACGGCCGATCAGCGATTGGAAGATTACAACAAAAATACCGACAAGGATTTCAAGGCGTTCAACCTTGGGGAGACCCTGACAAATGCCGACAAAGACAAGACCGACTGGCACAAACTTTGCGGCAAGGCCGAGGATGGGTTCGGCAACAATATCGAAAAAATCCAGGCGATCCTCAAAGGCGACTTTGAAGATGCCGCAAAAAAGAAGATAAAGGAAAAGACCGTAAGCGACGACGAGAAAAAGAAACTCTACGAGGGCCTCGAACGGGACATGGAAACATCCCAGCGGGCTCTCACCGCGTACAAGGTAGCCTTCAACAGGAAGGTCCGGGACATCCGGGGCGAGGGGATTTCCAAGGCGTTTTTGGGCTGGCAGAATGATTGTCTCATCGGTTCGGTCAACGCGGTGAGAAAAGGATGCCTGATTTCCAACGGCGACGTTCCGAGCGTTCTGAGCCAGGCCAAAAGGAGCGCCGCCGGCACGATGTGGCTGATAAGCCAGCATTGGGTCTATGCTGCGATATTCCTTGCCGTGGGGCTGGGCATAGTGGCAGTGTTCGGCGGCGCGGTGCATCGCATAGCGGCGCTGCATTTCGCGCGGGACGAGAAAATCTCCGTCGGCCAGGCCCTGAAGTTCTCGCTCGGCAAGTTCCTGAGCTTCTACAGCGCCCCGCTGATTCCGATAGCGATAATCCTGCTGCTGGGCGGCCTGACTGTGGCCGGGGCCCTGCTGACCAACATACCGTGGGTCGGCGAGATACTGGTCGGCGTGCTGTTCTTCCTTGCCCTGCTGCTGGGTCTGGTGGCGGCGTTCCTGTTTATCGGCCTTGTAACAGGCTTCGGACTGATGTATCCGACGATCGCGGTCGAGGGTTCCGACAGCTTTGACGCCATAAGCAGGAGCTTCTCATATGTATTCGCCCAGCCGTGGCGGGCGGGCTTCTACGCTGTGGTGAGCCTGGTCTACGGCACGATCACGTATCTGTTCGTGCGGGCATTCGCGTTTATTGCCCTTGCGTCCACCCATGCATTCGCCAAGTGGGGCGTGTGGACCGGCGGCCAGACGCTTGCCGAAGGCGCCGACAAGATCGACGTCATGTGGGCCGCGCCGAGTTTCTGGTCGCTCATGCCCGCCCCGACGTGGGAGGCCATGACGTTCTGCCAGAAGATCGGGGCCTTCTGCATACAGGTTTACGTGTTCGTGATCGCCGGGCTGGTGCTGGCCTATCTGCTGAGTTTCGCGGCCAGCAGCACAACCTCGATCTATTGCCTGCTCCGCAAGCAGGTGGACGCGACCGACCTTGACGATGTGTACGTCGAGGAGACGCCGGTCGAGACGCCCGGTGCGACTCCGGCCCCCGTTGCGGCGGCCACCGCGGCGCCTGCCGCTCCGGCAGCACCGGCTGATCCGGCAAAACCGGCTTGACATAAGAGCATAATTCGGACAATTCAAAACCCCCGCCCTGACGGGCTTGTCGATTTAGTCGTCCACAACCTTGATTCGTCGCGAGGCCGTTGTTGTTTTCCGCAAGTTTCATATTTTTGCGTTAAAAATCTGTCCTTATCGGCCCTGCTGCCTGTTTATGGCGGGCAAAATGTCGCTTTGCC
>JACRIL010000205.1 GCA_016235825.1 Planctomycetota bacterium
GAGCGCTGAAACGGCTCCAACAATTATCATAAATATGCCGCCGATGATCTCTATGAGTTTGTCAAACCAGGTTTCGGGGCCGGAGGAACCCGAGCGAGACGAGCCGGATGAATGGGACGACGAGCCGCCGCCCTTGTTATGGACGGCGATTCCGGCGGCGAAGAACGTGTGAGGATCGTCGGTCTGAAGGTTATATACGGTGCACTGCCGGCTGACGGGCGTGATTTGGAGAACTTTCTGCGAGGTCAGGCCCTTTTGGCCGTCCCAGGCGAAGATTTCATCGCCAACTTTTATCGCTCTGGCAATTTTGTATCTGCCCCGGCCGATGAAAAACGGATGTTCCTCCGTAACCCGCAGTTCGACTTCGGCGGTACGGACGATCAGGAAGACCTCGGCCTGATGCGCCAGGATTTTTCTGACAGTCGTATTGATCAGCCGGCCGTCGGGCTGAAAAGCCAGGACGGAATCGCCCGGCCGGATTACGCTTATCAGAGTTGACGAGCCGTCGGCCCGGGCGATTGGCGTGTCGGGCAGGAAGCATCCTTTGTTGTGAACAAGCAGGGGGCCGGCAAGAAATGTTCCGCCCGGCGCGACCAGCAAATTGTATGCGGGCTTACCCGTGCTGATGCGACGGATGCCGAGAATGTTTACCTGTTTGAGACCTTGCGAGCCGTCGCTGACGACAACAGCATCGCCAGCTTTCAGCAGGCCGGCCTGGATGAATTCGTCCTGGCTGACTGCGACAGGATGTTCGGCTGTCAGGCGGATTTGAGTTTCGTCGGGCAGCGTCAGTTCGACGTAGCAATCGGGCTGGACCTGTGTGGCGGCGATCACGGCGGCATCGTGCGACCGACCGGCAATGAAAGTTCGCACCTTCATGCCGAGTGAAAGGTCCTGGACCTTCACCGGCCCGGCGGGCGTGACGATAATCGTGTCCTGTTCAAGACAGCCGCCTCCGCCGCGGGCATAAAGCCCGGCCGGACAGACCAACAAAACCGCGGCCAGAAGGATTGTTTTATGCTTTGTCATTCGGAGTTTAGGTTTTTAGCCCCCAAACATGATTGAGGACCGTTTAGATGCTGTGCTGGATAAGTCCTGTGCCGCCACGGTTAAGGCCCGAAGGGCCGGCAGATAGTAGCCCCAGGTGAAGCTGAGGACGGCGACAGCCGTCCGAAGCGAAACCTGGGGACAAATCGTGATTAAATAAGTTTCCCAATCTCCGTTCGTGCCACGGCATAAGGGACAGAATTTTCGAATACCGCGTCCAATGAGAATAGGAAGTTCATTGTTCTGCTGCTGCACAGGACAAACGCGGGCAGGACTTGCCCCGGAAAGCCGTGCGAGGGCCTTGCTTTTTCCGCTACGGACGAATGTTTCATCGAAAATCTTCGGCCGGGGTTGTCTGAAATTTTGGCGTGCCTGCCTGTGGCGGGGCCGAACATCTGGAACTTCATTGAATGGGGCTTTCCCCGGGTTCCGCTTCGTCCGCCTGACGGCGGACTTCGCTTCACCCGGGGCTATTTTCTGTCGGCTCTTCCGGCTTCGCCAAGGCTTCGCCGGACAAGTCGAGCCTGCCAATCGGTCGCGCTGGATTTGCAAGGTATTATTGTCCCTCTGAAAATTCACGCCATGAAACAAAACTGCGACCTGACTTGTCCGGCAAAACCAATCCTGTCCGATGAATCCTCCCGTAGCCGATCCATAGCTGGTTTCCGCCGGCGGGCGTAAAGCGTTAAACACAATTTTGCCATTCCGCAGGTTCGTCATCTCATTCACCGCGTTTTTGGGAGGATAACCAGCCCAATATCAGTGCAACGCGGCGATGAGTCCGCCCAGGACGGCGGCGGCGACCACAATGCTGACGCCGACGATGGCCGCCGAGACGATCCGGCCGAAATATTCAGCCACGGCCTGGTTGCCGCGAGCGATCTCTTTTTCCTCGTCGAGATGCGGCGTCAGCTTGTTGATCAGTCTGGGCAGCAGGGCGGAACATACCAGGATCAGAAGCGTGCCGACAATCGCGCCGACAATGACATAGATGGCGGCCCAGCCGATGCCGACAAACTGCTCATGGATCTGTGCAAGCATTTTGCGCCTCCTGAATGTGTTTCAAGAAAATGGGCGGCGTCTTGCCGCTCAACCGCGGTGAATTGTGCCGCCGCCGGCAGAGGATGTCAATTGTCTTTATGGCCCAAGAGGATATAATGCGATTCCTTTCAAGGACTCTTTTGGCAGTCCGCAGGGAACCGCCGCCATGAGCACGGGCAAAAGACATGCTTTATTGCGTTATCTGGGGTATGCCAGGCCATACCGATGGATCATCCTGGTTATGGTCCTGACCGGCACGGCCAAGTTCACGCTGCCGCTGATACCGGCCTGGATTCTGGGCGAACTGGCCGACAAGGTTATCCAGAACAGAACCGGCCTGGCCGATGCCGACCGCCACGGCCTGCTGTGGTGGCTGGGCGGCGGGCTGATCGCGATAGCCGTGCTGGAAGCGGTCGTTGTTTATATCCGCGGAGTTACGACTTCCAACGTAACGGCCGCGATGGCCTTCGACATCCGGCAGGACCTCTGGCGGCACATGCAGCGGCTGAGCCTGGGTTTTCACCGTTCGCGCCCGACGGGCAGCCTGCTTAGCCGCCTGATAAGCGACATATCCGTCAGCCAGCAGATGGTCAACGGCGGCATCGTAAATGTCGTCATCGACGCCTTCAGCGGCGGATTCGCGCTGGCGATGCTTCTGACGATCAACTGGAAGCTCACCCTGCTGACGCTGGCGGTGCTGCCTTTTTACATGGTCCTTTACCGCCGGCTCAATCCGCGCCTTCGAGACATATCCGACAGCGTGCAGGAGCAGATGTCGGTGATGAGCGGGCGCGTGGTCGAGCGCCTAAGCGGGATAGCCGTGGTGCAGAGCTTCGCCCGCGAGAAGGTCGAGAGCGAGCGGTTCGCCGAGTATTCCGACGACCTGCGCGACCTGAACGTCAGGCGCGGCAAGGTCAACATGGTACTCCAGTCGTCCAGCGATTTTCTGGTGGCGATGGGCACCAGCCTGGTCTGGATCGTCGGGGCCTATATCGCCGTCGGCGGGGCGATGTCCACCGGCGACATAATAAAATTCACGCTGGTCATGGCCCAGCTTTACCTGCCGATCCGGCGGTTCAGCGAGATAAACTTCATCTATCAGACGTCGATGGCGGCGATCGAGCGGATATTCGCCCTGTTCGACGTGGTGCCGGAGGTTCAGGAGCGGCCCAACGTGGCCGACCGCACGCCGGGCATGGGGGGCCTTGAGTTCCGCAGCGTCAGCTTCCGCTACGGCGAGGGGCCGATGGTGCTTAAAAACATATCGTTCAGCCTTTCGCCGGGGGAACGCGTGGCCGTCGTGGGCGAAAGCGGGGCCGGCAAAAGCACGCTCGTTACGCTCATACCCAGGCTATACGACGTTACCGAGGGTGTGGTTCTGGTCGACGGCCTGGATGTGCGCGATTATCCGTTCCGCAGGCTGAGGCGGAGCATCGGAATGGTGCTGCAGGACACGATCCTGTTTTCCGGCACGATACGCGAGAATCTCCGCTACGCCCGCAAGAGGGCGACCGAGCAGGACATAATCCGGGCGGCCCAGGTCGCCAATGCCGACGAGTTTATCAGGGAACTGGCCGAAGGGTACGAGACGATGATCGGCGAGCGGGGCATGACGCTCTCGGGCGGCCAGCGCCAGCGGCTGAGCCTGGCAAGGACGATTTTACTCAATCCGCGGATACTGATTCTCGACGAGGCCACCAGTTCGCTCGACAGCGAGAGCGAGAACCTGATCGTCGACGCGATGCAGCGTGTGATGGCCGGCAGGACGTGCATAATAATCGCACATCGGCTAAGCACGGTGATGGGCGTGGATCGCATTCTGGTTCTGCGCGAGGGGTGTCTTGTCGAGCAGGGGCCGCACGAGGAGCTGCTGGCGGCGGGCGGATATTACCGCTACCTGTTCGAGCAGCAGTTCGGCCCGCTTCAGGACCTGCTTTCCCGCAATAATCCGAAGGAAGATTGATGCCGCGGATGGCGAATAAACTTATTGAGTCTCTGGCCGGCGTCTGCCGGCGGAATGTCCTGGGACAAAAATGGCTTATTGCCCCATCTCTCCGCGTGGGGTGGCAGTGGCTGGAGACGGCGGCTTTTTGCGGCACGGCCGTGGTCAATGTCAGTGTAAAGACTGTCCGCTCTCTGGCGGCGGAACTGGCCGGGCCGGCGATTTCCGCGGCGGGCGCGACGATGATCGACCCGTTGCGGGGGGCGATGATTGTGGCCGACGAGTGGCAAACGCTTCAGGCCGGCGGAAAACTCGCCTTTCTCGGCAGACTCGAACCGAGCCTGGAACTGTTCGGGCGATTGTGGGGTTCGATGCTCGATCTGCGGCTGGCCGGACTGGACGGCGAGCATCTGCCTGCCGGCCGGTTCGAGGTTTCAGCAAAAGGGGCGGATGTCGCTGTGCTGCTGCGGCGATACGAGCGTCGGCTGGCGGAAGATAAACTCGCCGATGACGCGGATATTTTTAGCGCGGCCTGCCGGGCGATTTGCGAATCGGGGCAGTTCGACGAGTTGGCGATAATGATGCCGGCCGGCCTGGCCCGCTGCCGGCTCGAAAGCCAGATGCTCGAATGTCTGCCGAAAGATCGGATGGTCGTGCTCGATGCCGACCGGCCGTTCGATTCGCCCGATGCGGCACGACTGGAAAGCGGCCGCGACAAACTGCCGGGCGATCTGGAATTGCTCAAATGGATCAACTGTCCGGCCGATGCGCCTTCTGTGTCGCGGCCATCTTGGCCGCGTGTGCCGCAGGCGTCCCGCCCGCGGAAAACCAAAGAAGAAATGACAAACTCCGAGGGCAAGATGCCCTCGCCACACGCGGGCGAGACGCCCGCGACACATTTTGAAAACTTGCCTCAGCCGATCGGCGACGGCAGCGTCGAAATTTCCCGCTGCGTCGGCCAGGCAAATGAAATCCGCAATGCGCTGCGGACGATTCTCAAGGAAGGCCTGAGCCTCGACGAAGCGGAAATAATCTGCACGCAGGGCGATCCTTACGTCGGGATCGTTCACGAGCTTGCCCAGTGTTACAGGCCGCAGGGCGACGAGGGGCCGGCGGGCCTGCCCGTAACGTTCGCCGACGGCCTGCCGGCGGGGTTTTCCCGGCCGGGCCGGGCGCTGGCCGGCTGGCTGGACTGGATTCAACTTGATTATCCGCAGACAAAACTGATCGGACTGCTTCAGGACGGCCTGCTGACGTTGCTGAACCGCGATGAGTCATCCGGCGGAGAACCTGGATCAGGGATATCGGGAAAAAATAACATAACCACGGCCGAGACGGCCGTGGAACACACGGGCAAGATGCCCGTGCCACATTCTGAATTGTCTGCCACAGACGCCGATGCGATGCCGGCGAAGCTGGCCGGGTTGCTCAGGTCGATCAGGATCGGACTGGGCATTGAAAGATATGTGCCCGCGGTCGAGTCGCATCTGCGGGCGATGGCCAAACGCCTGGAAACGCCAGAGCCGCTGGCCGACGGCGATTTTGAAAGACAGGCCGAGACGCCGGATGCGATTCGCCGGCGGATCAGCGGGATGGAAAAACTTTTGCAGGCCGTGCAAACGCTGGTTCGCGCGGCGCCGTCCGGGCGGAGCGGACCGGCAGGCCTGATAAGGTCGGCAAGGTATCTGCTCGACCGGCTGGCCCGAAGCGTCAGCGAGCACGACAACCTCAGCCGCCAGGGGCTCATCGAGCGGATCGACCGAATGCTGAAACTTCTTGAAGGCCGGCGGGCCGATTTTCTCGACGCATTCGGCTGGCTCAGATCGCTTCTGGCTGATGTCCGCGTCGGCGGCAGCAGGCCCAGGCCGGGCTGCCTGCACGTGGCCGGCCTGACGTCGGGCGGCTGTTCGGGCAGGGCGAGGACTTTTATTGTCGGCCTGGATGACGGCAGTTTCCCCGGCTCGGTCCGGGCCGATCCGATCCTGCTGGACCACGAGCGGGCCGGGCTTTCCGGCGAGCTTGCGACGCGGCCATGCAGGATGGCCGAGAGGCTGGATGAATTCGGCCGGCTGCTGTGCGGCCTGCGGGGCAAGCTGACCTTGAGTTTCAGTTGTCGCGACATCGGCGACGAGCGCGAACTTTTTCCCGCCGGCGTCCTGCTCAGCGCGTATCGGTTGATCAGCGGGCGGCGGAACGACGATCAGACCGCGATGCTGCGTCAACTGCCCGCTCCGGCGTCGTTCGCGCCTGACGAGGGCGAGGCCTGCCTTGACGAAGGGCAATGGTGGCTGGGCCGCTGCTGCGGAGGGGCGGCGTCGATTGCCCCGGCGGTGCTGGAATCGTGCAGGCCGAATATCGCCCGCGGGCGGTCGGCCGTAAAGGCGCGAACCGGCAGCAGGTTCACCGAATTCGACGGCCGCGTGCCGGATGCCGCCCTTAAAGGCGACGCCGTCATGTCGGCCCATAAATTCCAGACGCTCGGCGCGTGCCCGCTGCGATATTTCTTCCGGTATGCGCTCGGCGTCGAACCCGGCGTGGACGTCGCGGTCGATCCGGCCGGTTGGCTGAACCACGCCGAATACGGCGGGATGCTGCACGAGGTCTTCCATGACTTCATGGCCTGGGCAATAGGCGAGGGCGGCGCGCAGGCTGTTCAGCCGGACAGCCCGAAGATGAAGGAGATTCTGGCGGCCGGCCTGGCGCGATGGGCTGAAATATTTCCGCCGCCGGCCCAGGCCCCGTATCTGCGGCAGCGCCGCCAGGCCCAGCAGGCGACGGACATTTTCCTGGCCGAGGAGCAGCTTGCCTGCCAAAACCGCCGGCCGCTCTACGTCGAGGCGTCAATCGGCATGCCGCCGGTCGGCGACGGAACGCCTATCGATGCGCCCGAGCCTGTAACGGTGAATTTCGGCGGCCACGCGATAAGGATTCAGGGCAGGATAGACCGGATCGATGAACTGGCCGGCGGCGGATACGTCGTCGTCGATTACAAGACCGGACGGCTGGCCGGCAGCTACGAAGACCCCAAAGACCCGTTCAACGGCGGGCGGATACTTCAGCACGCCCTTTACTGCCGGATGGTCGGGCGGATTTTCGCCGGCAAGGCCGGCCGCGAGCCGCGGGTCCTCTTCGAGTATTTTTTCCCCGGCCATGCGGCATCGGGCAGGAGGACGCGATTCGAGCCTGAGCAACTGGCCGGAGCCGACGAGGTGATATCGAGTTTGTGGTCGCTGGCGACGGCCGGCTGCTTCCCCGCCAGCACGTTTTATAAGGACGACGGCAACAACGACTGCCGTTTCTGTGACTACGCCGCGGTCTGCGCCGCTTGCGGCGGGCTGGAACTCACCTGCCGGGCAAGCCGCGCCAAACTCGCTCGCAGGGACAACGTCTGTCTGCAACCATGGCTGCCGTTGAGGGGCGAAGATGGCGAGTGAACGCGACAAAACAAAATCGCCGCGGCCAATCGCCTCGCCGATCCTGGCCGACCAGCCGAGCCGCTCGGCCATCACGGACGATCTGGACACGTGCATGTTAGTTGAGGCCTCGGCCGGAACGGGCAAGACGCACAGCATGGTCAGCCGCATGGCCGGCCTGGTGAAGACCGGCCGCTGCGGCGTGGAAAATATCGCGGCCGTAACCTTCACCCGCAAGGCTGCGGCGGAACTGAGGTCGCGGTTCCAGCTCGCGCTGGAGGAACTCGCCGCCGGCGCCGAGGGCGAGGAACGCCAGCGGCTTGGGGCGGCCCTGGCGGGCGTCGAATCGGGATTCATCGGCACGATCCATTCGTTCTGCGGCCGCCTGCTGCGGGAGAGGCCCGTCGAGGCGGGCGTCGGGCTGGATTTCGTCGAGCTCGATCAGCAGGACGACGAGCTTTTGCGGCGGGAAGCGTGGCTGGAATATCTGGCCGGCCTGAACGCCGACGGGCCGTCGCAGGATTTGCTCAACGAAATACTGGCGGCCGGGCTCGAACCGGAACAGCTTGAGCAGGCGTTCAACTCGCTGGCCGACTATCCCGACGTGGACGATTGGCCTGCCGGAGACGTCGATATTCCGCGCGGGCAGATCGAGCAGGCCCGCAACGCGCTGAAGAAATATCTCGCCCATATAATGAAGATACTTCGCGATCTGCCGGAGAATCCGGGCAACGACGATTTGATGCCCCGCTATCAGGAACTCGCCCGCCTGGCACGGCAGGGCGGATTTAACCGCGATGAGCAGTTGCTGGCCGTCCTGGAAAAATTTGAGTCGGGCAAGGTAAAAATTGTCCAGAAGAACTGGGCGGGCGGGGCCAGGGGCGGAATGGGCCAGGCCGAACTGGACCGCTGGAACCGCTTCGCGGCGGATGTCGCCGGGCCGCTGACCGAACTATGGCGGCGAAAGCGGTATCACATTACGATGAAGGCGCTGGGGCCGGCCGTAGAACATTATGATCGCCTGAGACATCAGCGGGGGCTGCTGAATTTTCAGGACCTGCTGATGAAGGCCGCCGGCCTGCTGCGGAACAATCCATCCGTCCGCAGATTTTTCCGGCGCCGGTTCACGCACGTGCTGGTCGATGAGTTTCAGGACACCGATCCGATCCAGGCCCAGGTCATGCTGTACCTGGCCGCCGACGACCCCAGCCAGGCCGACTGGACTGCCTGCCGGCCGGCGCCCGGCTCGCTGTTCGTCGTGGGCGACCCCAAGCAGAGCATCTACCGCTTCCGCCGCGCGGACATTGAGACGTATTTCGCCGTCAGGCGGATCATCGAGGGCGCTGGCGGCAGGTGCGTAACGCTCAGCGCCAACTTTCGCGCCACGGGCGGCCTGATTGACTGGGTCAACTTTGCCTACTCGCGGATATTTCCAAAAAAGCCGGACGAATTTTCGCCTTCCTGCGGCAAACTGGAAAAGGGGGGCGGCGAGTCGGCGCCGGCCAATCTGTGCGGACTCTGGCGGCTGACCGCGCCGGACGGCGCGAATAAATGGGAAATCGTGGCGCACGACGCCGATCGGATCGCCAGGTTCATCCGCTGGGTCGTCGATACGGGCAAGACGGTCAGCCGGCCCGCCCGCAAACTCGCCGCCGGCATGACGCCTGCCGTCCGGCCGGAAGATTTCCTGATAATCTGTTACGGCAAAAAGACCCTGTCCGTCTACGCAAGCAGACTGCGGGAACTGGGCGTTCCGTGCGAGGTCAGCGGCGGAAGCCTGATGAGCGAATCGGGCGAGCTTGTCCTGCTGCATGCGTGCCTTTTGGCCGCCGCCGAGCCGGAAAACCGGATCGCCGCGCTGGCCGTACTGCGGAGCGAACTGTTCGGATTTTCGGATGTCGAATTATTTGAATTCGTCGCGGCGGGCGGGCGGTTTTATTATCCCGCTCCGCGAGTGGCGGCGGGCAAAAGCTGGTCGGGAAAATTCACGGACGCCTTCGCCCGGCTGAATCGCCACGCCGGCTGGCTGGCGAACATACCCGGCCCTGCGGCGGTCGAGCGGATAATAGACGACCTTGGTTTGTGGGCGCTGGCCTGCACGCGGGCCGATCCCAGCGGCGCGGCAGGATGCCTCTACAAGGCCGTCGAACTCATTCGATCTGGAAAATACGACCGCTGGTCCTCGGCCGGCATGGTTGAATATCTGGGCATGCTGCTGGAAGGCGGGATGGACCTGGACGGCATGGCCGCCAGGCCGCCGGAACGGGCGGGCGTGAGGATCATGAACCTGCACAAGGCCAAGGGGCTGGAGGCCCCGGTCGTTTTTCTGGCCGATCCGACCGGCTGGCAGGATAAAAAACCGGCCCTTCACGTCTCCCGCTTCCAGGAAAATCGCTCCGCCGGCTATCTGGCCGTGAAGCAGCCGGGATTCCATGGAAAGTTGCTGGCAATCCCAGACGGGTGGGATCAATTGGCTGGCAAGGAATCGCAGTTCCTGGCGGCCGAGCGGCTGCGGCTGCTCTATGTCGCGGCGACGCGGGCCGGGTCGATGCTGTGCGTCTCGACGCGGCATGGGCGGGAGAACCAGAATCCGTGGCATCCGCTGGATGAATATCTGGCCTGCGCGACGGAGTTGAAAGACCCGGCGAATTATAAGTTCTTCCGGCCGGCCGCGGTCGAGGTAACAATCGATCAGGCCAAGGCCGGTGTTGGCGGACTCGCAAGGGCGTGGAAAAAGGCGTTGGAAAAGACCTATCAGACCGGCGGGGCGAAGGCGTTGGCGCTGGAAGGCGATTTCCTGTCCGGCTACGGGCAGGAGGGGGCGGCGCAGTGGGGCAGCGTGATTCATTCGCTGCTCGATTCCGCGATGCGCCGGCCGGACTGCCAACTGGCGGCGCTGGCCAGACAGGCCCTGGCGGATAACGAACTGCCGGTGAATCTCGCAGACCGGGCAGTCGAAACGGTCCGCGGCGTGATGGAAAGCGAAATCTGGCGGCGGGCGAGACAGGCGCAGCAGATATTCACCGAGATCGACATTCAATGCCCGATTCTGCCGGGCGGGCAAAGTCCGATGAAATCCGGCCAGACCGCCGCGACCGATCTGCCGGGCGTGGTTCGCGGCGTAATTGACCTTGCCTTCCGCGAACCTGCAGGATGGGTCATAGTCGATTACAAGACCGACACGGCCCCGCCGACCGGCCTGGAAACGCTTATCGAACGGTACAACAAGCAGCTCGCCGCCTACGCCGACCTCTGGCGGCAATCGACCGGCCAGCAAGTCGCCGAGACCGGCCTGCTCTTCGTCAGGTACGGAAAATATTGCACGTGCTGACAGATTGTCGGCAGCGCGGGCTGTCGAGCCTGTGAAATCGGCAATCATCCTCTCGACGATTATACGGTTACGTATGGCATGGCGATTCGCCGCCCGTAGGGCGGAAGATTTGTAGCCCGCCGTGTGAACGGCGGGTATATTGACCGCAAAAGCAAACCAGCCCCGCAGGGGCGGCACATCAGCACAGAGGTTGTATTGGTTGCCCAATGTGTCGCCCCTGATGGGGCTGGGCTTTAATCTCGCAATCAGTCCCGCCGCTTACGCGGCGGGCTACAAATCTTTCGCTCCTGGCGGAGCGGAGGGCAGTGTGTTGTAATGTGTGGAATGAAACGGCGGCTGCGAATTGTTGCCTGGACTTGACGCGACGGGGTATAATGCCAACCTGGAAGTTCGGACGAAGGAGATTCGCGATAAATGAGGATGTCCTGCTCAATGTCTGATTCAGAAACGCACTGCCCTCCGCTGCGCGTAAGACAGTGGCACCACGTTCGGATGGTCCCAGACCTGTGCCATCGGTCGGAGGGAGCCGACTGATGGGGATGCTCTTGAATATGTTGCGGACCGTCTTGCGGATTCCTGCGCCACTTATTGGACCTGACGAGGCGCTTAGAATTGCGACCATTGAAGCACAATCCAGGGGTAGAACTGTTCCTGCGCCGCAGGTGATTGAGCGGTTGCGAACTTGGGAAGTTTGGCTTGATCGGGGAATGAAGGGCAGCCCGGTCATCATCGTTGACCAGCAGTCTCCGACTGTGATAAAGGTGTGGACGTTGCCAAGGTAAAGTGAAATAGGCGGGTAGCATTGTTCTTATGTGGAGTATTTGGACCTTTGCTAAAATAGATATCGTATATATCCCGAATAAATAAGACCGGCATCGCGAAAACGTATCGCGGACTGGTGACACTTGCAGGTTACGCGACGAGAGGTCAAAATGGGTGCCATCGGCCGCATTTGTTTGCGGCCGTGTTCTTTTTTTCATTTCGTTTCGGAACGTCAGAGTAACAAACAGTCGGTTCAAAGTGCCATCTCAGGATAAACCATTGCGGCCGGGACGGCCGCATCAAACGCGGGCAGGATGCCCGCGACACACCGTTACTCCGGCAGGACGTCGGTGAGTAAATACTGGTGCTTGTATTGTTCGGATCGGCCTTTGCGGGCGTGGATTTTATCGAGTTCAATCAGATCGAGTTCGCCGGCGGCAAGAAGGACCGGTCTGATTGGTCCGAGCCGGCCGCTCTGACGCTTGGAGGCATATTCAATGTTCAGTTCCGCAAGTGCGGCGTCGAGGGCATCGGTCAGTTTTTGTGCGGCCGACGGGTCGGAACTTTCGATCTTCTCCATCCGCAGCTCGTAGTATGGAGTCGTGGCGAACCTGCCTTGCATGACGAACCGCTGCACGTTCAGGCCGGCCTGCCGGCAGGCGTGCTGCATGGCCTGAACGACCTGATGCTCGGTGAGTTTTTCGCCTGTGATGTTGGCCGTGTGCAGTCCGCGCGAGAGGAACTCGAAGACCGGGCTGAGGCCGAGGCGATCCACGACTCGCACGCGGTCGTCGAGGTTGTAGCGGAAAAACCCCGTCCAGTTCGAGAAGACCAGGAAATATTCATGCCCGACCTCGACCTCCTCGGCCCGGAGGGTGGGCGGGTTTTCCATCTCGCGGGATTCGGCGGGGATGAACTCCAGGAAATTTCCGACGATATCTGCAACTCCGGCCGCCGTTCCGTCGGCCAGCGGCACATTAAACCTGCCCTCGCTGGCAAGCAGGCCGATGTCGCGGATCGGCACATCGCCGAAAAGTTCGCGGATTCGCGGCATGTAAAGCCCCAGCGTCCCGCCGGTCCAGTTGGCGATGAAGGCAAGGCTCCAGAAATGCTGCGGAAGCAGCCGTCCATCTCGCCGGGAGGCATCGCGGAGGCGCTCGGCAAGATCGGGCCTGCGGCGGAATTTCATCTTCGCTGCGTGGTCGTATTTGCGGCCGCTTGGCGGGCTGATCGTGCCGGCCGAAAGATCGGCGAGCAATCGCTCAAAATTCGCCTGGCCGGTCTCGATGAGCTTGATCGTGCTGGACGGATTGGCCGTGGTGATGATCGCCACGTCGCGGGCGACGGCGGACCGCAGGATCATGTAATACTTGTCGATCGGGTCGTCGACCTCGGCGACCCAATTTGGCGCGGCGTACATGTATCTGACCATTTTTTTCTGTGTCGCCGCAAGCAGGCCGCTTATCGCCCCGCACGGCACGCCGGTCGGGCTGGCCGCCTCGTGCATCGACGATGAAATCTGGAGCACATTCCTCAGCCAGGCGCTCTGGTGGTCCTTAAGCGCCCGCAGGCCCCAGGTGTTCCAGCCGCGGCGGATGTCGGCGAGGAAGTGCCGTGTAACGGGGATATGTTTGGGCCGGCCGGTCGTGCCGCTGGTCATCGAGAACATCAGCGCCTTTTCCCCCGGCGGCAGCATGGCGTTAAACCGGCCGGCGAAGACGCGATCTATGTACGGGCTGAACTGCTCGTAGGAGCGGACCGGAACAGCCTTGCGGAAATCGTCCCAGGATTTGATCTTGTCGAAATTATGATCGCGGCCGAAATCGCTTTCCGCGTGCGCACGAACCAGCCGGTTCAATAATTCATCCTGCACCTGGCGAGTGCGCGTGTGCGCCTTCAAAAAGGCCTTGAGTTGACCTGATGCGTGCAGCGAGGCCATGTATGCAAGAGGCCTCAGCAATATTTGTGTAATGGACATCAGAAGGAGAGTATAACGCGCCGACCCCACGGTTTGCCATTAAGGCACTCTAACAAAACCTAGTTTTTGAGCAATGGTTTGGCCGATAAATATTCTGTGTCAGGGAGGACACAACTATGGCCAAACCGCTGCTTACGGACGAATTATGGCGACGCATCCAACCACTTTTGCCGCCGGA
>JACRIL010000206.1 GCA_016235825.1 Planctomycetota bacterium
ACAGAAGTATTTGAGTTCGATCCATCGATGTCGTAGCCCATCGTCTCATGCTGTTCTCCTTGACGGGCACGATTATACCATGCCTGTCAAGATGGCAATTCGCGTGCCAACTAAATCGACAAGCCCTTTAGCGGGGGTAAAGGTGGAGGATAAAATAACGTTGTTTTGATGTGTTATTATGTCCTGCATCTTTTTTTTATAATGTTCCTTTATTTTGCCATAAACACAGCGATCTGATAAACCAACACATCACAACAACAAAATCTCGACCATCTTTTCACCCCCGCTAAAGCGGGGGCCTGTTACACAACCCGATCTCGATCAATCTGCCTGAATAACGGTTTTCAACATGGCAAATATACGCCACTATGCTCATTGTCCCCGCATTATCCTCATCCATCGCTTGTCCATCCAGTTCCACCACATCTCGGGGTGCTCGCGGAGGAACCTGTCGATGCGGCCGGCCCATTCCTTCGTTGCTGCCTCAACCTTCTGCGTGATTCCCCCGCCGCGGGGAAGAATTATCGGCTCGTCGAAACTGATCCGGTACTTGCCGTCCTTCCAGACCCACCAGGCCGGGACGACCGGCGCTCCGGTCCGCAGCGACATTATGAACACCCCGGTCGGAAAATAGGTTTTTTTGCCGAGGATCGAGACTTCGACGCCCTCGTGGCTCTTTCGTGGCGTGTCGGCCGTAACGTACAGCAGCCGCTTCTCGCGAAGGGCCTGGATCGACACCGCCAGGCGGTCGCGTTTTTCCGCGTCTCTCTCCGTGTAGACGAAGTGCGTCTTGCCGAACGAGCACAGAGCCATGTTTATCCGGAATTTACGCGGGTCTTTCGTGCGGCGCATATAGACGCTGCACGGAATCCGGTACGAGACCAGTTCCGGGAACATCGTGTAGCAGATCAGATGCGGGGCGATGGCGATTGCCCCCTTGCCCATATCGCATGCCTGCTGGAGGCGGCTGAAAGTATCGTCGAACTCGAAGGCCTCAAGGCAGCCGCTCTTGGGGAAACCGACGCGGAAAATGTGCCCCAGCAGCGTGAGCTGATCTATCGCCCGGTCGAAATATTCGTCCATCAGGCCGGGCCGGTAGACGCCGGCCAGCTTCATGCTCTTTTTCAGCATGATCCGCAGCGGCACCGCCACGCGCGACAGCCCGCGGATGAAATGCCTCAGGCCTTCGATCACATATGGATCGGCGCACTTGTGCGCGATCTCCGTCCCGATCCGCAGGAACCCGAAGGTAACCGATTTCCTGAATTCTCTTAACAGTTCCAACTTTGCAATCCCGCTTTAAAACATCCGGCCGGCCTGGCGTGGAAGTCCCGGCCAAACGGCCGTGAGAATCGGGGATTCTACCGCATGGATGATCGTTCGCAAACGCAGAATTGCCGCAAAACGAAATTGTCTCAAAACCGCTCGGAAAAAACTCCGTTACCTCGGCAGTTCGGGCAGAGTCTCGCCGCACTTGGAAGCCAGACTTCTCAAACTGCGATTTGTGTCGCGGATATTAAGCTGATCTCTTCTGAATTCGCTCTCGGCATCCGGCCTGAAGACGACCAGATACGTGTAAAGCGGCGTGTTTCCGGCACCAAATGGATACTCGCTGAACGACTTTCGCCAGGCGGCCTCGTCCAGCTTTGCCGTCGCCAGATCCTTCTTCTGATCGTCGGTCAGTTTGCTTCCGGGTGCCGACAGCGCCTCAATCAGCCGCCATATCTGTCTGGTATCCCTTATTCCAGCCGCGTTCATCTTGCTGACGAATTCCTGGTCTAACGTCTGCCTTTTGGCAGATCCATCGTAAAGGCCCTTAATGGCAAGAAAATACGGCTTTACCCTGGCATCTTTGACGGTGCCGTTCCCCACAGCCGAGACAATTCTGTTAAAATTCACCCCAAACATCCCGCTTCTCATGGTCGCGGCGTCGACAAGTTCCTGGACAAGTTTCTTGTCCTCTTCCTCGCTGGCGAGCATCAGGCGCAGGAAAAAAATCCGGCTGTCCAGTTCCCACAACTGCTCGTTGTTGGTTATCGCCGGCCATTCAGTTTTCATCTTCTGATCCCGCACCTTCTGGACGTCGGCGGTTTTTTTGAGCAGGACCTCAGGGGGGACATTCTTGGTATCCGTCACGTTGGGCATCTTGAGTTTATCCAGCGTCTTGGGGTCCGCCTTGGGTATGTCCAGCCATTTCTGCTGAGCGCGGACGGGCTGAATTACATCCAGCGCCTTGCGGACCATCTCGGGCGTCGGCGCCCACGAACCGGTATGCTCCAGCGGCGCGATCAAATCGTTCATTATCCGCAGGAGCACCACATTGTTTTTCTGGTATTTCCTGATCGCGGTGTTGAGAGTTTCCACCAGCGGGTCGGCGGTATCGGCATCATATTTGGCCCACTTGCCCAGCCAGAGATCCAGACGGTGCGGTTCCAGGCGGTTTTCGGCATATGCCTTGGCGTTTTCCTCCAGCAGAGGCAGCAGCATGTCGAGGTCGGCCTTGCGAATCGGCTCCTTCTCGCGTTTGGCGACGAGGATTTCCACCGGCGAGGTCGCCGCGGATGGCGCTTCGGACTGCGGGGCGGCGGTCTGGGCGATCGCCAACGGCAGGCACGCGCCGGCGACAGCCGCGGCAATAAACCATAATCTACGGGTCATTTTCATGCTCCTCCGGCCGATTATCTATCTGATATTGATTCTATCCTTCCAAAGGTTACACGGCAAGTTCTTTTGTGGCATTATAAATTCTGATGGCCAGCATTAAAATCCTGAATGGCGGCGGGAAAAATTATTTTTAAAAATACTGTTGCCAAAGAGGGATTTGACGCAATATCTATATTGATGAGCCATGCGGGTCTGTCGCCGGCGCATGCTTCTGATGCGGACTTGTAAAACCTCCGATGACAAGGAGATTCAAACCATGAGGAAGCTCGTTATTTCCGCCGCGATTGCCGCCCTGGCTGTTGTTTTCGCCCAGCCGGCCCAGGCTCAAAGGGGCAGGCCTGTCGAGTCGTTCACCGACGAGGATATCAGCAAGGCCATTGAAAAGGGCCTCGCCTACCTTTGGTCGCAGCAGATGGATGACGGAAGCTGGGGCCCGTCAGGCCAGCCTAAAAGCCAGGACGGCGCCAGCAACAGGATGTATTACATAACCGGCCTGACGGCCCTGGCCTGCTACGCCCTGCTGGACAGCGGGGTCGATCCCCAGGAGCCCAAAATCGCCAAGGCCCTGGACTGGCTGGCCGGGATGCAGGAAAAGTCCGTCGAACTCAAGACCGCCGACGAGATCAAAAAGATGTCCGATGCCGACAAGGGCGCTCTCAGAAGAACGGAAGATGGCATGATGGAGACCACCGACTGGCGGACGTATAGCGTCGGCCTGAGGAGCAACGTCTGGTTTTCCGCAAACAAGACCACCCGCAACAAGTTCCAGAAGAACCTGGAAAAGGACGTCAACTGGCTGATCAACGGCACCAATAACGGCGGGTACAGTTATATCACGCCCAGCAGAAACATTACTCTGTCGGATCCCCGCGCAGGCACCGACGGGGATAATTCCAACGGGCAGTACGGCCAGCTGGGCGTCTGGGCCGGCCAGCGGGCGGGGATGGAGATACCCCGCGAGTACTGGTACAAGTCCATGAACTTCTGGATAGGCAGGCAGAACACCGACGGGGGATGGAATTATCGGGAGGCTGGCGAGCCATCCTACGGCAACATGACGGCGGCGGGCGTGGCCACGCTGTTCGTCTGCTTCGACGCACTGTTCGCCGAATCGTTCAGCAAGTGCAATGTCAGCCACGAGGTTGAGATGCGGGCGATACAGAGGGGACTCGACTGGTTTGACAAAAATTTTGAAAGAACGCTCGCGGCCCCCGAAGGACACGAACAGTCCTCGCCCTATTATTACCTCTACGGCGTCGAGCGGGTCGGGCTGGCCAGCGGATACAAATATTTCGGCAGGATGGACTGGTTCAAGGAAGGCGCCAGAAAAATCCTGGGCGACCAGGAGGATGCCGGTTCCTGGAGACGGGGGTTGGCGCATGAGGGCACAAGGGACGCCCAGACAAACCAGCGCATAGAGGCTACCGCGTTCGCCCTGCTGTTCCTTATCCGCGGCCAGAAGCCGATCATGTTCAACAAGCTCGAGTACAAGGGCGACTGGAACAACCGCCCCCGCGACTGCGCGAACCTCTGCCGCTGGCAATCGAAAGCCCTGGAAAAAGAAGTCAACTGGCAGATCATCACGCTAAAGAGCGACGTGGGCGAGTGGCACGACGCTCCGATCGTCTACATCGGCGGGTCGATCAAGCCCGCCTTTTCCGACGAGGAGATCAACAAGCTGCGGACTTACGTCAATCAGGGCGGGACGCTCTTTGTGATGACGCAGTGCGGCGGCGCGGCATTTGGCGGCGGCATGAAAGAACTGTACAGGAAACTCTTCCCGAAATACGAGCTTCAGATCCTCGGCGCCGACCACGAATTCTACAAGATACACGGCCTGACCGGCGGCAAGGTGAAGTTCTCGATGGTGCACAACGGCATCCGCCCGCTTGTTCTGCACACCGACGACGACCTGTCGCTGCCCTGGCAGCAGTACGCGATCGCCACGGGCAAGCAGGCCTTCGACGCCGCCTCGACCATCATGCTGTATGTTACGGACAAGCAGATCAAGAACCGCGGCGCTAACTCATGGCCGGCCGAACCCAAGGGGCCTTTCGACAGGACTGTAAAGATCGTCAAACTCAAGTACGCCGGCAACTGCGACGCCGAGCCGCTGGCCATGGAGCGTTTCGCCAGGCTGCTGGGGAAATTTAACAGGGTCAAGGTCGAATACCCGCCCGAACCGGTCGAGATCGCGGCGCTCAAGGATTCCGGCGCCAGGTTGGCGATACTGACCGGCACGACCGCTTTTAAACTGAAAGATGACGACAAGGCCGCACTCAAGGATTATGTCGAACGGGGCGGACTGGTTTTCTTCGACTCCGGCGGCGGGTCCAAGCCGTTCGGCGATTCGGCCAGGGAACTGATCGGCGAACTTTTGGGCGCCGACAGCCTGCTGCCTCTGCCGCTGTCCAGCCCGGTCTATCAGATCAAGGACATGACCATCGAGAAGGTCAAATATCGCCGCGTAACGCGGGCCCGGACCGGCGGGATGAAGGAGCCGCGCCTGATGGCGGTGCTGGCCGGCGACAGGCCCAAAGTCATCTTCAGCCAGGAAGACATCGTCGCCGGACTGGTGGGTTACCCCTCGTACGCCTGCGATGGATATGAGCCCGAAAGCGCCTTCAACGTCATGCGGAATCTGGTGCTGTACGCCGCTACGGCCCCGCCGCTGCCGGCCGCCTCAGCCCCGGCGACCCAGCCGCAGCCGGCAAGCAAATAGCTGTCAGGCGCCGCTGGTTCCGGCCTTCTTCTGGACCTTTGCCCACGCGTCTTTCAGCGTAACCGTGCGGTTGAAAACCGGTTTGCCGGGTTTGGAATCCCTGTCGAGGCAGAAATATCCCAGCCGCTCGAACTGGAAGAGCGAGCCGGCCGCCGCTGACGCGATAGATGGTTCTGTTCGGGCCTGGCTGACGATCTCCAGCGAATTGAGATTGAGATTGGCCAGATAATTGCCGCCTTCCGGCACGTCGTCGGGATCGGTCTTTGTGAACAGATGATCGTACAGCCTGACCTGGACCGGCAGGGATTCGGCGGCGCTCACCCAGTGCAGCGTGGCCTTGACCTTCCTGCCGTCCGGCGCGTCGCCGCCGCGGGTGGCAGGGTCGTAAGTGCAGCGAAGTTCGACCACCTGGCCTCCGGCGTCCTTCACAACGTTGACGCACTTGACGAAATAGGCGTATCGCAGGCGGACTTCACGGCCCGGCGCGAGCCGGAAAAACTGCTTCGGCGGATCTTCCATGAAATCGTCCCGCTCGATGTAAAGCTCGCGGGTGAACGGCACTTTTCGCGTCCCGGCCGACGGGTCTTCCGGATTGTTGACCGCGTCAAGCTGCTCAATCTGGCCGGAGGGATAATTTTCGATGACGACTTTCAGAGGCCGCAGCACCGCCATCGCGCGGGGCGCAACCCTGTTGAGGCGCTCGCGGACGCAGAACTCCAGCAGGGCGTAATCGACCGTGCTGTTGAACTTGTTGACGCCGATCCGCTCGCAGAAATTGCGGATAGCCTCCGGCGGGAATCCCCGCCGCCTCATGCCCGATATGGTCGGCATGCGCGGGTCGTCCCAGCCCTGCACGTGTCTGCCCTGCACCAGTTCCAGCAGCCGCCGCTTGCTCATCACCGTGTACGTCAGGTTCAGCCGGGCGAACTCGATCTGCTGAGGGTGATATATGCCGAGCTGGTCGATGAACCAGTCGTAGAGCGGGCGATGATTCTCGAATTCCAGCGTGCAGATCGAGTGCGTTATCCGCTCGATGGAATCCTCCAGCCCGTGCGCCCAATCGTACATCGGGTAGACGCACCACTTGTCGCCCTGTCTATGATGCTCCTGGTGAAGGATGCGATACATGACGGGATCGCGCATGTTGAGGTTCGGCGAGGCCATGTCTATCTTCGCCCGCAGCGTGCGGCTGCCGTCGGGGAACTCCCCGGCCCGCATCCGGCGAAACAGGTCCAGGTTTTCCTCCGGGCTGCGGTTGCGGTGCGGGCTTTCCTTACCGGGGCTGGTGAGGCTGCCGCGAGTCCTGCTTACCTCGTCGGCCGACAGGTCGCAGACGTACGCCTTGCCTTTTTTCACAAGTTCCTCGGCCCACAGGTACATCTGCTCAAAATAATCGCTGCCATAATAGAGGCGGTCTTCCCAGTCCCAGCCGAGCCAGCGGACGTCCTCGATGATCGAATCGACGTATTCCTGCTCTTCTTTTGCCGGATTGGTGTCGTCGAACCGCAGGTTGCACTTGCCGGCGTACTGCTTTGCGATGCCGAAGTTAAGGCAGATGCTCTTGGCGTGGCCGATGTGCAGATAGCCGTTGGGCTCGGGCGGAAAGCGGGTATTGACCCGTCCGCCCCATTTGCCGGTACTGTTGTCCTGCTCGACGATGTCGCGTATGAAATCGCCGCGATGGTCGCCGGCCGCACCGGCCTGGGATTCTCCGGCCTCTGCCGGATCGCCGGTTCTTTTTTCGTCTTTCGCCATAGTTACAGACCTCTGATGCAATAATTGATTTTCGCGGCCGACATGCGTCCAATCCGCCGGCCGAAATACGAGGCGGGCATTATCGCCGGAAGCTGTCCGATTTACAATTGCGTATTGTCGCCGGAACGCCGGATGAAACCCCCGACATCGTGAAGATATAAAAAAGGCGGCTTTTTGGGAGCCGCCTTGAAAAACCCACGCCATTGATTATTGGCAACTTTTATCTGGAGTACGTTTCCTTCACGACTTTGCCGGGTCAGGGTTTGGTCGTAACCGGCTGCTTGACCTCGCCGAAGACCGGATAGACCGGTTTTTTGTTTCCCGCGTCCAGTTCCGTCAGAGTCAAATCGCCGCTGACTGAGCCGAAACCGGCGATATCTGCGGTCATGGTTACTTTGCCTTCTTCTTTTGTCATTTCTTTGTGTACTCGCCCTGAGTACGTGCACAGGCCGCCGCCTCACCCAAACTTCATCGACTCTTGGGACAGCAGTTTGCCGCCATTGTACAGGCTGACGGAAGGCGGCGTCTTTCCTTTCGTATAAGTCAACGCGTAGTATTCATTGCCCGAGCCTACCATCCCGATGCCGACGTAACGGGTTATGTTAACATCGCTGCCCGAACTGGCTATCTCGATGCCTGGGGCGGGAGTTACGATAATGCTGGAATCGTACTTGCAGGCCTGATAGGAGAGCCTGAATGGCGGCCCGAGCGACAGAACGTTAATCCTGTCGGCGGTTATCGGATATTGCGGCGTGCCGGCGTTACCGGGGAATTTGCCGGCCGTCGCCGGGATGCCGGACAACGAGGCGTCGCCCGAAGTTATAACCGTGTAGCAGAACGAATATGTTCCCTCCGGTATTCCGGCCTTGCCCGCCGACACCAGATCGTAGGCCCTGCCGTTTGCCTCATCGGCAATCACGATCGCTTTGGCCGCCGCGGTCAAAAGCGGCGACTCGACCAGGCCGACTTTCAGGTTGCCGGCCGGCGCGAAGGCGATGCTCGAGCCGTCGGATGCGACCTCGATCTGGTAGTGCTTGCCCGCTATCATGTGCGTCCTGTAAAGCGGCAAGGCATAATTGCCGTTGCCGATAGCTATTCCGTCCTTGCCATCCTGCGTGAAGACCCCATCCGCATTTTCATCGATCAGCCTGACGGACTGACCCGCAACAGCCCCCTTCATGCAGTAATTCGGATAATAAGTCCCGGCGAAGGGTTTGACCATCAGTTTGCCGACGGCTTTGCCATTGCCGACATTGCTGAACAGAGACGGTTCCGGGCAACAGACGAAAAGCTGGTATTCCCTGCCGTCGGTTCCTTTGAATTTGAAACTGCAGGCCTTATCCTTTGTCCGCACGAATTCATCGTCGTCAACAGTCCCATTCCGGTTAATGTCAAGCCCGATGGTGATATAATTCATGGGGTCATCTTTGGAAGGGCTGAATTTGGCGGCCAGTTTCATAGGCGAGCCGTTGACGTTGATCTCGCCGGAATCGCCTTTGAACCTGAATGGCGTACCTTTGGAGACAATCCTGCTTCTGGTCAAAATCGGCTGTATTTCGCCGGCTTCAAAGGCCATCTTCGCCGCCACGGAAGGCCCCGCCGCCTTGGGCGGGTCTGCCGCCATTGCCGCCGAAACCAGCATCGGCAGTTGCGCGGCCAGTGCGATTATCGCATATCTCATTGTTGGCATGGCTTTTCTCCGATTCAGATGCGTTTGCCTCAGAAGGATTATATGTCTATATAACACTTTGAGACATGAAAGGGTCGCAAAATCCCCAAATACATGAAAAAACGGCGGCCTCTTGCCGGGCCGCCGCGCAATTCTCAAATTCAAACTTCAGAACGGTTGCTTTAACTCTCCATGCTACTTGCCCTTCTTCGCGGGCAGCGGCTTGGTCGCAACCGGTTCCTTTATGTCTCCGAATTTCGGATTTATCAGGAAGTTGCCGTTAAAATCCTTATATGGTATGTCGCCGCTGACCGAACCCAAACCGGTTATATCGACCGTTACGGTAACCTTGCCTTCATCTTTTGTCATTTCCTTGTGTACACTCCTTGTGTACGTGCACAGGCCGCCGCCTCACCCATATGCCATATACTCTTTGGACAAAAGTTTCTTCCCGTTGTACATGCTGATTGAGGGCGTACTCGTCCCTCCGCTGGCAAAATTCAACGCATAATATTCATTGCCTGAGCCAAACACTGAGACGCCGGGATTCACGTTTATTTTATCGCTGCCAAACGCCTCGAAGTACAGCTTGAACGACGGGCCGAGGGACAACACGTTTATCGCGTCGGGCGATATCGGATATTTGGGTGTGCCGCCGTTGCCCCGCGGATTGTTGGGCGCCGTCGGGTAAACGGACATGGAATTCGCCCCGGAAGTTACTGCCGCATAGCAGAAAGAATAGGTTCCTTCCGGAATGCCGACCTTGGCCGCCGAGACAAGATCATACGCCCTGCCGTTCGTGTCATCCATCAAAACCAGAGTTTTCGTCGCCGGGATCAGCAGCGGCGCCTCGACCAGGCCGAGTTTGAGGTCGTCGGCCGGCGTGGCGGTGATGCTCGCGCCGTCAGAGGCGACTTCAAGCTGGTAATGTTTGCCCGCGATCAGATGCATCCTGCACAGCGGCAGCGCATAGGCGGTATTGCCGATGACTATTCCGTCGTTGCCGTCCTGCGAGAATGTGCCGTTCATGTCCTCGTCGACCAGCCTGACGGTCTGGCCGGCCAGAACGCCCTTCATGCAGTAATTCGGGTAATACGCTCCGGCCAACGTCTTGATCTGGCCCGACTTATCCACGCCGGGCAACAGGGCGTTGAAGACAATCTGGCAATCCCTGCCGTCGGCGTCCTTGAACCGGAAGCCGCAGGCCTTGTCCTTGGTCGCCATGAATTCTTTGTCGTCAACGGTTCCATCCCGGTTCGTGTCCAGACCGAGACCCAGCAGATTCTTGGCACGATCAAATTTGGCGGCCAGTTTCGCCGATGTGCCGTTAATCTTGATCTCGCCGGAATCGCCGCTGAAGTTGAACTTCAGGCCCTCGGAGAGAACCCTGCTTTTGGTGAAGATCGCCAGCATGTTGCCGGCCTCATAGACCATTTTGGCCGATGCCGGCTGGGCAACCGGCGCCGGGTCGGCCGCCATCACAGTTGCACTGACAAGGCATGCCGCCGTCAATGTAACGAGCCATCCTGTTTTCATCATTTGAAGCCTCCTGAAAAAGTGCCTAACACTACAACGAAACTTCCTCTGGCATGATGCAGCATCGCAGCTTATACAACTTGACGCCAAGTCTGCGTAACCGCCTGAGTTTGGCTTTCACGTGGGACTGCCGTGCGCGCCGATTGCGGTTCTGCGTCTCGGT
>JACRIL010000030.1 GCA_016235825.1 Planctomycetota bacterium
AGTACGTGTTCAACATCGGCCGCAACTGCTGAATCTGTTTGACATCCATGCCGTAGCTCCTTTGCTGTCAAGGCGTCCTGTAAGGAACCATCGGATGGCTGGATGAATTTTCTTGAGCTAAAGTCTCGTTGTAGTGTTAAACAGCGATAGTTTTCTCTAAAATAGCCTGGCGGATTTGCTTGTCTGGGGCGGGGCGATTTGCTAACCTACCTCAATTTTACGGCAAGGACGAATTATGCCCCGCAGGGATGACATCAAGACGATCCTGATCATCGGGTCCGGGCCGATCATCATCGGCCAGGGTTGCGAGTTCGATTATTCCGGCACGCAGGCGTGCAAGGCCCTGCGCGAGGAAGGATACAAGATCGTTCTCATCAACTCCAACCCGGCCACCATAATGACCGATCCGGAGTTCGCCGACCGCACCTATATCGAGCCGATCACGCCGCAGGCGGTGGCCAAGATCATCCAGGCCGAGTTGAACGGGCCTTTCCATATCGACGCGATGCTGCCGACGCTGGGCGGCCAGACCGGACTCAATACGGCGGTGGCGGTCTACGACATGGGCGTGCTGGACTGCTTCGGCGTGGAGATGATCGGGGCGACCCGCCAGGTGATCCACCGGGCCGAGGACCGCACCGAGTTCAAGAACATCTGCCTGAAGATCGGGCTGGAAGTGCCAGCCAGCGGCGTGGCCCACAACATGGAAGACGCCCGGCGGATCGCCGCCCAGGTCGGCCTGCCGGTCTGCATACGCCCCGCCTACACCCTGGGCGGCACGGGCGGCGGGTTCGCGTTCAACAAGGACGAGTTCGAGACCATCGCCGACCGCGGCCTGCGGGCCAGCCCCATCAGCGAGATCCTCATCGAGCAGTCGGTGCTCGGCTGGAAGGAGTTCGAGCTGGAGGTGATGCGCGACAAGGCCGACAACGTTGTGATCGTCTGCTCCATCGAGAACTTCGACCCCATGGGCGTGCACACCGGCGACAGCATAACTGTGGCCCCCATCCAGACGCTGACCGACAAGGAATATCAGTTGATGCGCGACGCATCCATCGCCATCATCCGGGCGGTCGGCGTGGAGACCGGCGGCAGCAACATCCAGTTCGCCACCGATCCCAAGACCGGCAGGATGGTCGTGGTCGAGATGAACCCGCGCGTGTCGCGCAGCTCGGCCCTGGCGTCGAAGGCGACCGGCTTTCCCATCGCAAAGATCGCGGCCAAGCTGGCCGTCGGGTACACGCTCGACGAGATACCCAACGACATCACGCGCCAGACGCCCGCCTGCTTCGAGCCGACGATTGACTATTGCGTGGTGAAGATCCCGCGCTGGACTTTTGAAAAATTCCCGGACGCAGACGAGACGCTCACGACCCAGATGAAGAGCGTCGGCGAGGCGATGAGCATCGGGCGGACCTTCAAGGAGGCCCTGCAAAAAGGCATCCGCTCGATGGAGGTCAAGCGTTTCGGCCTGGGGTTGGATAACAATGACAAGTGGCTCAAGAGCATCCGCACGAAGGATAAGGCCGGGGAAAAGGGCAAAGACAGGGGCCAGACCGACGCCGTCGGCTCGGAAGACACCGCCTACCCGGTCGAGGAGTCAAAGCTCCGCCGCAAACTCGCCGTGCCAAGCCAGGGCAGACTTTACTACATCCGCTACGCACTCAAGATGGGCTGGTCTGTCGAGCAAATCTACGAACTGACCGCCATCGACCCCTGGTTCCTCACAAACCTCAAGGAACTGGTCGATTTTGAGGATGAACTGGTGGAGGTTGGCGGAATAGCCAAGGTGTATATCGATGCCAGTAGCATGAAATCACTGGAAATGGAACACGGCGCCAAAGGATGGGAAACCGATCCGGTGATGAAAAAACAAGCTCAGAAAACTGCCCAAAGAATTGCCAGCCTTCCCGTTGATATTAAGACAAAAGATATGGAAGAGGGCTGGGTTGAAAATCTTCTTCGCAAAGCCAAGCAGTGGGGCTACAGCGATATTCAACTGGCGACGATCTGGGGAACCGACGACAAAACCATTCGACGATTGCGAGAATTTGCGAAGATTAAGCCGGTCTATAAGCTGGTGGACACGTGCGCGGCGGAGTTCGAGGCGTATACGCCGTATTATTATTCTTCGTATGAGACGCCGATGACCCGTGTTGAAACGGCCGGCGGCAAGAAGGCGGTGTTTCGTGGCACGGACGTCTCGTCCGTGTGTCCCATGGGCGTCTCGCCCATGGAATGCTTGAAAAATGGCACAGCCACGGCCGGGACGGCCGTGGAACACACGGGCAAGATGCCCGTGCCACTTTTTCAGCAGACTGCTATATCCAAATCACCGGCCGGGCAGTTTGTTGACGACGAGGTTCGCGTAACGGATAAGAAGAAGATTGTGATTCTTGGCGGCGGGCCGAACCGGATTGGCCAGGGGATCGAGTTCGACTACTGCTGCGTGCAGGCGGCATTCGCGGCAAAGGAGCTGGGCTTCGAGTCGGTGATGATCAATTCCAACCCCGAGACCGTCTCGACCGATTACGACACGTCCGACATGCTCTTCTTTGAGCCGCTGACGCACGAGGACGTGGTCAACATCTGCGAGCGGATCAACGGCCGGCCACTCAAACAACCTGAAGGCCTGCTTTACGGCGTGATCGTGCAGTTCGGCGGGCAGACGCCGCTGAATCTTGCCCGCGGGCTGGAGGAGGCGGGCGTGCCGATCATCGGCACCACGCCGGACATGATCGACGTGGCCGAGGACCGCAAGCGGTTCGCCGAGGTGCTGGACGAGCTCAAACTGAAATGTCCTGCGGGCGGCACGGCCTTTTCCATCGAGGGTGCCCGCTCGGTTGCAAATCGGATCGGCTATCCGGTGCTGGTGCGGCCCAGCTATGTCCTGGGCGGCAGGGCGATGGAGATCGTCAGCGACGAGGCCCAGCTCGACGTCTACATGGCCAAGGCGGTCAACGCCTCGACCGTCGGCCGCGACCACCCGATCCTGGTCGATAAATTTCTCGACAACGCCACCGAGATCGACGTGGACTGCCTGGCCGACTTCGGCCCGCGGCGCGACGGAACGCGCGAGAAGAATCCGCGCTCCGTCATCTGCGGCGTGATGGAGCACATCGAAGAAGCGGGCATCCACAGCGGCGATTCCGCCTGCGCGATCCCCCACTTCTCGCTGCCGGATGCAATCGTCGCCGAGATCGAACGCCAGGCGCGGCTGCTGGCCGAGAAGCTGCAGGTCCGCGGCCTGATGAACGTCCAGTTCGCCGTCAAGGACGACCAGGTCTATATCCTCGAGGTCAATCCGCGCGCATCGCGGACGGTCCCGTTCGTCTCGAAGGCGACGGGCGTTTCGTGGGCGAAACTTGCGGCCAAGGTGATGGCCGGCAAGAGCCTCGAAGAACTGAACGTTACAGAGGCGCCGCGCCCCGGCCACACGTCGGTAAAGGAAAGCGTCTTTCCGTTCGCCAAGTTTCCCGGCGTGGACGTGATCCTCGGGCCGGAGATGCGGAGCACAGGCGAGGTGATGGGCGTCGACCGGAGTTTCGGCATGGCGTTCGCCAAGAGCCAGATGGGCACCGGCGGCACCCTGCCGTCTGCCGGCAAAATTTTCATATCCGTCTGCCAGGCCGACAAGCCGCTGGTCGGCGAACTCGGCAGGCGCCTGGCCGCCATGGGGTACGAACTGGCCGCCACTGATGGCACGCAGAAGATGATCGCCGCGGCCGGCGCCAGGTGCGCCACAATACCCAAGCTGGCTGAGGGCAGGCCCAACATCGCCGACCTGATCGCCAACAACGAGATCGCCCTTATCATCAACACGCCTACCCGCCGCGGCCCGACCACCGACGAGGGGAAAATTCGCGCCCTGGCCACGATCCGCGACGTGCCGATCATCACCACGATGACCTCGGCCGAGGCCGCAGTGCAGGCGATGGAATCGCTCCACGCCGCCCAGCAGGTCAAGGGCGACAGCGACTCGGCCTGGTCTGTCAAACCGCTCCAGGAATATTTCCCGAATTACAGGAATGGGTAAGCAAACGCATCCATAGCTGCCTGATTTCAGATTTTTGAACCTTTTCTTCTGTCTGGATTCAGTTATTATCAGTAAGCGATCCCTTGCGAATTGACGCACCACCCGGAAATCCCGGCTATACCGGCGATGGCCGCAGGCATGAATTTGCGCCTGGAAATGCCGGCCGGGATGAAACGAACCGCAGTTTTGAATTGCAAAAGGAAGAAGGAAATGGCGACAATACTCAGGATAGTTACAGGAGTTTTGGCTGTCGCGGGGATATTGGCGTTTGTTGTGCAGGCGCCCGCAGACGAGCAGACAAGCACTATAGTCCGTCCCGCATCCCAGCCTGCCTCCAAACCTTTCGACTTCCAGGAGGCCAGGAATGTGGTCGCCAGCTACGCCAAACAGGCGGGGATAAAGGAAATCCAGGTCTCGCTGGATATGGGCAACAAAGTTACAATGAAACTGGCCCTCATCCCGCCGGGAGAATTCCTCATGGGTAGTCCCAAGACGGAGGAGGGACGCGGCGACAATGAAGGGCCTCAGCACGAGGTGATAATCAGCAGATCGTTCTATATGGGCGTCTTTGAGGTAACGCAGGAGCAGTACGAAGCGATCATTGGAAAGAACCCCAGCAATTTCAGGAATCCCAAGAATCCGGTCGAGCAGGTTACCTGGGCCGACGCCGTGGAGTTCTGCAAGAAGCTCTCCCAGAAGACCGGCAAGACTGTCCGGCTGCCCACCGAAGCGGAGTGGGAATACGCCTGCCGCGCGGGGAGCAAGACGCGGTTCTTCTTCGGAGACGACAGCGACAAGTTGGGGGACTACGCCTGGTACTTCAGGAACACCCCCAAACCGGAAACGCACCCGGTAGGGCAGAAGAATCCCAATCCATGGGGCCTGTATGACATCCTCGGGAACGCGTGGGAATGGTGTTCGGATTTTAACGGCGCATATGACGATAAAAAGCAGACTGACCCCTCCGGCCCGAAGTCCGGCGAATCCCGGGTTATGCGAGGCGGGTGCCGGGGCAATGATGTCCGCTACTTTCGTTCAGCCCTTCGCGATGCCTGCGCCGTCTCAGACTACAGCATCGGATTCCGCGTCGTTCTGGAGATCAAAAAACCCTGAAAATGCGCATGTCCACATCGGATTTTACGCATATTCAAGGTTCGCGGAAAAGGTCCGCAGGCAGGTAATTTCAGGGAGCGATTCATATGCCATTGGAAACGTTGTTGATAAGAGTTCATTTTGTTATTCTGGTTCCAGCGGCATTATTCCTTGCGGGTCCGGCCTGTCCGGGCCGCTGGGTGCAGCAGGTCCATGCACAGGAAACCGCCCCGTCGAAGAAACCGGATACCACGCCAACGCCTATAGTGATATGCAATCCGCTCACGATCGGCAGTCTTGGGGACGCGGAAAAGTATCTTGAAAAGGGGGACTACAAGCGGGCTTTGCAGATCATAGAAACCCTCATGTCGCAGGACAATTTTTTTTATCCGCTGCCTGACGGCAGGAGCTACACGTCAATTCGCGTGAAAGTAAACGACATGGTCGGCAAGATGAAACCCGATGGCCTGAAACTCTACAAGACCATCTACGATCCGCGGGCCGAGCAACTTTACAGACAGGCTATGGAATCCGGCTCCAAAGCGACGACCCTGCTGCAGCAGCTCGCGTACGATTATCCGCACACAAGCTGGGGAGTAAAGGCCCTGCTGGCCCTGGCGCCTATTCATATGGACGGCGGCCGGTTCAGCCAGGCCGCACATTGTTGGAACCTGGCGCTTAAGTCGATCTCGGGCGATCCGTCCGAACCGCTGATTCTGGCCAAGACGGCAGTGGCGTCGCATCTGGGCGGCGACCCCGGGGGCTGCCAGGAAGCGGTTGAAAAACTCAAAAAAGGATTTTCTCAGGCCACGGCTGAACTGGGCGGGAAACAACAGAATCTGGTGGATTTCGTTGAGTCGTTCAAAGCTCGTCCGATCCGCCAGGCGTGTGCTCGCGGTGTTCCCGGGCAAGACTGGCATGGCGTCGGGGCGGTGCCGGACGGCATGGCGCTCATGGGGAACTGCGATGTGGTCCTGCGGCCGGGCTGGCGGTTCCCCGAGGACGACCCTCAAGTTCCCTTACACCAGAGACTTTGCGTATCGGTGGGCTCGCGCAGCCCTTACTCTGATCCGGATGATTCACGGTGGCGGCAAGACGCGAAACTTGCGGGCGGGCATGCAACTGTCAGGTTCACGGGCAGCAGCGGGGGAACGCCGAGGCCATATGCAGACATGCCTCCCCTGATACATCCGATCGTGGCGGACCAGACGGTCATTTTCCGGGATGAAAAGGGCGTGATCGCGGTCGACCTTCTCACCGGGCGGCAGAAATGGAAGAATTCCCAATGCCCGCTGGGTAAAAGCGGTCTGAGCTACCCAAATTCGCTGAATCTCGACTCCGGCAGAATGACGCTGACAGCCGGACAGGGAATGGTCTATACGCTTATGCAGTCCGATCCCAGGAAAGACATATTCTGCCTGGTGGCGCTGGATATTCCGGATCAGGGCAGGCAGAAGTGGAAAATCGGCGATTCCGGAGATGACGATCCGGTCCGCAACTGCAGAATATTCTGTGCCCCGACATATCATGACGGGCAGCTTTATCTCGTCAGCCGATACATGGGGCGGTTCTACCTGTTGTGTCTTAGGGCTTATACGGGCCAGCTTGTCTGGAAGACCCCAATCTGCACGACTGATTTCGCGAGATATTTTTTTGACATGCCGCCGGACGTCGGCACGCCGCCGGCCGTCGTCAGCGGCAGGGTTATTGTCGCCACCAACAGCGGCGTGATAGCTTCGATCGATGCCGGGAGCGGCCAGCCTGTCTGGGCCTATCAGTATGGTATTTTGCCGGTTCTGAAGAGGGGCAATCTGCCTCCTTCTCCCGATCTCGATCCGATCGGGCGGTGCTACACAACCGGCAGTCCAATAATCGTGTCAAAAGGTGCGGTTATCTGCCTGCCGGCCGACGCCCAAAGCGTGGTGGCCCTTAATCTGGAAGACGGCCGGCCCTTATGGCCTAACACGACCAGGATACGGCGAGGCGGCTGCTCCGAGCTTTCGGCGATAGACTCCGACAGGTTCTTGCTGAGCGGCGGCAACAGGCTGGCGGTGTATAGCATCATTGACGGAAAGAAACTGGGGGAATGGACCGCACCCAAGGGTCAGCTTCAGTGGCCTATTTCCGGCAGGCCGGTAGTTACTCGCGACTCGGTCCTGGTAAGCGGCGAAGGGGTGCTGTACAGGATGAATCATGGCGATTATTCCGTCAGCACGGTTGGCAAGGTCGAGCCGGACGGATTGCTTGGCAATCTGGTGGTCGTGGACGGCAACCTCATTGCCGCCAATCTCGCCGGCGTGTGCTTATACTTCAGCCGCGATCGCGCAAAAGATATTCCGAATAGCAAACCCAAGGACGCCGCGACAAAAGACAGCGGCGCCAAACCTGAATAAATCCTTGAAATTTGAAATCTGCGCCACATTACTGGAATTTACTTATTGCCGGAGACAACTGCGGCCATCGCCATGTACTTCAGGAAGAGTTCCTTGACCTCGCAGCAGTACTTGGCTGAATTGACGTGATAGACGATTCGGCCGGCCTTGGGGCGCGACTGGCAGTCGGCCACAAGCTTTTCGCCGATAAGCGTCCGCGTCGATTCCAGGTTGCCGAAGTAATTCCTGCCGAAGGCCTCTATGGATGATTCATCCTCGATGGTCGCCCTGCCGGCGAAGACGCCCACCCGCAGCCTGACACGCAGGACGGCATCGACCTTGAGTTCGTCCAGCAGTTCCATCATTATCTCCTCGATGTCCGGCTGATCGGCGTCGATGATCCTCAGGCCGTCGACGGTATAGACGGACAGGCACAGAGGCCGCCCGCAGTCCGACGTGGAATCTTCCGGACGTTTCACGCCGATCTTCTGCCCCATCTCCAGCCCTTTGAATTTGGCGTAGGCCTTGCCGGCCGAAACTTCGTGTATTGGCGCAAATTGAATGTCCTCTTTCTGTCGCATCAGTTCGCAGAGCATCCCGGGCAATTCCATCTTCAGCCCCTCGCCAAAATCGGCTGCGACGGTTACAAAATGCCTGGCCGCCAGGTCCGGATCGCCTCGCTTCGCCGGCTCGATCCGTTCCGTAACGAACTCTACGGTGAACTGCGCGATGGCCACCCGCCTGCCGTGTGTCTTGCAGATGCTGCCCATGGAGTGGCTGGACCAGAACAGTCCGGCGTCGCGCTGGGGCGAGACGGCCGAGACGCTGACCGGCCCGCTGGCTGGTATCGCCTCGCAGCCGGCCGACAGAAAGGCTCCAATGGTCGCAACAACTGAAACGATCAATTTGACAGTGTTCATTGTATCTCCCTGATCATGCCATCCGGCGGCAAAAATCTTTTCGCCACAGCTATCCAAGCCCAGAAGGGGCGAAATAACAATCGACGAACCATTCGTAAAGCCCCATGCGTCAGCATGTGGATATTTGTTATCTTTTTTCAATCACAAAGACAACGGCATCCCCGCATTTACATGCGGGGCTTTAAAAGATAACCCACATCGTCCGGCCATTATGTTTGAATCGCCGATTTTCCAATGTCGGCAAATTCGGTGGCACACCCAAGCGCAGCAAAGCTTGGATGTGTTCCACAAAAACGCATTTTTCACCACCCCCAAGCAAACAACGCTTGGGGGTGCCACCAACAAAAATCGTCTCGCTAAAATCTCACTATCTGCGACATTGTGCTTCTCTGCTTTTCCAGAAAAGTTCCCTTGATAACGATCTGCTGCCGCATCTGATCGAGTTCGCCCGGCTTGTAGAGCGGCTTGAGGCCAATGGCGGCGGCCTGTTTTTCCAGGCCTATCATCTCATCGACTCCCTGCATGGCCTTGTAGAGGGCCATGATCGCGACATCGGCCTTGTCGGTGTAGATGTTGGTCGCGCCGCCCGGAGTCGTGTAGACCCTGCTCTCGCCGTCGCCAGCGGAGGCCCACTTGGTGTATTCCATCATGTCCTTGGACGGATCCCACTGGGCAGCCTCGGCCAGGTTGGACGCGATGTAAGATTTCAACTGCTCCCGTCTTTCGGAAAGATTATGCGTGTCCTGTTCTGCCTTTTGGGTCTTCTGCCCGGCCGCCGCCCCGGCCTTCACCTGATTTGCGCGGACCTTATCCGCAGCCGCCTGCATGTTCCGTTCGCCCGAGTCGTTATATTTGGACCAGTTGGCAATCCCAAGCGGCGAGCCAAGCTGGTCGATCGTGCCGCTGAACGCCTTGCCCAAGCCGAGTTCTATCGTCTCGTCGCGGCTGGCCATGAGCACCTTTTTGCCGTCGGACTGGTAAATGATTTTTCCAAGATCGTTGCCCGACGGCGGGCTGGTCGTCGCCTGGAGAACGCCCTTCTTGTCCAGCCAGAGCACGACATGATAGTCGGGGTCGAACATCGCGCGAATGACCGACTCGTTCTGGCCTCGCTGTCTGGCGGCCCTGGCGGCGTTCATCGCGACCTCAGACCGCATAAGTTGTTCAGTCTTGCCGGACGGCAGTTTATCCACGTCGAATGTAAGCATCGTTCCGCCCATCGTAGCGCCGGGCAGGATATAAACGTCCTGGCAGAGCATCGGGATCGCCATGGCCGTGCCGACCGCGTCGCGAACCACAGCGTGAAACTTCAGGCGGTCCTTGAAACTCTGCATAAGTTCGCGAATCTTCCTGGTGGCATCGAGGTCGCCGCCCTGGCTGTCCACGTAGAACACCACGTGCTCGACGCTGTCCTCCGAGGCCTTGGCGAGCGTGCCGGCCATACCCTCGGCCAGGGTCTGCTCGCCAATCCGCCCGACAATCGGAATTTCCACGTATTTGCCTGCCTTCGGGGGCGGCTTGACGTAAGTCCGGGCAACACCAAGCGGATTGTCGGCCGTCGGCTTGATATCCACCTTCTCGACCTGGGACATCTGTATCTTCAACTCGGTCGTGATTCCATCCTTGACGGATTGCAGCGTAACCGTCTCGTCGTCCTTGTGGGTTACAGTGCCCTCGAACTGCCTGCCGTCTCGCATCTTCACCGTGTCGGCGCTGGCGGACAAAACGCCCATTGAAACCAGAATCGCTGACGCGGCAATAATCCGAAAGATATTCATCGGGGTCTCCGTTATCGAGTCCGGCGGATTTTTAGCTGCAGCTTCACGTTATTCTATGCAATCTCCGGCACAAATGCTTGAAAATTCCGGGGTTCACCCAAACCGTTCCCTATTCGCGGACCGGAAAATACATGCCAAAATTAGCTTGACGCAGCAGCTGTTCAGCTTAAGATACGGGTTGATATGACTCCTGATGCGGCTTGATACGGGTTCCATGGCCAGATATCGCTCCAGCCAAGTGGCAAGGATGGTAGGCGTAGCGCAAATTACGCTAAAACGTGCGCTTTTGGATGGGCGTATCGACGACGTAGCCCGTGACCGGAACGGATGGCGAGTATTCACTGATGAAGATGTTGAAAGGATTCGCTTGTATTTTGGTACAATGCAACTCCCAGTCAAAATGCCGTTGTTCAGGGGAGGCCGCAGATGACTGACATGGTATCAGCCGTTAGACGCAGCCAAATCATGGCTCGGATCAAAGGGATGGATACCGTTCCTGAGATTATGGTTCGCCGGGTGCTACACCGGATGGGTTACAGGTTCCGGTTGCATGTTTCCGAGTTGCCTGGTAAACCAGATATCGTAATGCCAAGGCACAAGCTGGTCGTTCTTGTTAATGGGTGCTTTTGGCATGGGCATAAATGCAGCGATGGACACCGGCCCAAGAGCAACACCGAATACTGGATACGGAAGCTGGATCGGAACATCGTTCGGGACAAGCAGACCAAACGGCTGCTCCGTAAGAAGGGGTGGCGAGTGGTAACAATCTGGACCTGCCAGTGCAGAGAAAAAAACAAAATCGAGAGTATTATTCATAAGGCGGTAAAGACAGCATGAGCAATAACAGCGTCAAGCCAACTGTTAAGTTTCGTCACGCATCTTTCTTCACTGGGATCGGCGGATTTGACTTAGCGTTTGAGCGGGCAGGCTTCGAGCTTATGTTTCAGTGCGAAATCGACAGTTTCTGCAATAGGATTCTGAAGCAGCACTGGCCAAAAGTGCCTAAAGCCACGGACATTAGAAAGGTCACTTATGAGCAAGTACCCTTCGCCGAAGTATGGACAGCAGGATTTCCATGCCAAGACATCTCTGTCGCAAGAATGGGCCCTCGCTCAGGGCTTAGAGGGAAACGATCTGGCCTCTTTTATGACTTTGCGAGGCTCGTTGGAGAAGCTTTGCCCAGAGTTGTGCTCGTCGAGAACGTTTCAGGTCTCCTCTCTTCCCATGGAGGACGGGACTTCCAAATCGTTATTCGAACGTTGGCCAAACTCGGGTATGCTATTGGATGGCGAGTGTTTAACAGCAAGAACTTCGGAGTCCCCCAGTCTCGCCAACGAGTCTATATTGTTGGGTGTTATAGAGACTGGCAAACTCCCGCAGAGGTACTTTTTGAGTCCCAACGCCGCAAAAGGAATGTTGTCACGAGCGGACAGGATGGGAAGAAAACTCTTTCCCCCTTTAAGAAAAGCTTTGGAGATTCTGTCAAAGGGCCGATAGTTCAAGGTTTAGCCTACTGCTTCTACGCCTGTTCTGCACGACACACAGGAACGGATTGGAGCCGGACCTACATAAGTTACCCCGACGGCCGGGTCCGCCGTCTAACACCTCGTGAAGGCGAAGGCATACAGGGGTTTCCAACAAACTGGACCTTGCCCAACGATGCGACTGAAAACCCAGATGAGTTGGACACACTCAGATATCACGCGGTAGGAAATGCTGTAACCGTGCCAGTAATTCAGTGGATTGCCAAGCGCCTAAAGGATGCTCTGATCCGCAAGGGCATAGAGGAGAAGAAAGTCTCTACTCTTCCAGAACTCGCAGGAGTTCTGTGAGGAATTGCGGGTTTGGCCATTCATTCCGGGCTTGAGGCAACCGATCTAGCGAAATAGGACCAGCAAGTTTTTCAAACACGTCAAGGCTAAAATCTGGACGGGATTCGATGATGATCTGCCTCGCTAACGACGATACCTCCATTGCATAGCGGCTTCCGTCATGGCGGATTAAGATGATACTTTCGTCAAAAGCCCAGTGACAGAGTTTGCACAAACAGAGGCCATTATCTACCCTGTCCAAATCATAATCTGCCCATGGAAGAACGTGCGCAGCATCAACTCCAGGAACACGATTGTGCGCGGTTGGCGGGAATCGTTTGCCACACACCAGACAGGTGGAGTCGTATGCTGCTCGAACTCGCCGCCTGAAGTTTGCGCTCGCTGTTCCACGGTGAGCTGCCCACTTCTTCCACTCTCGGATAGTTCTGCGCCTTAATTCCGCCTGTTCGGGTTCGATGTCGTCAACTCTGCCTTCTGGCTCAGCAATTTGTACTTCCAGAAGCTCCAAGAGCGCCGGTAGCGAGTCAGTGTATTCGTTATAGGCGATACCAAGATCATTTGCTTGGTCAGAGAGAAGTGCCTGAAGGGATACAATCACCTGTTCTGATTCATGATGCAGAGGTCTTCCCCCTCGTACCAACTCTTCGTGCCTTCCCAGCAACTCCTGTATATCTTGAGGAAGCTTCGAGCGTGCTTCCCATAATCGGATCAGATTCGCCACACGGCTGTGTAGATGTAGTTCTTCGGCCGTGTGGTCGGTGTTGGCAATAATCACTTCAGAGACACGCAGAAAGGCTCGTTTCCCATCCAACTGTACCGCCTCCAGGTTAATCGTTTCTATCGCATATCGGCCCTTCTGGATGATGGGATAGCCGCCCCTCATCGTATTGTCAGCCCGCACTGCTTCTGGAAGCAGTAACGCCACGACAAGCTGACGATGAAGCTGCATGTCTGAATCCTGTGTCACCATCCGAATGCGGAATTTACCTTGGGCATGTCGTAGTTCTGTGCCAGTGTCAAAAACGAGTCCCTGTCCCATGTCAAGAAACAGACGACAATCCACCAGATTGTTCGGCATATACCCTTCGGGAGACTGTTCACTGATCTCGTATTCGCCTCGTCCGCCACTTGTTCTACGCGATATTCTCATATTGTCCTGCCTTTAGCTCTTATTCTATCTTACGGAATCAGTTGACTTTGAGCAACAACTCCTTTACCTACGCCAGATCGTGGAAAAAATATATGGACGGTTTTGGAGTCGCGAAAAGGCTTGTAATATGAACAAGGGAAGGATGAAATACCATCGTGAATGATTTGCCGGCGATGTCCGTCGCAAAGAGTTTACGCGGGAAACTTAAACCTGATTGCCGAGGAAAACCAATGCCACTTCCGATTGCCCTGATCGTCGATGACGGCACGCCCGCGACCGTGGCATATGGCGTCGAGCCCGAAGGCGTCCGCGTGGAACTTTTTCCATCATCTTTCACGCGCGCATTCGGACAGATGTGCCAGGCCCGCGGCGTGAAGGGCAAATTCACGGTCATGCCCGTGCCGGCCAGGCTGGGGCGGATAGATCAGAAGGTAAAAGGCTGCCCGCAGGCGCACCTCCGCGAGTTCATCAGTCTGGTGAAAAAGCTGATCGCCCCGAATTTCGACATCACGCCGGAATTCCTGACGCACGGTCTGGTCATGAACCTGGCCAAAGGAGGTTACAATCGCGTTTACGAGGACGACTGGGCCGATCGGGCCGGCGTGAAGGAGATGACGGACTATTTCGCCCTTGCCATGCGGATACTGGACAACGTCGGCCTGCGATCCAACGGCGTAACCTCGCCGTGGATGGCGGGAATAAAAAACGAGCGCCGATACGCCGAGGCGGTCGGCCGGGCGACGTGGCGAGTGTATCAACGGCGGCTGGCGTGGTATTTCCTGCACATTCTGGACAAGGGCAGGCCTCGCTGGCCGTGGGTTACATGGCGCAGCCGGGCGGAAGGCCTGACGACCGTCATGGTGCCGACCAACACGAACGACCCATTCTGGGCGCCGCAGGGCGCAACATCGGCCAGGGCCTTGAAGCAGGCCCTGGACAACGCCGTCGAAAAAATGCTGACAGCCGACGGCAAGAGCGGGCGGATTCGGGAGATCTTCGACGCCAAATGCCCGATCGTTCTTTTGTCGCACTGGCAATCGCTCTACTCGAACGGCCGCTGCACCGGCCTGGCCGCGCTGGAAAAGATAGCCGAACGGGTTGAACGGATCTTCGGCGATCAGGTCCAGTGGATGAAATGCAGCGAACTGGCCGCACTATCTATCCGCCGGAACGAAGCTCGCGGGAAGCACAAATAATAAGGCCTTTCCAAAACGCGGAAAATTCTTATTTCCCCTCATCGAGCCACTTGACGAGGTAATCCAGCAAGTTTTCGGTTGCCTGCCTGCCCAGTTCGGCGGATGCGTTGCCGCGCGGGTCCTCTCCGACTATGCCGTAGCACGGGTGATCGCGGAATTCATCGCCCATCCAGTTGCGTTTCACCTTCAGGCCCGTAACATCATCAGGCCGGCCCTCCAGGACCGACATGTCCACCGTTTCGACATGCAGGTGGAGCATGAACGACGTCTCACATAGCGCGGCGTGGTCGCCAGAGACGTTCGGGGCATGGTGTTCGATGATGGACAGAATCCTCATCTTCCCGCCGCCGGCCAGGTAGGCGTCGCGGGCCTGGTTCTGGAACTTGAACTGGTTTGGATAATGGCCTGAAAGGAGAATGGCCGTCTTGTATCCGTCCCGCTCGAAGAATTTGAGCATCTGCGCAGTGATCGCCTGCATCGTGGCGATGTCATACATATATGAATAGGGATAATCCTCGTGCCCGCCGTCGACGCCGAAGAAGACCGGCGGATGGACGACTCCTCCGGCCCGGACTGCCAGCCCGACAAGCTGCTCGTGGGCCTTGATTGCGTCAAGTCCGACCGGGTTCTGCCTGCCGTGCCATTCCAGCGAGCCGAACGGAACGTAGATCGCCGGGCGCTGGGCCTTGGCGCGGTCCAGATCCGCAGGACGCATCCGCTCCATCCGCACCTCGCGTGTCAGCTTCGACGAATAGACGCCCATATGATTTCCTTTCCAATCATCCCTGCACAGGCCTGGGCAACAGAGGCTTCGGGACTCAATCGGAAAAACGCCGCCAAAGCGAACGCGACAATAAACACTGCGGCAGTCGTCCTTGCAAAACTTTTCCGCCTGCCCATCGCCGGTTGCTTTTCCCGCATATCCGCCGCGATCCCGACAGGAGAGATTATTCCCGGAACGGGCGGCCTTATCCATGAAAATCCGCTTCCGATCTTTACCGCATTTTCCGGTCGTGTTATATTCCGGCCGGCGTATTTCGCAACGGGCACGCGCCCGGGGCTTATCGAACAACGTCAAAGGAACAGCATGGAAATTTTCAGACAGGCGGAATTGACCCCGACGGAAGTATTCGCCGGCGACAGCAACGAATTCATCATCCGGTTGACACTCGGCAATGATTACGTTGCCGGCCCGTCCCGCATAATGGCGGACCTGCCTGGCACGCTCGGCATGAGCCGTCCGGCCCTGTTGCACACCGAGGACAATGGTTTCGTCGCCGCTTACGTGAGCAATCCGCGAGTAACGTGGACCGTCCGGAACTGGGACATGGAGATAGTCGAGTTCGCCACCCGCGACAAGGGATCCTGGCGCGGCATGGCGCAAAGGATCGCCGTGCTGGACCTGTCCGCCGGCCTGGCAGCCGGCGACGTAGTTGAAATCCACTGGGGCGACTCCGGCCACGGATACGGGCCGGGGACCAAGGTTACCACCGTCGTGCCGAAAAAGGCCTATCGCCCGGTGATTCACGTCCGGTACTTTTCCGACCAGACTCGCGGCGTGCCGGACCTGGGGCGCGATTTCAAAGGTTACGACCGCCCCGTTCCGGATGCGGTGGTCTCGCTGGATTTTCTGATCCGCCCCCGCGAGCCTCGCAGGCTGCGGCTCATCCGCCGTCCCGACCGGGCCATGCTGCTGCCGCTGGACGTCTTCTGGAACGTGGCGGATGTGAAGGACACGACCGGGCTTATCCAGGCCTCGCAGTCCCCTGCCGACAATGGTTCGGGCGTCTTTGAATATTTCGACCGCAACATAGCGGTCAAAACTCGCGGCCTGCCGCTGCATGAAACCGCCGGCATGATCGACGTCCTGGACGGCTACAACATTTATTGGGGCGACATCCACACGCATTCGGCCTTCTCAAACGACTGCATCGAGCGGGAGAAACTCGACTCCGACGCGGGCGACCTGATGGATTTCGGCAGGCGGCGGGCAGGGCTGGACTTCATGGCCATCACCGACCACCACCAGCCGTGGGATGTGGAACGCAACCGGATCGGCCGGCCATACTGGGACCGGACCATGGAGGCCCTTGCCAGGCACGACAGGGCCGGAGAGTTTCTGGTCTTCGCCGGAATCGAGTATCGCGACAAGCGGGGCGACTGCGTGGCCGTCTTCAACTGGACGCCAGCCTACGACGAGATCGACCGGCCGGAATGGAAGGACATCCGGCAGGTCTGGCAGGGGCTCACCGGCCGCGATTATCTGACGATCCCGCACTTCCACAACGGCGGCTGGCTGGAGCAGGGACAGTGGTGGTCGCCGAACGATCTGAATGTCGAACCAGTCATGGAGATTCTGTCGTGCCACGGCAGCTACGAGCGGGAGGCTCTTTGCGAACAGGCCCGGTCCATGGGCAAGCGGTTCCGCCCCGATCAGAGCGCGGAATATTTTATTTCGCACGGTTATCGGATGGGCCACGTGGGCAATTCCGACGGCCACAAGGGGCACATCGGCTCCAGCGGCATAACCGCGGTCTTCGCGAAGGAACTGACCAGGAAGGCGATTCTGGATGCCTACAGGGCCAGGCGGGTCTATGCGACGAGCAATCCGCGCATACGGCTGATCTTCACCGCAAACGGGGCGATGATGGGTTCGGAACTGCCGCAGGCCGAGGAAAAAATCTTCCGCATCGAGGCCGTCGGCGAAGTGCCGCTGAAAAAGGTGGAACTGTTCCGCGACGGCAGGCCTCACACGCTGCTGCCGGCCCAAGGCAGGCAGTTTGCCGCCGAATTGAAGCTCAAAGACGCCGGGCCTTCAAACTGGTACGTCCGCGCCACGCAGCAGGACAACCACGTCGCCATATCCTCCCCGGTTTGGTTCGGATAGACAGCGGAAATACGGCATCGCTCGATGTTTGGGTTAAAATCAATTCGCTTTCGGCGCGGTCTGTGCCGCCGGAGGAGTCGCGGGTTTGTCTATCGCGGCGTAGAGGATGGTGTTCCGGAGAATATTGAATGCGGACGCGGCGTCGTATCCGTCGAGGCCCCAACTGCTGTAGCCGACCATTCCGGCGGTGAGATCCTCGGCGCTCAGGATGACCTTGGGCCTGTCGCCGTCCAGCACGGCCATCAACCGCGGCTCGGTCATCCCGCCGATGCGGGCCTTCGTCGTCTTGCGGTATTTGACCTTGTCGATGGTCATGTCCTTGAGCTGGTAGATCGGGCTGGACAGCGGCATCGGCAGCAGGGCGTCGGCGCCGTACAGTTCGGCGACCAGGTCCTTGGCCGATTCGGTGAAGCCCTTGGCCCCTCCCGCGGCGTCGAGGATAAGCAGCCCGCCGGCGTCGATCCACTTCTTGAGAGCGTCTTTTTCTTCGGCTGTCAGCTTGAACGCGCCCGTACCGGTCAGGAATGCCAGCTTTATGTCGGCGGTCAGTTGGGTCGCCAGGATGCCAGTGATCGGAATCGCCGAGGCGGGCGGGGTCGCGCCCTGCGAGGCCGGGGCGCTGGCCGATATCGCCGAATCATAATCAATCTGAATTTTGTATATCTGCGCCATCAGGCGGCTCAGGCGATCGAGGGCCAGCGGTTCGGGGTCATAGTTGCCGGCGTACCGGATTCGGGCGGCCTTGATCTTCTTTTCCGCGGCAGCCGCGTCCGGCCATACCTTTGAACCGCGGTTATAGAGTTCCTTGTCCGTCACGTAAGAAAGCATGTTGGCGCCGATCTGGAAGTTGCCCTTGGCCGTCGCCACCGAGTATGTCTGCCACGAAAGCGGCAAGTCCGCGTCGATGTGCATAGCCAGCGTCCGCACGCCGTTGGAAATTGCCGAGATGGCAGGCGTTCCGGGGAGTTTATAATGGGCCGAGTAAAGCGGGTGGTCTTTGCCGCAGTTGGCCATCTCGTATTTCGGGAAGAGTTTTTTGTAGAGATTCTTCATCCCCGTGCCGAACGGGGCGCCGGAACATTCGGTGATGCTCAGCAGCGTTCCGCCCTGGTTGACGTAAGTCCGCAGTTTCTGCACGTCCTCGTCCGAAAATTTCGGGGCCTTCGAGCCGATGATGGCCAAAATGGGTGCGTCATGCCACTCCTTTACATCGCTCTTGAGCGTGATGATCTGCCAGTTGACCTCGTGCTCGTAGGCGTTCTCCGCCCATCGGCAGAAGTTGGCCAGGGCGCGGGGACGGTTGTTCCAGTCGCCGCCATGCTCCAGTTTGTTGAACAGCACCGGCCTCTGGCCTCGGGATATAAAAAGAAGCTTGTAGGAACAAAAGGCGACCGCTATTGCTTCTTGCCCGGACGGTATGCTGCCGGGTTCCCTCGTCTCTGCCAACAACCTTTTGCATCCCTCCTTGTACCAGTCTGACTTGCCGAAATATTTGTATCCGCTGGCCAGGCCGACCCGCTCTATCCCATAAAAGTAATAGCCGAATCTCAACGGGTCGGCATCGAACCCTCTCCATGGGGCCGTCAGGGTTTTTTCAAAGTTAGCCTCGAACCAGTCCAGACCTTTTTTGACTGGTGCATATTCGTTGGAGACATTGCACTTGATGAACTTTTCACCCATGGCCGCGTCGATGCAGACAAAAAGGCTGGCCAGACCCGCCGTGCTCATCGAACCGTAGGACAACTCGATAGTGTTAGGGTTCGTCGGATTATAGTTCCATCCCCCATCGGACAGTTGGCGTTTTATCCAGTGTTTCAAGCAGGTCTCCCAGAACTCTTTGGGCACCTCGATTCCGCCTCTGGCGCCGGCCCAGGCGCCCAGCAGAAGGTATTGGCTGTTGGAATTGTCGCCCTGAGAGCCGGGTTCGGGCTTGTTTCCGGGCGGACGGGGGGGAGTTGATTTTGCATTATAACAGGAATACGGCGCTCCACCGGCATAATACTCGCCGGTCTTGACCAACGAGTCTACGTCCCTCTCGAGTTGTTTGCGGTACTTCTTTTCTGTCTGTTTGTTTGCCGCCAGCCATGCGTTACAGCGAAGTCCGACACAATAAGTCATATCATCTTTTTCATAATTTTTGGTCAGCCAGTCCAACGCCTTTGCGATCCGTGGATCATCGGCCTTGATGCCGGACTCGATAAGCGCGTAAATGGCGATGGCGGTGGGGCCTGTCGGCCATTCGTTAACGTTCGGCCCTTGACCAAAATGAGGCGGCCAACTGCCGTCGGGCAATTGCTGGCCGAGAAGAAAATCAACGTATTTTTGTTTCAACTTGTCTATGTCATCGTCCGTGAATTTACTGACGGAGGCCAGCGGCTTCACATCCCCCTGAGGTCTGGTCTGAGGCTGTTCCTTTCCCTCCCTGGGATTGGCTGGAGGCCGGCCCGGAGCTTGAGCATGAACCCCTGCATCGGGAAACATGAAGGCCGCAAAGAACAGGACCGCAATTGAAATCCATCTGCCGGATCGCATGTCATGCTCCTCTTCCATTGGTATGACCCTTGCTAAACGCAAAGACGTTTTCTTGACGCATCAAAATGAACAATTTTGCGTCAGTGAGGCGAGCATCACAGTTTATCTCTGATCGTACCCTTGTTCCACTGGTTTTTGCATTCCTCGATATACACATCGAGCTTCTCCACCTCGCCGATGAGGGCGTCGCGCTGCGCCTCGAGATACCGCAGGCCGGCGTCGGTGGATATCTTCGACGACGGGCAGACGTGCTGCCGCTCATCCTGCATGAAGAGACCCACGGTCCCATGCTGAATTCCACCGGCCCATTTGACGTCCGCCGGCACCGCATCGTCGTATTTCATCTCTTTTTCGTTATACAATCCCTCTTTGCCGAGAATTTTCAGCGCCGCCAGCAGCACTGACGTTTCCGAACTTTCGCTTTCGGACGGGAAAAGTTTGCGATTTTCCTCGTTGAACGGGTAATAGAAATTCACGTACATGGCGGGTATTCCGTGCGTCTCGAAGACACGCCTTGCAACGTTGAACAGGACGTAGTGATTCCCGTGATGCGTGCTTGACATGACGATCCGCCGGAACCCGCCCCGCCAGGTGCGCACGATGATATCCTTGAGGATCTTATCGACCCACTCGTAATCCACCGAGATCGTGCCCGGGAAACCATCCGTCGACAGCGACCATGTGTACTCGACCGAGGGGAACACAAGGCCGTTGGTCGGCCCGGCCATCAGCAGTGAGAATGCCTCGGCTATGTACGTGTCCGTGCCGAGGGGACAATCCGTGCCGTGCATCTCGGTGCAGCCGACCGGGATGTAGGCGGTCCTGCCGCCATCTTTTAGGTACTGGCGGACTTCGGTCGAAGTCAATTCCTTCAGAAATCGGGATCGCATGTAATGCTCCTGTTTTCATGCTGTTTCAACTTTTTCCATCACACCATGAAGTCGGTTCTATCAATACGCGATCCGGAGGATTTTTCTCCGGATCGCGGGATGCGAATTTCATGTCAGCCGATATTATTCGACCTCCCATGCCAGGGCCTTCATCGAGCAGGGCGGCAGCGTGAGTTTGCCACCGCTTTGCAGTTCCACCTGCGATTCGACGATTTCCACCTGGGGTTTTTCATTCTCGAATTCATTGTTCGCGGCCGGATTGTCGGTCGCCATGGTCCAGCACTTCATCTGGCCTTTGGGCTTGCCCTGGAACCGCACCTCCACCGGCAGGCTTTCTTTCAGGTCCAGATTCACCAGGATCAGGCCTCGCTTTTTGCCGTCGTTAAAGGCGTAACTCCAGATGCAACTGGCGCTGAAATCGTCCAGTTTCGTCTTCCGGTCTTCGGCGGTGCCGATGCCCTGGAAGGTCGGGTTTGCCCCGCTGTGAACGGTTTCAACCAGATTTCCGCCCAGGACTTTGTTGGCCAGGGTGCAACCCAGGAACGTCGGCCTGTAACGCTCCTTGCCCTTACGCATATTCAGGGCTGAACCCCATATCCGGACGACACCTTTGCCTCCCTGCTGATTACTATAGTTGTAGCTGAATTGTGCCAGGGCGTAAAAATTCTGGATTCGTATGCCTTGCTGCTTCAGCATGAGAAGCATGGTGTTTGCCGTGTTCACGCCGCCGGCCAGCGACGTTACAATGGTGTTGCGGGGGCCTTCCGGTCCATCGCCTGCGGACGTATGATGGTTGACCTCGTAGATCGACAGTTCCTTGCCGGCAGCTTTCGTCGCCTTATATACACCGTCCAAGGTACTGCCCTCCTTAAGCGTTCTTTGCAATGCCCAACTGAAAACCCAGCGGAAGAGCTTGTCGTCGCTGTTCAGCGTTTCCGCGTCGGCCTTGGTAAATTCCAGCGCTATATATGGTGCGATCGCCAGCCGGTCGGCATTTGGAACGTCTTTGCAAATCTGCTGGGCTCGGCCGACATGCGACGCCTGCGCGCCGGCGTGGAAAAGGACATTGGATTTGTAATACGGCGATTTCTTGCCGGCGTCTATAAGGTCCTTCCAGTAATCCGGCCCGTTGAATCCGCCTAATTGAAATCCTGGCGAGTTATTCCAGGCCTCGTTGCCGAATTCCACGTGAATCTGCTTGAACGTGTCTGTCCACGGTTTGGGATGGCCCATATCGGCCCGGAGTTTGCCGTATTTGCTGTCGACCGGACCGCCCAGATATTCCATGAATGCCGTCACCTCGTCCAGATGCAGCGTCCCCGGCAAACAGTACCATGGATTGGCGCCAACATATTCGCATAACTCATACATCTGGTGCAGGCCGAACGAGTTCTTCCAGTGCCTGGTGTATGGATCGACTTTGACTTTCATGCTTGTGAAGGAATACGCCTTTATCGGCGGCATCAGAGTGTTTTCGACCGTGCTGCCGCCCATCTGCAGAAACCTCAAACTGCCGGGATTGTACTGCCTGATTGCCTTGACGCAATCGTCACGGAAGACCGTGGGATTTTCATCTCCCTCCATCCAGGCCTCGATATCATCCACCAGAACCTGCCCCCCTTCGGACTGCAAAGTGATTTTCCCCATAAGGCGTCCTGTGGTTTCATTGGCGTCTTTGGGTTCCGGGACACCCGCCACCTTGAGCGTAACCTGATATTTTTTCCATTCGTTCGTCAACGCCACGGGCTGGCCGGCCAAAAATGCGGTGCCGCCCCCTTGACCGAAATTGACTGTAAATTTTGGAGTACCCTCTTTGATTTTAGCCCACAAATCGACGTGCCACGTGCCGTTGTTGTCGCCATATCGCTGTGAGAACGTTGAGAACGCGACGCGGGCCGGACCGCTATCCGATTTCAGACACAAGGCCGCACAGCCGAAGCTGCCTGGAGGCGTGTCTCCGATGACGAGCTGGTTGCTGGCAGTGGTATCCGAGTCATTCAACGGACGGAACTGCCCGTTACGAACCTTATCGAGGTTCTCCACCAACAGGCCGAAAGGCCTGGGATCTTTGGTAATCGGCTTGTCCAACTCAAAATACTGCATCGATGGTCTTGTATTCCCGTCCTGCATCTCTTTCATGCTAATAGATTTGATCTTCCTGGTGGTCTGCTTTCCGGAACCTGACAGCACCGTACAGATTGCTTTCTCTTCCAGGAACATGTCCTCCCATTCTTTTAAATTCAGCGGAAACCAACCCATCAGGCCGTTTTCATCGCTAACTCCCCAATGGCACTGCCGATAGAGCGTGCCTTCGAAGTTCTCCTCCACACGTTTTTTCACATGCACTGCGCCGTTGAAGACACTATCATCCTCAAGATTGACGCCAAATCGGCAAGTGTCGCTCACCAACACCGTGTCGGTGATTTCCACGACTGTAACCTTGCTGTTTGAAGGTGCAGCCGGGGTCGAAGGGCTTGCAGGCGCGACCGTCTCGACCTTGGGCGGCACAGCCGACGTAGTCGGCGGTCTTACAGGCCTTCCACCAGGTCCGGCGGCCACCGCCAAATAAGTGCTCGTAGCCGTCCCGCCGACCAGAATCGCCGCCGCCGCAAGAACCGCCGCTGTTTTCATCTTTGCCCAGAATAGCATGTTCAAAGCTCCTTTCGTGAGTGCCATGATTTTTGACGATACCGCCGCCGCATATGCGGCCTGACCGAGCATAATTGACATTGCCGCCTTGGTCGTGGCGGCCACCAGGGCCGCGGGGACAGCGGCCGAGGCCTGGCTTGCCATCGCCGTCGCCAAGGCGGCGACCGAAACGGTCGTGCCGGTTTTTGCAAGCCGATCCCGCAGCATCTGCCTGCCGCGGTTGAGACGCATCGCGATCGCGCCGACGTTGCTGTCCAGCAGATGAGCCACTTCTTCCTGGCTGCGCCCCTCAAGATGGTGCAGGATGATGGGCAGCCGGTATTTGTCCGGCATGTTCGAGAGTCCCGCGTGAAGCACGTCCGGCGGAATTGTTTCCTCTTTTTGCGCCGCGAATTCCTGTCTCATCTTGGCTGCCTCCCGTTCATGCCGTGTCCGCACGGCCGACGACCGTTTCTGGTGGGCCGCCGCGTACCATGCCACACGATGCAGCCATCCGGCCAGCGTCGTGCGGCCTCGCAGCGAGGCGGCCTTCTGGATCAGCGCCATAAAAACCGCCTGGGCTGCGTCTTCGGCGTCGGGAACGTTGCCCAGCACCGACCGGCAGACGCCCAGAACCAAAGCCCCGTGGCGGCGCACTATCTCGGCAAAGGCCTCATGCCGCCGCTGCCCGATAAAATCGCAAAGCAGTTCGCCGTCGCCGGTTGTCGTCAATTCCATGTTCGTCATGTCTCGGTCCTACCCTTATCCCCCCGCCGGAGATGGAAAATAACATGAATTCGCGAAAATATTTAACCGCGTTGCATTATGCTGGATCCGCGGCGGTCCTATTTCTTCACTTTCGGGTCGTCGCCGGCGGGGTTTTCGATCCAGTCGTTGTAGCATGTTACGCAGAGGTGCATCGTCAGACGGCGGTATATCTGGTCCATAAGTTCGCGCTGCGTCATGTCGCTCATCTTGGCGAGCAGCTCGTCGATCCGCTTGGAGATTCCCGCTCCGCCGCGGGCCAGTTCCTCGTCAAGAATGGGCGGCGAAGGGTCGGCGAAGGCCTCGATCCTGACGATATACCATTCTCCCCGGCCGGGCGTGAGTTCCCGCCCGCAGCGATGGCAGAGCAGATGTGCGGATTGATCCTGGCTCATTTTTCCTCTTTTTTCGACGCCTCTGCCGGAGGCGTCCCCGTGGGCAATTCCCCGACGGCCTCAAGCCGGTCGGCCAGCGCGATTATCAGGTCCATCCTGGGCCGATCGTCCAGCCGGGACCGCAACATCGACACGACGATCAGGATCAGGCAGAGCGTCCAGAGATAGAACAGCGCCCCGGCTGTGAATGCCGGCCCGGCCAGACTGGAAACATTTTCCAGCCGGCCTTTGAGACTTCCGTACCATTGTGCGGCCTGGTCGGGAGGCATGGCCTGAAATTGCTGATATTCGGGAACATATTGCTGGTTTACCATCTTGTCCCAGTTGATGTGTATCTGCCAGCCGTAATACCCGGCCAGCGCCAGGAACGTAAGCACAAGCACGGCCGACGCCTTCATCCGCCTGCCGTGCTCCTGCCTGACGCGCCTGACTTTGGACAGCAGATGCGACTGCTCAAAGGTCATGTCCATCATTTGCGATTCCTAAAAAGGCTGACACTCGCGACAGTGCGACACGAACTCCATGCTCCGGATTGTACCCGTTTTGGCGGTACAAGGCGGGAATTTTGTTATATGTAGGCACAATTATACAACTGCGCGTCCATGCCGTCAGCCGGGACCCAAAGCCATTGCGGGGGCTGGGATTCAAAAATTGAAATCCGTATTTGACAAAAGCGGCAGTGCCTGGTTTACTGAAAAACGCCACAATCAGCATCAGGAATTTCCGGTTTTTTGTACGCATTTATCCTGTTTGTGGCATCATATTAACCGGAAGATGCCTGGGTTGACGAACTTTGCCAGATTTAAGGAGCCGGACATGCGATTAATCGGATGGATACTCCCGCTTGCTTGCCTGACCTGCCAGCTTTTTTCCGCCGAAGATTACGGCCCGGCCGACGCCAGCCCGTGGCTGGACAACGCCCTGGTCTGGGACAAGTCGCCGGTCGATCTTTCTTTCCTCAACGAAAAGCCGGCCGGCAAGCACGGTTTTGTGGTGCCCGGCGGCGAGCATTTCAGGTTCGAGGACGGCACGCCCGTGAAGTTCTGGGGCTGCACCGTGGCGGCCAGCGCTCTTTTCGCCGAGAAGGACCAGTTGACCGCCATGGCCAAGAGAATCGCGGCAATGGGCTTCAACCTTGTGCGGATTCACCATCACGATTCGATGAGCTGGGTCAAGCCCAACATAATCGACGACACCAAGGACAACACCCGCGATCTGAACATGGCGGCCCTGGACAAGATTGACTGGTTCATCCACTGCCTCAAGGAGGAAGGCGTCTACATCTACTACGACCTTCACAACGGCAGGCAGTTCAAGTCCGGCGACGGCATCAAACTTTTCGACGAGATGACCAAACGGTCCAAAAACGGGGCGTCATACTGCTATATCGACGAAGACATACAGAAGCTCATGCAGGAGCACAGCGAAAAAACGCTCACCCACGTTAATCCGTACACGAAGCTTTCATATGCCAAAGACCCGGCCATCGCCATCTACCTGCTGACAAACGAAAACGACGTGGCCAACAACGGCGGAAACAGGTTTTTGGCTGACAAGGGCGTCCCCCAATACAATAAAATATTTAATGCCCTGGCGACCGCATATGCCAAAGAGAACAGCCTCGACGCCGGAGCTGTGCTGAAAACATGGGAGCCGGGCGACAGCAAGGTCTTTTTGGCGCACCAGGAGGGCGTGTTCTTCGAGAAGATGATCAAGCATCTTCGCGGCCTGGGCGTAAAAACGCCCGTCATCGGCACCAACTGGGCGTACGGCGGGCTTTTCTGCGTGGTGGGCATGACGAAATCCACCGATGGGACCGACCAGCACGGCTACGAGGGCGGAGGGTCGTACCTGGTGATGGACCCGCAGAAGGATTCCAGCCTGATGATGACCGTCGCCAAGGCCCGCGTGGCCGGCAAGCCGTTTCTCATCAGCGAATGGAACATCGTATTCGAAGGCCGGGGAGGAAAAAGTCCCGTCCACCGGGCCAGCTACACGATAGGCATGGCGGCGATGGGCGCACATCAGGGCTGGGACGCCCCGATAATCTACAACTACCGGCAGACCGGCGGCGGCCAGCCCAGCCGGCAGAACGAATACGAGACGATGATCGACACGGCCCTCATGGGCGCCATGCCGGCAGGCGCGATACTTTTTCGGCGCGACGTTACCGAAAGCCCGACCACCACGGTTCTCCTGGCCGACCGCAAGCAGATCTACTTCGAGAAAGCTACGCCGATGGTCGCAATGCGGACGAGCATCGAGCAGACCAAGACCGGCTTCGCGCTGGAAAAGGAATTGCCCGGCCTGAAAAATCCCAAGACCGAACCGCTCGATAAAAATTTTCTGGAAGGCAAGACCTCCGTAACCAGCGACACCGGCGAGATCATGCGCGACTGGGGCAAGGGCGTTCAGACCATCGACACGCCCCGCAGTCAGGTCGCGCAAGGATTTTACGGCGGCTCGACGCTCAAGACAAAGGATGTTACGTTCGCCCCGAAGACCGCCTTCAGCGTCCTTGCAGTCAATTCCCTGACCAACGCACCTATCGCGTCGGCCTCAAGCCTGCTCATCACCGCCCTTTCGCAGGCGGACCGCCAGAACACCCAATGCAAGTCCCAGCTTGTAACCGGCGGCATCACGATCAAGTTCGCCAAGAAGCCGGCGAAAGCGAAGATCACGCCTTTGATGGGCAACGGGACAAAAGGCGATCCGCAGGACCTGGCGGCCGGCGACGACGGATCGGTAACAGTCGACCTGGGGGCCTTCAAGACGCACTGGCTGCTGCTGGAGACCGACCTGCCGGCAGTTTCAGCCTCGCCCGACAAACCGAAAATTATCGAAGTGAAACCCGAGCCGGCAAAGCCGGACGTCAAGCCCCAGCCGCCGCCGGCCACAAAACCCGCCGCCAACGGCAGCGATCCCAAGGCCGTTACGCCAACACCCGCCGCCGACGACCCTGAGACCGTCGCAAAACGCAAGCTCTCCGCGGCCAAAATTTACATCACCACCGACCCGGCCAAGGCAAAGGAACTGCTGCGTAAGGTAATCACCGATTTCCCCGACACCCAGGCCGCAAAAGACGCCCGCCAGGAACTCAATAAGCTCAACTGACCGGGCCGATTTGGAAAATTTCAGATAGGGACATCTTGCCATGATA
>JACRIL010000209.1 GCA_016235825.1 Planctomycetota bacterium
ACCGAGACGCAGAACCGCAATCGGCGCGCACGGCAGTCCCACGTGAAAGCCAAACTCAGGCGGTTACGCAGACTTGGCGTCAAGTTGTATAAGCTGCGATGCTGCATCATGCCAGAGGAAGTTTCGTTGTAGTGTTAATGGTTACTTTTTATGGAATCGTTTACGAGAAGTGTTGTCGAAATTCATCACAGGTATCGACGGGTTGATAGCCTTCGCCGAAGGACGTCCCGTTTCCATTACTATTAAACCTAAGTTAGGATCAATAACGCCTTCTCGTGGAAAACAAGACAAAGCGAGATGAAAGACAATAGTGCGACACGTGAAATTCCAAGTCAAGATCAGCCGCGAGCAGTTGATGTTGCAGCGGTGGTGCCCAATTCGACACACCTTGCGAATTTCGTGTCGTCGCGGTTAAGGCCCGGAGGGCCGGCAGACAGTAGCCCCGGGTGAAGCGCAGTCCGCCGGCAGGCGGACGAAGTGGAACCCGGGGAAAAGTCGTCACACAAAAAGTTTCCAATTTTCAATCGCGCCACGGCAGAAGATCCAAAATTCTGGAACGCCCCAGCCAATGATTCTGGTCGATTCATTTATCTGCTTTAGGTGAGTCCAGCGTGCGTAGGTTTGTCCAGCGTGGCTTTCTGGCTTTGCTACGCCATGATGAGTCGGCAAGCCAGGTGAGGGTGTTACTTTTTCTCCACTACAGGTAAATTGTCTCGTTTAAATTTTCGGCCGGAGTTATCGGGAATTTTGCCACTTCTGCCAGTGGCGCGAGCGAGAATTTGGAAACATGTTAAACATCCGCTTTCCCCGGGCTCCGCTTCGTCCACTTGAAAGTGGACTTCGCTTCGCTCCGGGGCTACTGGCAGACGCCCTGCGGGCTTAAAGAACCGTTCCAAGGTGATCTATCGCATTCAGGCGTAAACCTCCTATGCTGCCGTCTCAGAGAGGATTTTATTATTGCAGTTACATGATTTTATTCATTAGAATATGATGTAGAAAAATGTGCTGGAACAGATGAAAAATCGTCCGACGATTAATTTTGTTCCTGGAGAAAGATTATGGTAATTCTTGAGCGGCGAAGCCGGAAAGGGCCGGTGCTTACGCCATCGTCTCTTCCATGCCTGAAAGGCGTGCCCGCCGTCAATATTACCGAAGGATGCGCCCACGGATGCACATATTGTTATACGCAGGGTTACTCGGCCTATCCGGGCGCCGGCCGCGTCATTCTCTTTGAAAATACGCCCGACCTGGTATGTGCCGAGCTGACGCGTAAGCGGCGCCGTCCCAGGCGGGTCTATTTCAGCCCATCCAGCGACGCGTTCCAGCCGATGCCTGAAGTTCAGGATGTAACCTTTCGGACCATGGAAATTCTGCTGGAGGCCGGCGTTGAAGTCGCGTTCCTTACCAAAGGACGCCCAGACGAACGATTTCTGACCCTGTTTTGCAGGCGGCCTTCGCTAGTGTTCGCCCAGATCGGCATAACGACTCTGAATGAGGACTTGTGGAGAAAATTTGAAGGCGGGGCTGCGCCGCCCGCCCGAAGGCTTGAAATAATCGACAATTTAACGCGAGGCGGCGTGATGACAAAGGTCCGGTTCGATCCGTTGATTCCCGACCTGACCGACACTGAGACAAATCTTGCTTCACTGTTGGTTGAATTGGAACATCGGAAGATACGGGACGTCGCGGCGAGTTACCTGTTTCTTCGCCCGGCGTTTGCCCGGCGATTGGCCTTGCAGATGCGTCAGGCTGTCGGAAAAGCAGACTTAACCCGCGACTGGACCTGGCGGCGATTGGCCGATGGCGTAGGCGGCGGATATATGATTGGGCCTGAGGAGCGAGACCGACGATTTGACCGTCTGCAAAAATTGGCGGCACAGTACGGCATTGATGTTCACGTGTGCGCTTGCAAGAATCCGGACTTGACAGTCCGCACGAACTGCCGGATCGCGGGACCTTTGCAGGATTCTTTATCAGATGAAGCAATGCCGCTTTTTCAACGGGCAACCAGGTGCTATTGATCTTCCATTGCGAGGGCGCAGGCGGTGGCCGAGGCCGTGGCCGTGGTTACGGACATTCACACGCACCCTCTCCCTCCAGGGAGAGGGGTTAAAAAAATCATTGTCTGTGAAAAAACGTCGTGCTCTGCGGGCAAATAAGGTTTTTTATTTTCCTGAGCATTGTCCACAATGGCAAGCGTTATTTGTGCGCGCAAAATCACTTTTATTGCCGCCACAGCTTGCAAGCCATATTTGTCATCAAAGAATGCACAGTTTTCAGGCAAACTGCGGCACCCGCCGATTTGTGGTCTGCAAGATGTCGTCTCCCGCCTATCGCCGGCCGATGCTTATTGCCGATAGCGATAAGGTGAACCACGGATGGTCCAAATACGCCGCTCTGGCGGCGGCATGGGTGTGCCCCGCGGCGATCGTTCTGCTGACCCTTGCCATCGGCAGTTGCGAGAGGCCGCAGAATAATCTTGCCGCCATCGTCAGACCGAATCCTCCGGTTGTGCCGCAAAAGCGGCAATGGCAATATATAGTCATCCATCACAGCGCCACGCCTTCGGGCAACGCCGCCGCATTCGACCGCGAGCACCGGGCCAGAGGGTGGGACGAGCTTGGATATCATTTCGTGATCGACAACGGCCGGGGCGGGCCGGACGGAAAAATCGAGGTGGGCCAGCGATGGCTTGGGCAGAGACAGGGCGCCCACACCGGCAACACGCCCGACGACGCATATAATCAGCACGGAATCGGCATCTGCCTCGTGGGCGATTTTACCCGTTCAAAGCCGACAAAGGCCCAGATAGCCTCGCTCACAAAACTCGTCAAAAAGCTTATGGCCGACAACAGCATCGGGCCGCAGAACGTGACCGGCCACGGGGAGGCCCCAGGCGCACGGACAAGCTGCCCGGGCGAATGGCTCGACGCGTTCAGGACCGGAACATTCGGTCTGGCCAGCGGCTCGCCTCGTTGAACGAGTCAAAGCCGCCCGGCCGCAACCAGATAATTCATACCAGATCGCAAACATCCCCAAGCTTCGCGGCGTCGCAGCTTCGCTTGAGGGCGCCGCCAGACATCCGATGTTTTGCTTGCATTGGTTCCCCGAAAATCGGCATGATGTAGTCATGCCGCCGCGAGAAAACATCCGGACGCCCGACATTATAGCGACCCTTCTTTCAAAAGGAGGTTTGACGCTCGCCAGCCGGCTGCCGGCCGATCGGGATTCGGGCGATGAAGGCCGGTTCGACTTTACCGCAAAAAAAAGCGGCAGTCCCACAACATCATCTTTTGCCGGAATGTGTCCCGGCAGGCAGGTGCGGCTGAAACTCCCAAGGCGAAAGACGGGCCTGTGCTGGCTCATTCGCCGGCCGCTGGCAAAGGCCAGCCCGGCGGATGTTCCGAATGAACGTCATTTCAGCCTGGTCATGCGCGGCGCCCGGCAGCGGTTCGACGAACTGGCGGCGTCGGCGGAACTGTGTCAAATCGCGTCCTGCGAGCCGGGAGACATTCTTTTCCTGGACATAGAGACCTGCGGCCTGAGGGACTGCGAGTTGTTTCTGATCGGCTTGATGTTTTTTCGCGGCGGCCGGCTGATCTTCGAGCAATACTTCGCCCGCGATTATGAAGAGGAAACCGCCGTCATTGCAGCCGCGGTTCGCAGGCTGAGGCAGGCCCGCATCCTGGTAACGTTCAACGGCAAGGCGTTTGACATGAAGTTCATCGCCGGCCGGGCCTGCCGGTACGGATTCGATTCACTCACCTGTCCGCCGCATCTGGATCTGCTGAGGGAATCGCGCAGACGCTGGCGTGGGCAAGTTCCGAACTTCAGGCTCGGCACGCTGGAAAAGTTTCTGCTCGGCCGCTTCAGGAAAAACGACATCCCCAGCCGCGAGATACCTGCGGCATATCACGAATTTATCCGCACCGGCCGGCCCGGACTTATGCCCGCCGTCCTGTATCACAACATGCTCGACCTGCTCTCAATGGCTCAACTCCTCTGTATGCTGCTGACGGGCGAGGAACCCGCAAACGACTGACGTATTATTTAGAGTCCCTAACAGAATGCCGCGTGAGCCGCGGGCATTCTGTTAGGGACTCTTATTCAATTCCTTGAGGTTATCTTCAATCACTTTAAAGTCTTCCGAGGCGTCTTTGACCTTGTCATCCGCCTTTTTTCTGTCATCCAGGGCCTTTTGATGCTGGGCTTTGGCGACCGTATCTTTATCCTTTGCGATCAGCCAGGCCTTCCATGCGGCGTCATATTCCTTTGATTTCTTGCCGAACTTTTTCTCCGCGTCGTTCTTCAGCTTCTCTTTGTTGGCCAGGTCCTCGATGCCCTTCTGCATATCAATGCTTTTGTCGGTAACGTTCTGGACGGCTTGTTTCTGATCTTCTTTTGCCTTGTCGAGGATCGCCTTCAACTCATCGTATTTTTTCTGGACGGCCTGTTTGTCTTTGCGGAGATGCACCTGCTGGCTGGCCAGGCTGTAAATCCGGTTCACGGCCTGCGTGGCGGCCTTGATAGGCTCGCCGGCGAATTCCTTGAGTTTTTCTGCCAACTCGTCAACGTCATAGGGTCTGGCCCGTTTTTTGCCCAGTTCCGGCGAATTTTCAGAAAACTCTATCCCCTTCTGCACCGCCGCCTTTGCAACCGCAAGTTTTTCCCTTGCCGCGGTCCGGGCGTCACGGAGGTCCGAGCATTCGATCTTCAACGTCGAATGTTCGGTCGAGGTCTTGTCGACATGATCCTTCACTTTGTCCAGCAGGCCCTTCAATTCTTCCATTTTTGCGTCAAGATCGGTTTTGACGGTCAGCGTAAGGCACTTCTCGTATTCCTTGTTGAATTTCTGAATGGCCGCGTAAGCATCCGCCGTCGCGCCGGCAGGCAGGGCAGGTTCTTCGCCAAGCCCCGCGGAGCACAGGGCGATCATCGTCGCCGCAGACAGGATAAACGCCTTTGCGTGATTTACAGTGCCGATGGACATGTTTGAACTCCTTGCAAGTGCCGTAAATTATGATATTGATAATGGCGTTCGCCGGCTGAACAATCCATCTGCCGCCGGCAATAGCTATGACACGCCGAGGCCGCAAGGGTTGGTAAGAATCCTGCATGAGACCCTGAAAATCGGCGCCCGGAACAGTGCGGAAGAGCGAATGACATTCAGAGCCATCCTGATCGGGCTTCTGGGGGCGGCCTTTATCGGCGGGACGGCTTACATAAATGATATGTACATGCGGTCGAGCCTCATGGTCGGGCACAATTTTCCGCTGAGCGTCTTCGGCGGGCTGGTCGCGGCGACCATGCTGCTCAATCCCCTGTTGGGCCTGGTGCGCCGCGGCTGGATGTTCTCCAGCGGAGAACTGGCCATAATGATGGCGGTCATGCTGGCCGGCTGCGGCCTGGCAACCGGCGGAATGATGCGCTTCTTCACCACCGATCTGGTCATGCCGGTCAAGTTCTACCAGAACGACATATCGTGGAAAAAAGCCGAGGTGATGAAATATCTGCCGCCGGGCGTCATTCCGGGCGACGGCAAATACGACAAAGAAATAGTGGAGGATTTTCTCACCGGCAAAGTCCGCGAGGCTGAACCTGTTGAAAAACCCGGTCCGCCTTTGCCATGGTACAGATCGCTGTATGAATGGTTTCTGAAAGTTGCGGACAGATTTCGGAATGACGTGCCCTGGGCGAAATGGGGGCCGGCACTTTCCAACTGGGTGCCGCTGTCGCTGCTGGTTTTCATGTGCTCCGTATGTCTGGCGCTGATAGTCCACCGCCAGTGGAGTTCCAACGAGCACCTGCGATATCCGATCGCCCGCATCGCAAATATATTGATGGACCAGGATGAGGGCAGGCGATTCGGGCCGATTTACCGCAACGGGCTTTTCTGGACCGGTTTCGGGATCATCTTCGGGATCAACCTGATTAACGGCATCAATGCATGGTATCCTAACGAGTTTATTCAGGTGCCGCTGAGATTCGATTTCGGGGCGCTGCGCCAGAAATGGCCGGATATGGGCACCGTGCCTCACGCGCACGTCATATTTTTCTGGCCGTTTCTTTTCCCGGCCGTCGTGGCGATCACGTTTTTTCTGGCTTCTGACGTCAGCCTGAGCCTTGGGCTGTCGGGCATCATCTATTCAATAGTGATCTACACCCTTTGGCACATGAACATCGGCGCCTTCGGCGACCAGGTGCTGGGCGACAACATGTTCATCTGCTGGCAGCAGTTCGGCAGCGCCATCGCCATACTTCTGCTGATGCTGTACACCGGCAGACGTTATTACACGCAGGTATTCAAGGGCGCCTTCACCGGCAGGCATGCGCGGGATGTGGAAAAAACGTCCGTCTGGGCGCTGCGGATACTTCTGATCTGCATGGCCGGCCTGGTCCTGGTGCTCGGCCGCATGGGGCTGGACTGGCCGCTGGCGGTCGCGTTGATGCTTTTGATCGGATTCAAATTCATCATCGTCGCCAGGATCAACGTCGAGTCGGGCATGTTTTTCGCCCAGACGACATGGAATTCGCTGTTCATCATGATAAGCGTTTTCGGCTGCCAGGCCCTGGGGCCGTCGGCGCTGCTGGTCATCGGCATCATCAGCGTAACCCTCGCCCTCGACACCCGCGAATTGATCCTGCCTTTCATTCTCAACGGTTTGAAACTCTGCGACAACCGGCGGATTCCGGCGGGCAAGGCGGCCTGGCCGATGGCCGGGGCGATCGTGCTGGCCCTGGCGGTGGCCATACCGGCCGTCCTGTGGGCCAATTACAACTTCGGCAAGCCCAAGTACGACGGCTGGTCCACAGAGGCCATGCCCAAAACGGCTTTCGACATCGCCAGCAAGGCGATCTCAAAGCTGCAAATGGACGGCAAATTGCAGGAATCGCTCGGGTATTCGGCATGGCAGCGCGTAACTCATGCCGAGGTCATAAACAGGTTCGGCTCAGCCGTGCTGATAGGTTTTGTCCTGGCCCTTGCCGTAAGCATCCTCAGATTGCGGTTCGCATGGTGGCCGATTCATCCGGTCATTTTCCTCATGTGGGGTAACTGGGGAATATCGCTCGTGGCGTTCTCGTTTCTGATCGGATGGATTCTCAAGACCCTCGTCACGAGGCTGGGCGGATCGCAGAACCTTCAGCGGGCGCAGGCGCTAATGATCGGCGTGATCGCCGGCGATCTGCTGGCGGGACTGCTTTTCATGGGCTTCGGAGGGGGTTATTACCTGTTCATGGACAAGTTCCCGCCGCAATTCAGCATCCTGCCGCGCTGAGGCCCAGATCATCTGAAACGGCCAGAATCGGCCAGGATCAACTGATCTTCATATTTTTGAATTGCGGCAGGTAAGCCCTGTTCTTTATCAGCATTTCCTGGACCAACTTCTTTATTTCCCGCAGGCCAAGCACGGCGGCGCAGAGCGGGTCGAAGATGGCGGCCTGGTAAACCAGCGTCGGATCGCCCGTCAGCGCGGCCTGGACGGTCATCTCCTCGACGCTGATGCTGACGTGATTCATGGCCGCAAGCTGGACGGGCAGGGCGCCGACGTGGATGGAGTTGAACCCCCTGCGATTGGCCACAACCGGCACTTCCACGCATGCGTCGGCCGGCAGATTGGTTATGATATTTTTGTTGGGCACGTTGCCGTTGAACATATATGGTTCGCCGCCCATGTAGGCGTTGATGATGTTGGCCGCATATTCGTGCCCGCGATCGAGATTGATTTTCTCTTGGGCTTTTTTCAGCCAGTGCCTGATGTCGCGCCTCCAGGTCTTTTCCCGCCTCAGATAAGCGTCCACTATGTAGCCGAATTTGCCCGGGTTCCAGCCGGTGCCCTTCGTGCAGTATTTGCGGATCAGATCCTGGCGTTTGCGGAACCACCAGTTGTATTCGCTGCTGTGCCCGCTGGATTCCGTTACATAGTATCCGAGCGCCAGGAACATCTCGTTGCGGACGATCTCCTTGTTGTAGATGGCCTTTTTCCCGACGGCCCTGCGGATGGCCGGATAGGCGTCCTTATGGTTCCGCTTGAACTCGATGTACCATGCCTGGTGATTGATGCCGGCGCAGACGTAGGTAATTTCATCCCTCTTGGCCCCAATCCAGTCCGCCAGCATGCCGGCGGTGCCCTGGACGCTGTGGCACAGGCCGGTAACCTTGACGTGAGTGGCCTTCTGCATAGCCCGGCAGAGCATCGCCATCGGATTGGTGTAGTTGAGGAAAATGGCGTTGGGGCAGTGGCGCTCTATGTCGCGGCAGATGCCGACCATGACCGGTATTGTCCGCAGCGCACGGAACATGCCGCTGATGCTGCGGGTGTCGCCGATGTTGGTGTCGATGCCGTATTTCTTGGGTATCAGGATGTCGTGCTTCCAGACATTCACCCCGCCGGCCAGTATGGTGCAGAGCACGGCATCGGCCCCTTTGAGCGCCTCGGCGCGATCCATCGTCGTTACAATCCTGGCGGGGTAATTGCCCTTGTCGACCATCAACTGGCAGGCCTGACGGATGTATTCCAGCCGCTCTTTGTCGATGTCCATCAACACAAGGGTCGAATCCTTCAGCAGCGGAAACGTCAGGATGTCTTTTACCAGTTCGCGTGTGAATCCGAAGCTGCCGGCGCCGATGAATGCTATCCTAGCCATGCCATGCCTTTCAGTAGAATTGAGCAATGGATAAACGTTCAAAATCTGCGATATTTCCAGATCGCGGGTTTAATGGGAGCGCAATTGTATTGTCATTGCCCGGGATGTCAATTGCGTAGACGACATATTTGGGGGCTGCAACAAACAACTCTATTCCTGCGGCAGAAATCCTTATGGCCGTAGAGTAAACAATTTGTCAGATTTATTGAAAAAATTGATAGTTTTTTTCTTGCAAGTTGACCGATATCAGTTATAAGAATGAATGAAGTGCGTCATTTTATGGCAGATAATCGTCATGACGACAGAGCTTAACATTGAGGATCGCAGGGCAAGGGAAACTGAACTTATTGCCATAAAAGGGTTTATGGCAATGGCCGAACTTGCTCAAAATTTAGAAGTTTCCGAGAGCACCGTCAGGCGCGATCTGGAGATACTGGAGGAACAGGGCATAGTCCGCCGCACACACGGCGGGGCGATTTACGTAAAATCCACGCCCGGCCTGAGCGTTGTTTATGCCGAACGGGAGACGGCGGCGGCGGCGGAAAAGCAGGCTATTGCCAAGGCCGTCGCTGCGATGATACCCGAAGGCCAGACCATTATCCTGGGCGGGGGGACGACGTGCTACCAGGTGGCTCGTGCGATAGCGGGCAGGCACATCAACGTGATAACCAATTCCGTTCAGGCCGCCGGCCTCCTGCTAACGGAGTTCGCCACCGAAGTTACGCTTATCGGCGGATACCTGTATCCACGGATAGGCGTGGCGCTGGGTGCTACGGCGGCCGCACAGATCGAAAATCTTCGCGCCGGCCAGCTTATTTTAAGTTGCGCCGGTCTGACCGAAGACGGGGCGTACAACGCCAATCAGATGATTGTCGACGTCGAGCAGAAGATGATGCAGGTGGCCGACGAGGTGATTCTGATCGCCGATCACACGAAGCTGGGCATGCGGTCGGTGGTCAAGTTGTGCAGCCCATCGAGCATTAATACTATCGTTACCGACGCCGCGGCCGGGCCTGAGGCAAGGCGATGGCTGGAGGCGATGAACCGCAAGGTGGTCTATGCCGGCTAGACTAACAATGTGGCGTGGGCGTCTCGCCCGCGTGTGGCGAGGGCATCTTGCCCTCGAATGTTGTTCGCTTTTTCTGCGAATTCCCGCAGGCGAGACGCCTGCGACACACGCGGCCAAGATGGCCGCGACACAATTTCAATGGGCTGGTTGAATTCAGGAAAACAAACATGAGTTCACTGAACATACCGATGCCGCGCGAGCAGCTTGAGCGGATAGTCAGGCAGATTATCTGGCAGCAGATCACCGTCCCGCTGGAGGCCCCCGGCGGCGCCACGGAGTCGGCCTACACGCCCAACCTGGTCGTGAACATCTCGGCCAGGCACCTGCATATGAGCAAAGAGCATCTGGAAATCCTTTTCGGGCCGGGAGCGGAGCTGACGGTGTATCGCTGGCTGTACCAGCCGGGCGAGTTCGCCTCCGAACAGCTTGTTACCGTCATGGGTCCCAACCGCAAGGCCATCGAGAGCGTCCGCATCCTGGGTCCGCTGCGGAAATTCACGCAGCTCGAACTCAGCGCCACCGACTCATTCGCGCTGGGGATAACCCCTCCGGTCCGGCCTTCTGGCCAGATCGAGGGCACACCCGGCTGCCTGATCGTCGGGCCAAAAGGCGTGGTGGAACTCAGGCAGGGCGTGATCCGGGCCGAGCGGCACGTGCACATGTCGACAGCCGACGCACAGGTCTACGGGTTTACCGACGGGCAGTACATCCGGCTGAAGGTCAACAGCGACTGCCCCGCCGTCTTCGAGCACATCTTCTGCCGGGTCCATCCGACCTTTCTGCTGGAGGTCCACCTGGACACCGACGAAGGAAACGCATGCAATCTGGTGAACGCCACCAGCGTGGAATTGCTTCCGTAAATAGAAAGAAAGCCAAACTCTGAAGGAGAAACACAATGGCTCTTCAAGCACTGGGAATGGTTGAGACTCGCGGACTGGTCGCCCTGATCGAGGCGTCCGACGCGATGTGCAAGGCCGCCAACGTCGAGTTGGTCGGCTGGGACAAGGTAGGCTCGGGCATGGTAACGGCCTTCTGCCGGGGCGAGGTGGCCGCGGTGAAGGCCTCGACCGACGCCGGCTCGGCCGCCGCCGCCAAGATCGGCGAGGTGATCGCGGTGCACGTCATTCCGCGCCCGCACGACGACCTTGCCCACGCACTGCCGCAGAGGTCCGACAGGAAGGCCAAGTAACTCCGGCGGCGAAGTCGCGAAATCGTCCGTCAGTTGCGAGGCAAGGAAAAGATAACCGGCCAGGCCGCCCGTGCGGCCGGGCATAAAACGACAGGAGCATGACAATGGAAGCACTGGGAATGGTTGAAACCAAGGGATACGTCGGCCTGGTTGAGGCATCCGACGCGATGGTCAAGGCGGCGAACGTCGAGATCATCAAGCGGATCGAGATCGGCGGCGGATACGTAACCACGCTGGTCAAGGGCGACGTGGGTTCAGTAAAGGCGGCCGTCGAGGCAGGCGCCGCCGCGGCGGCGAAGGTCGGCGAGTTGGTCAACAAGCACGTCATCCCGGCCCCGCACGAGGGTCTGGCCGGCGTGTTCATCTGAAGCCCGGACGGGCCAAGGTGAATCGGCGATCGGACAAGTCGGCTGGTCCGCATAATGGCGGATCGGCCTGGCACGCGAGGCGCAAGGCATCATGAAGATACTGGTCAGCAACATAGGGTCCACGAGTTTCAAGTTCCGCCTGTTTGAGATATCAGGCCGGAGCGAGCAGGAACTCGCCCAGGGCGGAGCGGACCGCATCGGCGGAAAGGGCGGCGTCCTCAAGATGTCCGTCGGAGCATCCGCCGAAACGAGCCGGTCGCGGGAATTCCCCGACCACGGCTCGGCGATCACGTTCGTTCTGGACCAACTTGTCGCCGGCGGGGCGCTAAAGTCGTCCAAAGACCTCGGTGCGGTGGCCTTCAAGGCCGTGATGGGCGGCGACCTGCCGGCCGTCGCGCTGGTTACCGACGAAGTGCTGGCCACAATGGAATATTTCATCCCCGCCGCGCCGATGCACAATCCGCCGTATATCGCGGCGATGAAGATGTTCCGCAAAGTGCTGTCCGGCACGAGCCTGGTGGCGGCGTTCGAGCCTGGGTTCCACCGTTCGCTGCCCGATCGCAGGCGCTACTACGCCGTCCCGCCGGAATGGGCGGAAAAATACGGCGTGCGAAAATACGGATTCCACGGGGCCAGCCACTGCTACATTGCCACGCGGACCGTCGAACTGATGGGGCGGCAAAAGGCCCGACGGATCATTTCGATCCACCTGGGCGGCTCGTCGAGCATCTGCGCTATCCGCGACGGCGCCAGCATGGCCGTAAGCATGGGCCTGTCGCCCCAGACGGGCCTGCCGCAGGCCAACCGGGCCGGCGATTTCGACATATTCGCCCTGCCCCTGCTGAAGGCGCAGGCCGGCATGGACACCGACGCGGTGCTGAAGGCCCTCGGTAGCGGCAGCGGGCTTGCCGCCCTCAGCGGCACCAGCGGCGACATGCGGGATATCAAGCAGGCCGCAGACGCCGGCAGCAAACAGGCCCGGCTGGCGATGGACCTGTTCATCACGGCCATCAGGGATTATATCGGGGCATACCTGCTGGAACTGGGCGGGGCTGACGCGATCGTGTTCACCGGCGGGATCGGCCAGCACAATCCCTGGCTGCGCGAAGCGGTCTGCTGCGAGATGGAATTCGCGGGCATCAAACTGGACGCGGCAAAAAACGAGTCGGCCAAAGGAGAGGCCCGTTTTGACGCCGACGGCTCGACCGCGGCGCTCTGGGTGATGCCCACAAACGAGGAACTAATCGTGGCCCGCCAGGCGGCGGAGCTTTTAACGAAAAAGACAGGCTCTAAGAACAAGGCAAAACCGGCTAAGGCCGGAATTGGAGAACGACAATGAGCGAAGAAGCATTGGGAATGATCGAGACAAAGGGACTGGTCGCGGTGATTGAGGCGACCGACACGATGCTCAAGGCCGCGAAGGTTGAGTACGTCGGCATGAGGAAGGTCGGCAGCGGATACGTCGCGGTGCTGGTCAGCGGCGACGTGGCGGCGTGCAAGGCCTCTGTCGACGCCGGGGCCGCGGCGGCAGCCAGGATCGGGCAGGTTGTGTCCGTCCACGTGATCCCCAGGCCGCACAAGGAAGTCGCCAAGATAATGCCGAACGCCTGAGCGCGGTCGGATTTCACCGACTGAAAGCCGGCCTGGCCGGCGGCGGTTCCGCGCCGGGGCGGCATTTACCGGAAAGGATTGACCCGTGTTCATCGCCCGTGTTCGAGGCAACGTGGTTACCACGCAGAAGGTCCCCAAGATGACCGGCAAGAAGCTGCTGGTCGTGGACCCTCTGCGCGTGAACGAGAAGACCCGCGCGCTTGAGCCGACCGGCCGCAGCGTGATCGCCGTTGATTTCCTGGACGCCGGCGTCGATGAACTGGTGCTCATCACGCAGGGTTCCAGCGCCAGGATGACCGATGCGACCTCCGATTCGCCGGTGGATTGCGTGATTATCGGCATTATCGATTCGGTGAGCCTGAGCGAAGCGACCATTTACGGCAAGTCGGGAAAATGAATCGACGAACGGCCGGACCGCCGGCCTCGACAAAAAGTAAAGAACGGTATTTGAGATATGAAATTTGAAATATCAGATTTGAGATTTCAAATTTGCTTGTCCCGGCGCAGCCCTGGCGAGGGAGGGGTGAAGCCGGAAAAGTTGAGATCGAAACATTTTATGGGAGTCAGCCATGCCCCAGGTTAACGAGCAGCTTGTGCGAGATATGGTCCAGAAGGTTCTTCAGCACGTTCAGAGCGGCTGGGGCGGCCGCGTCCCCCCGACGGTCGGCAAGAACGCCTCGCCGATAGTCTCCGCAGGCCAGACCTCGCAGTCGTCTGCGGGCATGGCGGCGCAGACGTGCCAGCGGTTCGGCCAGTTCGGCAGCGTCGCCGAGGCGGTCGAGGCGGCCAGGGTCGCACAGCGGGCAATCGTGCACCGCTCGCTCGCCCAGCGCGAGATCGCCTGCGACCTGATCCGCCAGATATGCATCAACCAGGCCGATATGCTCGGCAGGATGGAGATGGAAGAGACGAAGATCGGCCATGCGGCGCACAAGGTCGAGAAGCTTTCCATAGCAGCCAACTGCGCAAATGGCACCAAGGCCTTGCGGACCGAGTGCTTCAGCGGCGACCACGGCATTACGCTGGAAGAGCGCGGGCCGTGGGGCGTCATCGGCATCATCACTCCGGTTACCCACTCGCTGCCGACGCTTGCGGTCAACGCGGTGAACATGATCGCGGCGGGCAACGCGGTGGTGTGCAATCCGCATCCGGGCGGCAAGAAGATCGCCGCGCACGGGGCCAAGCTGTTCAACCAGGCCATCTACGAGAAGCTCGGCATCGACAACCTGATCTGCGTGATAACCGAGCCGACGATCGAATCGGCCGACCAGATTTTCAAGCACCCTGATGTCGATCTTATCGTGGTAACCGGCGGCCCGGCCGTGGTAGCCGCCGCGCTCAAGAGCGGCAAGCGGGCCATCTGCGCCGGCCCTGGCAATCCGCCCGTGGTGGTGGACGACTCGGCCGACATGGACAACGCCGCAAGGTGCATCGTCGAGGGTTCCAGCTACGACAACAACCTGCTTTGCCTGTCCGAGAAGGAGGCGTTCGTCGTCGATTCGGTCTTCGACCGGATGATGGACGCGATGGCCAAGGCCGGGGCGTACCGGCTGACCACGCAGCAGATGGAAGAACTGACCCGCATCTGCATCAACCTGCCGAAAGATCCGTCGCACCACCCGACGGCCAACAAGAAATTCATCGGCGCCGAGCCGCAGACGATCGGCGCTGCCATCGGCCTGACGATCCCGGCCTCCTGCCGGCTGCTGTTCGGCGAGGTGTCGTCCAACATGCACCCGTTCGTGCAGGCAGAGCAGATGATGCCCGTCCTTCCGTTCGTCCGCTGCCGCGACTTCGAGCAGGCGGTCGAGTTCGCAAAGCAGGCCGAGCACGGATTCCGCCACACCGCCGTCATTCACTCCAAGCTGGTCGATCATATGACGTACATGGGCAAGGAGATGAACACGACGCTGTACATCAAGAACGGCCCGTCGACCGCCGGCAACGGCGGCGGCGGCGAGGGGTACGGCAATTTCTCCATCGCCTGTTCCACCGGCGAGGGAATCGCCACGCCAAACACGTACACCCGCTTCCGCCGCTGCACTATGGTGGACAACCTGAGAATAGTCTGAGGAACTTTTCGATGTCGTATCAGTCGGGCATGGCGGCTCTCAACCTTCGGTTCACGGATCGTGTGCCGCGGACGGAGTATTCGGCCCACGGCTATCACTGGCCGCTGATAAGGGAGGTAACCGGCATCGATACGGATATCGAGGCAAACCGTGAATCGGCCCGCAAGGAGTTCATCAGGATTTGGGATTATGCGTTTCTGTGGAGCACACCCGGTGGGCACAAGATCACGGTCAAGACCGATATGGGCCATGCCGAATACGCCGACGATGGTGCGGACAAGCGCAAGGTCGGCAGTTGTCCGTTCAAGAGCGTGGACGAAGTTCTGCGGTTCCGGCCCGACGAGGTCTTTCCGCACGAGCCGATGGATGCAATCGTCCGGTGGTGCGATGACTGGTACACGAAGGCCCATGCGTACTGGGGCGACATTTCGCTGCCGACCGGCGGGATATATCACACGCTGTTTTCCGGCCTGATCGAAATATTCGGCTGGGACCTGCTTCTGGAGGCCGGCGCCGCCGATCCGGCCGAATTCGCAAAAGTCATCGACAGCTACGGCGACTGGATTGAACGGCACTGGAATGCCTGGGCAAAATCAAAGGCGCCGGTCATCATGAGTCACGACGACATCTGCTGGACGCACGGCCCGGTCTTCGCGCCCGACTGGTATCGCAAATACATCTTCCCCTGGTACAAAAAGTTCTGGACCCCGCTGAAGGAGGCCGGCAGGAAGGTTATTTTCACGTCCGACGGCACGTATCATATTTTCTTTGACGACATAGTGGCCGCCGGCGCCGACTGCCTCGTGATGGAGCCGACGACCGACATGGCCATGTTCGCCGAAAAATACGGCAGGACGCACGGATTCGTCGGCAACGCCGACACGCGGATTCTGCTGTCGGGCACAAAAGACGACATTTACGCCGAGGTCAAACGCTGCATGGACATCGGCAAGAAGTATCCGGGCTTCATAATGGCCGTGGGAAATCACATCCCGGCCAACACCCCGGTTGACAGCGCCCTGTATTACAACGAGGCGTATATGAAGCTCTCGAAAAGATAGGATGTTATTGATCGTTGGGTTATTTTTAAAGCCCCGCATGTCAATGCGGGGATGCCGTTGTGTTATTAAAGTAGGGCGTGCAACTTGTTGAGGCTGTCCGATAATTCCTCATCTATAAATACAAGGACCTCCGACGGTTATGTATGTGAATGCATAACTGAAAGGAGGTCCAAGCTATGCCTGCACGTGCCACGGAC
>JACRIL010000210.1 GCA_016235825.1 Planctomycetota bacterium
CTCCGGCGGCAAAAGTGGTTGGATGCGTCGCCATAATTCGTCCGTAAGCAGCGGTTTGGCCATAGTTGTGTCCTCCCTGACACAGAATATTTATCGGCCAAACCATTGCTCAAAAACTAGGTTTTGTTAGAGTGCCTAAGTCCCGTGTGCCGACTCGCAGAACCCGTACGAAACCAGGATATTGCACCGGGATGCCTGCGCCGCGATGGTCGCAAATATCCGGCCCTTGCCGGCCTCCTCCGCAAACTGTACCACTTTCTTGTCGCCATAATGCGCGGTAACGGACGTTTCCGGAAACATGACAAGATGGCAGTTCTCGCCCGCCGCCTTCTGAATGAGTCTGACATGCACGTCGAGATTGTGATCCAGATCGTCCGCCAGAGCGTTCATCTGTACCGCCGCAACTTTGAATTTCTTCATGTATTGCTCCGGTTAATGTCTTTTATTTCTGCGCCTGGTCATTTCGCCTCGATTAAACTTTTTGCCCTTTCGGTCGCCTGACGGCGGGTGGAGATTTCCCCGTTCAACTGGGCGTCATAAAGGCGGCGTAGGATTTTCCCCAGGCGCGGGCCTTCGGTCAGGCCCATTTCGATCAGATCGGCGCCTGTTATAAGAGGCGGGGGGGCGATTTCGTCTTGGGGGATGGCCGCGATGCGGCGGGCGATGAGCCGCGCCTTTGCGCCCCTGCCGGTCCGCGTTTTTTCTTCGGCGGCCCAGATCGCCCGCAGCCGGCCGAAATTTTCATCGGCCAGCAGGCGTTTGAACTCGCACAGCGGTTCATCGGCGGCGGTTTGCCACCGGCCGCGGTTTTCAGCGATCCAGATCAGTGCGTCCTTGATATCGTTGGATGCGCCCCACCGCCGGACGATCCGGCCGATCGTGCGGGCGTCGAGGCCGCACAGCATCGCGGCAAAATTCAGGATGGCGTCCCTGCGCCTCGCCGTCAGCGCAAGCCTGCCGGCCGCTGCGGCCCAGGCGCCGGCAGTTTCACCGGCACCGGAAGCGACCGGCGCCATGCTGAAAAGTTCCGGCAGGACGTGCTCGGCCAGGCCGGTCTCCCGCAACATCGCCATTGCATCCGCCGCCGAAGGCAGGGCGAGCATTTTTGAAAGTTCCTCAAAAATCCGCTCGCCGCTGACCGCGGAAATCTTCGGCGCAAATTTCCGGATCGCGGCGGCGGTTTGCTCTTCCATTTTAAAGTCCAGCCGGACGGCGAACCGCACGGCCCGTATCAGCCGCAGGTAGTCCTCGGAGAACCGTTCCTGGGGCCGGCCTATGGTCCGTATCACGCCGGCCCGCAGATCGTCCCGCCCGCCGACGTAGTCGATCACCTGCCGGGCGACGGGATCGTAAAACATTCCGTTGATGGTGAAGTCGCGCCGCAGCGCGTCTTCGCGGGCGGTGGAAAACTTCACGCCGTCGGGCCGCCGGCCGTCGCTGTAGGAAAGGTCGCTGCGGAACGTGGCCACCTCGACCTTGCGACGGTTGCGGATGACCATCGCCACGCCGAACTGCGCCCCTACCAGCAGCACGTGCGGGAAAAGTTTTCGCACATCCTGAGGCGTTGCGCTGGTGGCAATGTCGTAGTCGCTGCACGGCCGGGCCATCAGCATGTCGCGGACGCACCCGCCAGCAAACAGGGCCTCAAATCCCGCCGACCGAAGCCGCCGAAGAACCCACATCGCCGTCGTCTTGTCCGAAGCCTGGGACATGCACGACATGTTACAGACCCAACGCCCGATCCGCCAGTACGCCGCATGAATGATATCTGCCTGTTCATCCTGAATAGGCCTATTTGGTGGCGCCGCCGAGGGAGATTGATAAATAGTCCCCAAATGTCTATCATTCGCATGTACAATTAAGCGGTTTTTCGGGAAGGCTTTCAAATGGCGGAGAATCAGGACAAACTGGACGAGTTGACGAAAATATTGCGGGAGAATCCCCGAATCTGCCCGCAATGCAGTGGAACAGATATTTTTCGGGACGATTCCGGCGCAATGATCGTCGGCAAACGCAGGTGCCGCAAGTGCGGATGCTATTGGTTGCCGCCCTGGTCGAAGTCCACAGTCTGGCTGGCGCTCGGGTTTGTTGAATTTTCGGTAGTATTGATGGTGATCCTGATATTGTTTGTTGAGAGCCCGTTCCTTTGGAATGGCGAATTTTCCGCGAAATATGCCCAAGCCCCCAAAGAGGCAGTTAAGTCGTTGGGCTTGATCATATTGCTGATCCTGCTGGGTTTCGGTACGCTCAAATATTTCATCCCGTATTTCAAGGGCAAGAAGGGACAGGGGCAGGTTCTGGAAGTGGGACTCTTCAATGAAGCCCAGGCCGCCGCGCAGGCCGCTAAACAGGAAGAAAAAAAGTGAAACTTCCGATCGGCAAGGGCGAATGAAGGCCATTAAATACATCGTACTGTTCTACACGACAGCCTTGATCAGCATTGTTATTGCCGTAGTCGCTGTCAACAATTATGGGCTATCGCAGGATAGCGGCTATAGAACAGTATTTGTTATTTATGAAGGATTTCTGATGCGTCTTCTATGGGCAATGTTGTTGATAGGCATCGGTTTGGCTGCCTTAATTGGTAGCGTCGCATGGATACGAAGCCTGAAATTGCCTCGATGGTGGTCCCGCAAAGAGGCGGGCAAACCTTCATTTCTGCTTTTGTGGAGTATCCTGTTTTTCGGGTGTTCTGTGGTTGGTTTTTCGGTAAATCTTTGGGAGGCTTATCAGTATGTTGATGCATACCGGAGCGGCCGCGCCGGTATCATCGAAGGCGAAGTCCATGTTTTGCATGAACAGCCGGCAAGCGGACACAGTGATCCGGATATAATTGAGATCGGAGGAGTGCGCCTTACGGTGAATGCCTTCGGGCGAGTTCCAGTATACAAAGAAACAATCGCCTCCGGAGGTGCTCTGAGAGAAGGCGTTCATGCAAGAGTCTACTACTACAGCGAGAAAATCCTTCGCGTGGACATTCAAACAAACCAGCCAAATAACATGCCTGCTTCAACAAGTCGGAATACGTCTCCGCCGCCGCATACCCCAACGACGTATAACCTTGTGGAATTGGAGCAGATGAAAGAGAAGCAGGTGGCCCCGCCTGCGATAGTAGCCAAGGTCGTATCGCTAAATAAAAAAGAACTGGACGACGACAAGAGACAGCATCTTTGGACAGAAGAAAGTGAATTGCTTGCCGTTGTCCCGATCAACCTGGACGATGATGGTATAACCGATTATCTTGTTTACCCCGCATTCTATTTGCCCGCTTTCCATGGAGCCCATTCGATTGCGTGCTGGATTTTCAGAGGTGGGCTAAACAGTACTTATGCCCTCATGCTCGAAGGCCGCCATGATGCAGTAATAGTATTGCCTGACAAAACCAACGGTCTCCGCGGTATCGACCTGATTTATTGGGCAGGCCAGAAAGAAGTTTGCAGATATAAATATGACGGCCAGATATATCAACGGATAATAAAGGCCCCGACAACCGGAGAGGACAAATGAAATTTCCGATAGGAAGGACGATCGCATATTCAATCGCGGGCCTGTGTCTGGCAGCAGGGATTTATTTTTCCCTGGAAGCACGCCCGAAACTGCGGGAATTTGACGAGTGGCGTAAGGATAGACCTGCAGACATCCAGGTAGACTTGTCGCAGCCAGGTGAGTTTTCGGGGAAGTTCGTCCAAACGTGCGACATCTCGCACAGCGAGGAAATCAGCCTGATCGTCTCACCGGAAGCCGCCGCCAGACCCGACAGCGCCAAACTCCCGGAGAATCTGCGATGCACACTGCGGATAACCGATGAAAAAGGCGGAGAAAGTTTCAAACAGGAGGTCGTTGGCGAGGATTTAAGCCAGTATGGTCCGCAGAAAGAGAAATTCGTACTGGCCCTGTTCAGGCCTTTCAAGCGGGGAAACTACCGGATAACAATCACAATCACACAAGGTGCGCCGGCACTGCGGGGTGTACAGCAGCGGATCGTCGCAAGATATCTGATCTGCGGATTTGATAAATGGCCTGCCTTGATTTCACAGATATATGGTTTCGGCTGTGTTATCGCAGGCGGCATCATCGCCGTAGCAACGGCGGTAATCACAATCGTCCGAAAAAGACGCCGAAGGGCGCAAGACCAGCCGGCGTAAAGCCTTTGCAGGCCCTTTGCCGGCCTTAATTCGCCGGAACTTGCTTGATATTTGATGATGGCATCATTAATTTTCAACCATAATCATGGCAGTCGGGCATGAAAGATCGGGAGAATAATCCTTGTCAGGATTGGGCGTAAACATAGATCACGTTGCGACGATCCGCCAGGCGAGGCGGACGGTGGAGCCGGACCCCGTGTGGGCGGCCGTCGAGGCCGAGCTGGGCGGGGCCGACTGCATCACGTTCCACCTGCGCAAGGACCGCCGGCACATCAGCGACCGCGACGCGCGGCTGCTCCGCCAGACCGTCCGCTGCAAACTGAATATGGAGATGTCGCTGGACGAGGAGATCGTGGCGATAGCTTTGGAACTAAAGCCCGACCAGGCGACGCTGGTTCCCGAGAACCGACAGGAAATAACCACCGAGGGCGGGCTGGACGTGGCGGGCCAGTTCGACCGCGTGAGGGCGACGACCGAATCGCTGAAGAAGGCCGGCGTGGCCGTCAGTGCGTTCATCGATCCCGATCCGCGCCAAGTGGCCGCAAGCGCCAAGGCCGGCTGCCAGGCCATGGAAATTCACACGGGCAGCTATGCCAACGCCGCCGGGCCGCAGGCCGGCCGCGAACTTGAACTGATAGCCAAAGCCCTCAAGATCGGGCTGGACGCCGGCCTCATCGTCCACGGCGGACACGGCCTGACGTACAACAACATCATCCCCGTCGCCGCGATGAAGGGGTTCACCGAATTCAACATCGGCCATTCCATCGTCTCGCGGGCTGTGTTCGTCGGCCTGCGAAGCGCGGTGGCGGAAATGAAACAACTCATCCTCAGGGCCGCACAACAGGAACAATAACAACGAGGTTGCCCTGTTGAAAACCGTTATTCAGGCAGATTCATTGGGTCAGGTTGTGTAACAGGCCCCCGCTTTAGCGGGGGTGAACGAAGGCAGAATGTCTGCTTTTTGTGGTGTGTCGGTTTGTCGGCTGTTATGTTTTTCCGCTGGCCAATGAAAGATAATTTGAAATACTGATCGGACATAATGACAAATCACAAAACAATATAAATTACGGCATCGCCGAACCCCCGCTGAAGCGGGGGCCTGTTACGCGACACAGGCAGATCGGTGTGCCTTTCCAACAGAGCACAATGAGGCCAATAATGCCGGACAGGATCAAACTCGAAGGCTCGATAACCGCGATGGTAACTCCTTTCAACAGGGGCAGGGTGGACTACAAGGCCCTTGAGGACCTTATCGAGTTCCAGATAGAAAACGGCACGCAAGGCCTGACTCCGTGCGGCACGACCGGCGAGTCGCCGACGCTGGACTTTCCCGAGCACGAGAAGGTCATTGAGTTCACGGTCCGCAAGGCCCGCGGCCGGGTGCCGGTCATCGCGGGCACGGGCAGCAACTGCACGCGCGAGGCCATGGAGCTTACGACTCACGCCCGCAAGGCCGGCGCAGACGCCTGCCTGATCGTCAATCCTTATTACAACAAACCCACGCAGGAGGGGATGTTCCAGCACGTAAAGGCCATCGCAAAGACCGGCCTGCCGATAGTGCTGTACAACATTCCGGGCCGCTGCGGCGTGGAACTGTCGGTCGAGACGGTCGTGCGGCTTTACGAGCAGGTGCCGCAGGTCGTGGCGATAAAAGAGGCCACAGGCAGGCTCGACTTCGCCAGCCAGGTCGCCGCCGAGTGCGACATCACGATCCTGTCGGGCGACGACTCGCTGACGCTGCCTATCTGCTCGGTCGGCGGCTGCGGGGTGATAAGCGTGCTGGCCAACGCCCTGCCGGCCGAGATCCGCAAGCTGTGCGACGCGATAACCGATTTTGACATGGCCGCCGCCTGCACGCAGCACCTGAAACTCTTCCCGCTGTTCAAGGGCATATTCGTCGAGACCAATCCGATCCCGATCAAGGCGATCCTGGCCATGATGGGGCTGATAAAGGATGAAATCCGCCTGCCGCTGGTTCCGCTTTCGGCCAAACATCGCCGGCCGCTGTGCGACATGCTCAAGCCATTCGGCGTCAGACTCCGGCCGGGCAGATGAATTTTCATAAATCACCCGCATTAACGATCAGGGTACTTTTTTAGAAAAAAAGGTTCTCATCCCATTTTCGTGGGTAATTGGATGCCTGGCAAGGCCTGTTTGACCTTGAGGGCGAAGTATTCCGTGTCATGGAAGCCATATGCTTTGCGTTTGATGACTTTGATCTTGTTGTTGACGCCTTCGAGACGGC
>JACRIL010000022.1 GCA_016235825.1 Planctomycetota bacterium
GCCACGGCTGACGTTCCGGAATCTACAAACGCCTCGGCCGAGGATTATCGACGAAACATTTATCTGTAGTGGGGGGCTACATCCTTGCCCCAACACGGCATTATCCAAAGCGGATAAATGAATTAACAAAATCATTGGCTGGGGCATTCAAAAATTCGGGATCATCCGCCGGGGCGCGAACGAAAATTGGAAACTTTTCTAATGACGACTGTTCCCCAGGTTCCGCTTCGTCCGCGTGGCGGACTTCGCTTCACCTGGGGCTACTATCATGCCGGCCCTGCGGGCCTCAATCTCGGAGTCGCTGAATCCGCAAGATGTTTCTAATTGGTGATATATCTGGCGTTCCAATTTGCGCATGATTTCAAAAGGAGGGCTTTATTAATTGTTTGCTAATACTGCAACGCTACGAAGACCATTTTTTACCAACTTGGTCAACTCCAATTGCTTTATTGCGCCCCTTCAAGGCTTGAATATTGAGGGCGGCCATATGACAGCCCAGGGCAACGCCCCGGGAAAATCGGCGAAAGAATTATTGAATGAGATCGCTTACGGCAGGATTGTAACGCGGCTCCATTCGGGGTAGAGGCAGTTGTAGACGAACTTGATGTCATCGTCGGCGAGCCTGACGCAGCCGTGCGAGGACCACTTTCCGATAGAGTTCGGCTCGTTTGTGCCGTGGATGCCGTAGCCGTCGCCGAGCATGATTTTCGTCCCCTTTTCCGGCAACCCCTCCAGGCTGATCCAGTGTCCGCCGGAATCCAGCGGATAGCCCGGTTCGCCCGGCAAGTACGCCTTGCGGGCCAGGTTCGAGTTGGCCGGCGGAGTGTATTTGGCGTTGGTCATTTTGCTGTAGACGGTCAGCTTGAAGTACCCTTCCGGCGTGGGCGACTCCTTGGCTCCCACGCCGACGCGGAACTGCCTGACGAACGTGTCCTGGAGATACAGGTCCATGACGCAGGCGTTCTTGTAAACGACGGCGTGGAACGGCCCGCGGATCAGTTTTATCGTCTGGCCGGCACGGATGCCACGGGCGTCGGCGATGCCGTTTATCCGCAGGATTACGCCTTCCGGAACGTGGAGATTTTCCTCCCGCTCGACCCTGGCCAGCACTTTGCCTGCCTTGAAGGTATAGTAATAGGCGTACTGGTCGCCCTCGTAGACGATTTTTGAAAAGACGGTCTTTTCCGCCAGGTCCAGCAGGGCGGCGCGGACCTGTTTGTTCTGCTCGGCGGAAAGCTGCATGGAATTCATCGCCTTTGCAAGGGCGGCGCGGGTCTGGACGTATTTGGCCTCGTCTGCGGCCTTGTAAAGTTCCATCCCCTGGCTGAATAATTTTTCGGCCTCGGCCCTGGCGAGCTGGTTTGTCGGGTCCACGCCGGTCGTCGGCTGATTCGAGGCCGGCGGATTCTGGCCGGGATTTTGGCCGCCGGGCGTCTGCCGGCCGGTCTGACCGGGCGCCGGTTGGGCGATTTGGCCGGGCTGAGCCTGCTGGGTGGCCGATCCCGGTTTCGGGCCGCCAGGCCAGAACGCGTAAGTGAGCGCCGCCGCCAGCATGCCCACGCCCAGTATCACGATCATCGCCTTGCCGAATTTCGTCATCTCAAAGCCTCCCGCTTTGTGCGCAACCTGTGCAGCCGTTTCAGCCGGATCAATCCGTTGCCCGGCCCGCGAACCTCAATATACTTTTATCGGTTACAAGCATGTGAATGGTTTGGTCATGTTGATCGTGCGGGATATCGTCCAGCACCTGGCAGCCGAAAGCCGCCCCGCATCTGACCGCCTTCAGGCCGGCGATGGAGAGGAAGCGGTCGTAGAATCCGCCGCCGCGGCCCAGCCGCCGGCCGGCGCGGTCGAACCCCAGCCCCGGCACGATTATCAGGTCGATTTGCCCGACCGCGAACGGCCCGCCGGACGACGGCTCGCGGATTCCGAAGCTGCCGCGGGCGTCGGCGTCGGTGAGCCTGTGAATCTCCACCGCGTCCATGAGATGCCGCCTGCGATCGACCCGCGGAACCAGCACCGTCTTGCCCGAATCCAGGCCGGCCTGGATGATCGGGATTATGTCCGGCTCGCCGGCTATCGGCATGAAGGCCATCACAATCTTTGCCCGGCGATATTCGTCCTGGGCCAGTATATTCCGGCAGACGCACTGGCTCGCCCGCAATTGCGCCTCCGGCCCCATCGACGCTATGGCAGAGCATATCTGTTTGCGAACCTCTGATTTCATGGCGGGCGAGTTTAATCTCCCGCCGCCCCGCCGTCCATAAAGCAGTCGCCCGGAAACGGCAAAAGTCGCGAGTAATTGAATGAGAGCCTATCCGGATAACTACAATGGCTCATCGTAGTTATTCGGATAGGCTCTGATTACAATCGACACGGAAGATGCTTGCGGCACGGCGGATAAAATGCAAAAATGCGGACGGTGATTCGCGGCGATCGACGGCGCCCGAGAGAACGGAATGACGGATATGGCTGACGCGGATAAAAAGGGCGACTCGCAGGTGGTGAAATTGAACAAGGCGGAGCTTTGCCCTGACGATCTTCTCAGGGAACAGGAGGCCGCATTCGGCCGCGACATCGAAAAACTCAAGGCCCGCAGGGGCGAGTTTGTCGCGGTCGCCTGCCCGGCCTGCGGCTCGGCCGACAAAAAGCCGGCCTTTGCCAAGTTCACGTTCGATTACGTCCAGTGCGGCCGCTGCCGGACGATCTACATGAACCCGCGGCCCTCGCCGGCCGTCATGGGCGACTATTATTCCAACTCTGAAAATTACAAATTCTGGGCCGAGCACATCTTTCCGGCCACCGAGGCCAATCGCCGGGAAAAGATAAACCGCCCCTGGCTCGACAAGATCGTCGATTACTGCGGGCGGTTCTCGATTCCGCAAGGCGTGCTGATGGAGATCGGGGCGGGCTTCGGCACGTTCGCGGCGCTTGCCGGGGCGTCGGGGCAGTTCAAAAAGGTGCTGGCCGTCGAGCCTACGCCCGAAATGGCCCGCTCCTGCCGCGAAAGGGGCGTAACCGTAATCCAGAAACGCATCGAGGAGATCGGCGACGATGAAATCCCCGCCGCCGACGTGGTCGTCGCGTTCGAGGTCGTCGAGCACCTCTTCGAGCCGAAAATTTTCTTTCAGCAGGCGGCGAGGCGGCTCCGCAAGGGCGGCCTGCTGGTCGTCTCGTGCCCCAACGGCCTGGGGTTCGACGTCCAGATGCTCCGCGACAAGGCTTTGGTGGTCGATCCGGAGCATGTCAACTTCTTCAATCCGCGGTCGCTGACGCTGCTGGCCGAGTCGTGCGGCTATTCGGTGCTGATCGCCCACACGCCCGGCCGGCTCGACGCAGAATACGTCCATGAGGCCATTGTCAAAGGCGAGCTCGATATCTCCGGCGACCCGTTCCTCAAACGCGTCCTTGCCGACGAATGGGACACCCTCGGCTGGCCCTTCCAGCAGTTCCTCGCCGACAACGGCCTGTCCTCCCACATGTGGCTGGCCGCCAGAAAAAACTGACAGTGGCGCGGGCATCCGGCTTCGCCAAAAGGCTTCGCCCGGACAAGTCTTGCCCGCGTGTGCCGCGGCCATCCCGGCCGCGTTTGATCTTCCCACGACGATTGTATGAATCCTCGCAGACCATTGGCCGGGGTGTTCAAGGATTCTGGCGCGTCTGCCTGTGGCGGGTTCGAGAGTAAATGTCTTCACTTGCCAAAATAGCATCGTCGCAGCCCTCCGGCTTCGCCAAAAGGCTTCCAGCTTCGCCGCTGAAGCGGCTACGCCGGACAAGCCGCTACGCCGCAACAAGTTCCAACTTCCTCATTCCAACGGTTTTGTCGTTGGGATGACATTTTTCCCAGGGACAACAAGGATAACTTCCACATGGTTACAATAAAATTTAATCATTCCATTTTCATAATCGAACACTTGCCATAAAATGCCTTCTAGGTGGTTAGTTGAAACATCTGCAATTTCAAGCCCGTTGATAACAACATTTTTTGATCCCCAATCTTTGATCTGGAGGTCTGAAACACCTTCAAAACGGACACGTAATTTTTTTTGTTCTTTATTAGAAGATAGAATCATGTCAATACATTGCATATTTGATTTCCCACGGAAAAACCATCGTAATTCTAGAACTTTAGGAAAATGATGGAACGCAAAGTCGCTATATATTTCCTTTGCATGTTGTAATCCTTTTATCTCTGGCATGGATTATTCTCCTGGGTGACTGGTTGTTTCGCCCCCCGAATGTTGGGTATTATAAACGGTAATATGATGATGTGGATTTGTGTGGTCTGGCGGGTGGCATGTCCGGATTTTGCGCCAAGAGGTATAGATCGGGTGCCACATGCTCGTATCTGTTTGCGAGCATGTTCTTTTTTATTTTCTGCATGGCCATTCAATGCATTTCCTTTCATGTCAACAATTCCGGTATGCTGTGCGTATCGACGACAAGGGGTTTTGTTTCGCCGAAATAATGGGCGCGGCAACTCGACCAGAACCAGTCCTCCGGCGATTCGGCTAGTCCTCGTCGGACGGGATTCTCGTGGATGTATCTGGCGTCCCATTGGATGTCCCACCTCTTGCAGGCCTTGCGGTGCGGGATGGTTTTCTCGCAAGCGTACATGATTGGGAGCATACTCCTTTGTGCGCCGGATTTCCATAAAAAAGAACATGCTCGCAAACAGATGCGAACATGGCACCAATTTTTACCTCTTGTCTCGTAATCCGGCAATGCCACCCGCCTTGCCGACAAGGTCCGCTTCAATACGATGCGGCGAGTCTCGTAAAACAACAACAAAAGCAACAACAGGTTGCTCAAGGCAAAACAACCGAACAGCAACAAACAAGTGGTATAACACAAAACAGGCAAACAGATGAGAGTTCCAATAATATCGAGCGGATATGGCACGGCGAGCTTCCAACGCCCATTAGAGCTTGACTCTACTCCTGAAGAATATGCCGCCGCTGCCTCCAAAACCATAATCGCGCCTGCATGAGCCGCAATAGAAGGATGAACCGCTTCGGTGTTGGAACCCCGGCGGATAAAATATTGACTTGACAGGAAACCTTTACTCATAGAAGGGGCGGAATAGGCCGCTAAAACCATGCCGCAATCTTTGTCCAACATTCTGGTGCATCTGGTCTTCAGCACGAAAAATCGGGCGGCGTTGATTCTTCCAACCGTCGAGGACGAATTGCGGCGATATCTGGCGGCTATATGCAAGATTTGCAACTGCCATGCCCACTGAATCGGCGGAACAACGGATCACGTCCATCTCGCCTGTTGGTTGGCACGGACCACTGCGGTGAGCGATCTTGTCGAGGAGATCAAGAAGAGATCATCAAAATGGATGAAGACCAAAGGCATTGTCGGATTTGGTTGGCAGAACGGATATGGAGCCTTTTCCATCGGCCAGTCGCAATTGAAAGAATTGATTGCTTATATTGACCGGCAGAAGGAA
>JACRIL010000207.1 GCA_016235825.1 Planctomycetota bacterium
CTCCGGCGGCAAAAGTGGTTGGATGCGTCGCCATAATTCGTCCGTAAGCAGCGGTTTGGCCATAGTTGTGTCCTCCCTGACACAGAATATTTATCGGCCAAACCATTGCTCAAAAACTAGGTTTTGTTAGAGTGCCTAAGTGGCAATTAAGAACAATATTTTCCCATGGAGCAAGAATGGAAGATAAGGAGATGCAAAGATTTGTAAAAGAACTATCCCAACGGACCGACTGGGAACTAAAAGCTGAAATGTTTCAATTCTTTTTGCACGACGGATATGAAAAAGTTCCTGAAAATTCGATCTTTTTTCTAGGTGCCATTCAGGATATTGGCGGCCATTTTCTCATTCACGTTACTCCAGAATCAATACGTATAGATGTAGCGTCCGGGCAAGGATACACTGAACCAGTCGATGCATTGTTGAATGCCTTGATCGAAAAGGATGGAAAGTTCTTCTGGCCGGTAGGTACCATCAAACCTCAGGCAAACAAGCCGGCCATTGACAAAAATCCATGAAAAACCGGGAGATAGCCGACATATTCGACCGGATGGCCGACCTGATGGAGATACTCGGGGACGACCACTTCCGTATCAACAGCTATCGCAAGATGGCCCGGGCGCTTTCGGACCTGGCCGAGCCGGTAGAAAACCTCGCACGGGACGGCAAACTCCAGGACCTGCCCGGCATCGGCAAGAGCGCGGCGGAGAAGATTCAGCAGTACCTTTCGGCCGGCAGGATAGATAAATACGAGGAACTGCTCGCCAAGGTGCCGCCGAAGCTGCCCGAACTGCTGGGCGTGCCGGGCCTGGGACCCAAGACGACCGCCAAACTCTGGAAGCAGGCCGGCATCACATCCGTCGAGGAGCTTCGCAAGGCCATCGAAACCGGCGACGGGCGGCTGATCAACGTCGAGGGGCTGGGGCCGACGAAGATCAGAAATATCTGGCAGTCGCTCAATTTCCTCACCAGCATCGGCGGACGGATTCGTCTGGGCGAGGCCGACGCGCTGGCCGGGCCTATGCTCGCGCACCTGGCCCAAGCCAAAGGCGTACAGCAGGCGCTGGCCGCCGGCAGCCTGCGGCGAGGCAAGGAGACCATCGGCGACATCGACATACTCTGCCAGGCGCCGCAGTCGGCGGCCGAGGCGATCATCAAACATTTTACCGACTCGCCCGGCGTGCAGAAGGTGCTGGCCGGCGGAAAAACCAGGGGCAGCGTCGTGCTGGCCGGGGCAGTCCAGGCCGACCTGCGGGTCGTGCCGGCCGAATGCTTCGGAGCCGCACTGTCTTATTTCACCGGCTCAAAGGAGCACAACGTCCGCTTACGCGAGATCGCCATAACAAAGGGGCTGAAGTTCAACGAGTACGGCCTGTTTAAAGGCGACGAAAGAGTCGCCGGCCGCAATGAGCGGGAAATTTACGCCGCGCTCGGCATGCAATACGTCCCGCCGGAACTGCGGGAGAATCGCGGCGAGATCGAGGCCGCCCGGAGCGGCAAGTTGCCCGATCTGCTGGAGGCCGCCGACATCCGCGGCGACATGCATATACACACCACGGCCAGCGACGGCCTCAACAGCATCGAAGAAATGATCCAGGCCTGCCAGGACCGCGGCTATCAGTACATGGCCATCTGCGAGCACTCCAAGAGCCAGGTTCAGGCCGGCGGACTCGACGAAAAACGGCTGGCCGAACACGTGCAGGCGATCCGCAAGGCGGCGAAAAAGTTTCCCAAAATGCTCGTCCTGGCCGGGGTAGAGGTGGACATTTTCAAGGACGGCCATCTGGATTTTATGGCCGACGTGCTGGCCGAACTTGACTTTGTGGTCGCAAGCTGCCACTCGGCCCTTGCCATGCCGGCCGACGAGGCGACCGCCCGGCTTGTTAAGGCCATCGAGACGCCGCACGTCCGCTGCATCGGCCATCCGACCGGCAGGATGATAAACTCCCGCCCGGGCTTCGAGATCGACATAGATAAAGTCGCCTCTGCCGCCGCCGCAAACAACGTAGCGCTGGAGGTCAACGCCCACTGGATGCGCCTGGATCTTCGCGACATCCACGTCCGCGCCGCCGTCAACCGGGGCGCAAAGATCATTATCTCCACCGACTCCCACTCGATAGACGACCTGGACAACATGAAATACGGCGTCCTCACCGCCCGACGCGGCTGGGCAACCCCCGCCGATGTCATCAACTCCTGGCCAAAGAAAAAACTCCAAGCATGGCTGAAGGAAAAATAAAATGAAGACGATCCGTGCAATGACCGAATCAAAAACGCACTGCCCTCCGCTTCACGTAGGACCGTGCCTCCAACCTATTGCGTTTTGTCTTGCACGTCTCAAAACATGCAGTTAGCATCAATGACACAGGCCCTTACACACGGAGTCCAGCATGGCATACACCACGTCTAAGGAACAGCGACGGCAAATTAAGGACAGCGTCCTGAATAAAATTACGCTTGGGGTGAAATATCGCGCGTGTGGACGAGAGATGTACGCTATTGCATCCGTTCAAGTACATGCTCGATACTGTGCGGAAGGTTCTGGGAACTTCAAGTTTAACATCAACCCCAATACTCTCCGTTCCGATTATGAACTCTGGATCTGTGGAGACACAAGCCACTGGTATCTGATTCCTGTGCGAGTTATCAAGGCGATGTACGATCATCCCGAAGCCTACCCTGACAAGTTACATCCTGAGATTCGCGTCGTGAGTGTGGATATGCGGGATCATTCTGCGGTCTACGCATCCCCGAGCATCAAACAAGACCTCTGTCCATACTACCAGGCCAAGTTGCCATCTACAACCCCATCATGAACTGGTAGACGCGTGTTTCCTGAATGACATCAACGGTCACACAGGCTGGTGGCATGGCTGATTAACGTGCCCGGAGGTAAAAATTGGTGCCATTGCTCGCATCTGTCTGCGAGCATGTGTTTTTTAAAAGTTGTCCAGAAACCTGGCAGGCATGTTAAAATGGTCAAAGCATACATGTCGATAGGAAATGAAAAAAGAACATGGCCGCAAACATATGCGGCCAATGGCACCTGTTCTATGCCATTTGGCGCTAAAATTTGAACATGCCATCCAGTTTATTTATGTTTTTCTCCAAATGATTGAATATTGAACAACTCCACGGCCAAAAGGCTGCGTTTCATTTGTTGCCTGCCCGTCCAACAACCTTATACGTCTTTCATAGAACCAATTGGTGGCGCCCTCAAGCGGAGCTGCGTCAAGACCCTATTCATCATTCTCAGAATCGGCATCCGATTCTTCATTGGTGGTGTCAGTGTTGCCGTCAACGGTTGTTTCGGTCTTCATAATTTCGCGGAGGACTACTGTGGCGTAGCATCCGCTTGGGGCGGAGAAGGCCAGTTCGATGAATTGGCCGTGGCGGTCGGCGCTGGCGGAGATGGCCGGCTCGGAGAGGGGAAATCGCAGAGGCCGGCGGGTGCCCTTTACCTTCATGCGATCGACCCGCTCGAAGGCTTCTTTGCCGATGCCGAATTGCTCCAGCGTCAGGCGTTCCAGCCGGCCCGGCTCGCCTTGGGCGAAATTGCACCGATAGCCGACAATCGGGCCGGTCGGGCTGATCTCGAATCGCTTGGCCCGCGGCTGATCCGTCGCCAGATCCTCCACGGTGAATATCCCGCCGCTGTCGGTCTTCTGGGCCAGGTCGCCGGCGAGCACGGTGTCGAACGAGCCGATTCTTTCCGCCAGCACGCGGTTGAAAATCTCGGATTGGAAGGCCGAGACGAACAGCCGCTTGAACCGCTTGTCGATCCGCCCCAGCGCCGCCCTGCCGTCGCGCCGCCGCATGTACGCCGTCAGGGCCTTTCGCTGATCGACGTAATGCCTGGGCCAGCGCCGCAGGGCCTGCGAGAAGTCAGCCGCGTCGAAGGCCTGGCGCGCCGCCCGGCAGTCGGGAGGATCTGTCGCCATCGGCCGGCCCAGAAAGATGCGGACGAATTCCTCGATGTCGCTGCGGACCATCGCCGCGCCCAGCAGGCCGGTGTCGCCTCGCGCCCCGAACCGCTGCTGGCCGAAATAGTTCGGCGTCCCGCGGGCGGTCAGCACGTCCAGAATCGCCTTGGCCGCGGGCAGTTCGGCCTGGCCGACGTCCCGAATCTTTATCGCGAACCGGTTTGCCTTCAGGTGCCCAGGCCGCAGCTTGTTGCCGTGCCATGTTACGTCGCAGATGCTCACCTGCGAATCGCGGAACCGCTCCAGCCTCCCGGCGTCGGCGAATTCCAGGCTCATCCACTGGCTGGTCAGGGCCTGCGAGTCCTTCAGGCCGGCAAAGCCGATATCGCCCGGCTGCACGCCCATATGCCGCGCGATGCGATGGACCGCCACCGGCGTAGGCACGCCGCTCTTGAGCACCCGGAAAAACGCGTGCGTGCCCTGACCGCTCAGCGGGTACAGCGGCAGTTCGTCCACGCGGAAGTCGTCCGGCCGGAGCTTTATCCGCCCGCCGACGCCCGCCAGCCACGCCGTCGTGTATGGCAATTTCAGGGGTTCCATGCCGGACACAGTATAACTCCCGCCCGGCATTATTTCATGCCTGCACGATCATGGGGAACTTAAAGGCCAAAAGGGGATTTGGCCGATAAGAGATGATGCGGGTCTGCGCTATGCGCACAGGAAATGCGGCCCGACAGCGCACAGGGAGGTGCGAAAATGAGCAAGACGGAACTGATAGACGGGATAGTGGCGATAAACCAGTCGGCCGAGCGGACCTTTCTGGACCGCTTCGACGAGATCGCGCTGGATGAATACCTCAAGCACCTTCTGGCCGCCCAGACCGCGTCGCCCAGCGGCGAATCGCACGGCCCGGCTCGGCATCCCGACGCCGCACGCGCGGACGGGGATAATCTTCAAGCAGAGCAGGCCGAGGCGTCTTCGCAGACGGCCGTGGCGGTCCTCGAACCGCCGGCTGAATCTTTCGATACTGCCGGGCGGGACGATTCATCGGAACATGCCGCGGACGACTCGCGGGACGTTGAGGATGCGCCAGCCGGCGAGCCGGAATCGTCGAGGGCCGGAAATTGCCCGGAACAACCGGCCGCCGAAAATCAGACGCACGTGTTTGCCTTGGTGGACTTCGCCGCCGAGGGAGAGAATTGGCAGCTTCCGCTGTTCGCCGCCCGGGAGACGGAACAGCCTGCGGCAGAACGGCCGGCGGTAAATCCGCCTGCCGACCTCATCGCCGGCGATTTGCCGGCCATCGGGTTGGATGCCGCGGCCGCCGATGCCGAAATCAATGATGCTCACGGCATGTTCTGCCTGGATATTGCGGACTGCGACAGCGGCGAGTCGATCATCGACGAATTCCTTCGCAGCCCGGTCAGCCCGGAGATCGCGGCCATCCTGAATGAGATCAAGGTTGACATCGGCCAGTCGGACCCGCTCCGGCCGGCCGCCGTGGAAATTCAAAAGACGCGGAATGAGCCGGCCGAGCCGCAGGCGGTCGAGGAAATCGTGCAAACGGAAGAGCCGCGGACCTTCGGGGCGATCACGCTGCCGGCAATAGTTTCGCCTTCCGTAGAAATTCCGCTGGCGCGGGCCGGACTGACGATAGATGATATTCTGCCGGTTGAGGAACATGTTGCCGTGCCGGACGAAATCCCCGCCGCGCAGGAGCCGCTTTATCACGGTGAGACGGGGCCGTCCGTCGTGGAAGCGGCGGAAGAAGTCATCGACGAAGCCCCGGCCGATGAATCGCAGGAGCAGGCCGACCGGGCCGGCGCCGACGAGGATTCGCAGACGCAAGCCTCTGCCGAAGCGGACGGCGATTATGCCGCCGGGCCGGACAGCGATTATGCCGTCGAACCTGAGATGGACGAGGCCGATCTGCCCGAGGCGATAGAGGTCGAGGATTCCGACGCCGGCATGGCGGTCGCGGCGTCCGACGAACCGGACATCTGCATGTTATAAACAATCATTGGTGCAGGCACGGAACCCAGGGGCGGATTCAGCGCGAGTCCGCCCTTGTGCTTTTGAATATTTTGCGGTTTGGACAAGTTTCCATAATTGTGTGATTACATGTTGGTCCGGAGAGCTTTTTGGGCATAATATTTGGCGAATGAACCTGGATGAGACAGATCGCAGACTGCTGGGCGTGATCGAGCGGTCGGTTCCGCTTAAGGCCGGGCCATATGCCATAATCGGGCAGACGGCCGGGCTTGAAGAGTCGCAGGTGCTGGCCAGGCTGGCGGAACTGCGCAGACCCGACGGGCCGATCCGTCAGATCAGCGGTGTTTTCGAGGCGGCGGCCCTGGGTTACGCCCAGACACTGGTTGCCATGTCAATTCCACCCGATCTGCTGGACAGGGCAGGCGAGGCGGCGGCGGGGCATCCGGGCGTGTCGCACTGTTACGCCCGCACCGGGTTCTACAATCTCTGGTTTACGCTGGCGGTCTCGCCGGAAAGCGCGCTTGGCCTTGCGCGGACGGCTGAAATAATCGGCCGAAGCTGCCGGGCGGAACAAACTCTGCTGCTGCCGGCGATAAGGCGATACAAGCTCAGCGCGCGTTTCATGTCGGACACCGGCGAGGCCGGACCGGCCCGGCCGGACCAGCGGGACGGACAGGATAATCCGCCCGGCCCGGAATCTTCGGCCGCCCCGTCCGGCAAGACCCGCCCGTCGCCCGGACAGACCGCCGCGATCCGGCTGCTCCAGGCGGACCTGCCGAATGTTCCGCGGCCGTTTGAGTCGCTGGCCGGCCCGGCCGGAACGGCGGAAAAACAACTGCTCGACTCGGCGAGAGATTTCATCCGCCGCGGCTGGATGAGGCGATATTGTGCAATGCTCCGCCACCGGGCGGTCGGGATGAATGCAAACGTGCTGGCCGCCTGGCGGGCGCCGGATGAAACCGCCGATTTCACCGGCGCGGCGTTTTCCCTCAGCCGGCATATCAGCCATTGCTATTTGCGGCCCGCCTCGCCCGACTGGCCCTACAACCTCTACACGATGATCCACGGGCGGACCAGGGACGACTGCCAAAACGCCATCGCGGAACTGGCCCGGACGTCGGGCCTGAAAGATCGCGCCGAGTTGTGGACGGAAAAAGAATATCGCAAGGCCAGGGTCGAGCTTTTCAGCCCGCTGGAGAAACAGTGGGAAATCCGCCACGCAAATCCGCCATAAAACAGCCCGGATTGTGTCCGGATCAGAATAATCGCCGCTGCTACTTCGGGACGGCCTCTTCGGCGATGTCGAAGTTGGCGTAGACGTGCTGGACGTCGTCGTGCTCTTCGAGGGCTTCCAGCAGGGCGAGGACCTGGCCGGCCTTGTCGGGGCCGACGGGAATGGTGTTTTTGGGAAGTCTGGTTATCGCGGCGGATTCGGTCGCGATTTTTTTTGCGGCCAGGGCCTGCTTGACCGCGGCGAAGGCGGCGGGCGGGCAGGTGATCTGGAAATAATCCTTCTCGGCCTTGACGTCGTCGGCGCCGGCCTCCAGGGCCAGCTCCAGCAGGGCGTCCTCGGTCGCCGCGGACGACGAGATCAGGAACAACCCTTTCTGCTCGAACATCCAGGCGACGCAGTTTGCCGAACCCATCTGTCCGCCGGCCCGCTCGAAGATTTTCCGCATTTCCGGCGCGGTGCGGTGGCGGTTGTCGGTGAGGCACTCGACCATGAATGCCACTCCGCCCGCCCCGTACCCCTCGTAAGTGATCGGCTCGTAGTTAACGGCCCCCAGTTCGCCGGAGCCCTTCTTGATGGCCTTGTCGATGGTGTCGTTGGGCATGTTCACCGCGCGGGCGTCGTCGATGGCGTAGCGGAGCGAGAGGTTCTCGTCGGGATTCGGCCCGCCGCCCTTGGCCGCCACTATGATCCGGCGGGCAAGCTTGCTCCATTCCTTGCCTCGCCGCGCGTCGGTTACGGCCTTGGAACGCTTTACCTTTGCCCAGTGGGAATGGCCTGACATTTCGGGTCAGTCCTCCCTGAAATTTCCGGCCGGCTGAACGTCCGGCTGGAGTTCGCCCGTATCATCCGTGTTTTCCGGCTTCGGCGGCAAGTCCGGCAATTTTGGCTGCGTGGCGGGCGCCGTCGCCGGCCGGCTGGTTGGTCTGGTCGCCGGCATGGTTGCCGGCCTGGTCGCGGCCTCTTTGGCCGTCAGAGCGAGGGCCGGCTGGCCGCGGGTCTCGATCGCCTTTATTTTCTTCGGCGACTCGGCGAGAACATGCTTGACGTCCGACTGCGGGCGTTTTTCCTTCGCGCCGGCCTCAATGGCCTGCTTCCAGAGCGAAACAGCCTTTTCGGTCCAGCCAAGCCTGTACAGCACGTCGCCGGCGTGATCGTATATCACGGCGTGGGAGCTTGGTGACTCGTCTTCCATCGAGTCGAGGGCGTCGTTGAACGCCGCGCCGGCCTCGCTGAACTTGCCCTGCTTGTAGAGCACCCAGCCCAGCGTGTCCTGCACGGCGACCGGAACTTTGTTGCGGCTCTGGCGGATCTGCTGGACGGCGAAGCGGATCATCTGCTCGGCCTTGTCGAGATTGGTGTTGAACTCGGCGTAGTTGTAGCTCAGGTCGTTGTTGATCAGCGGGTCGGTCTTCCTTGCGCCGTAAGCCTTTTCCAGCGCGGCCAGGGCTTCTCTTTTTTTACCCAGGTCCATAAGGGCCATGCTCTTGAGGCTCTGAAGGTCGGAGGTTACGGACGCATACTTGATATATTTATCGGCCCGGGCCAGGGCGTCGGCGGACTTGTTCGAGGCCAGGCACAGGCGGACGACGGCCTCCCAGCAGTATTCGATTACTTCCGTAACGTCATCAACTCTTTTCGAGCCGTCGGCGTTCAAGGCCTTGAGCCAATCGTCCAGTATCTTGATGGCCTGGTCGATCTTGTCGGCTTCCATCAGCGCGGCCGTCAGCGAAGCCCTGGGCTGCACGTTTTCGGCGTCTTCCTCGCACCAGGCTTTGGCAAACTCGATGGCCTGGTCCGTCTTGCCGGTCTTGCACAGCAGCAGGATTTTCCATCGCTTCAGGAATGGCTCGAACGCGGCCTGCCCGGCCGGCGAGTGCCAGTCGCCCTTGAGGCCGTCCTCGACGAGTTCCATGGCCTTGTCGGTTTTGCCGCCATCGACCAGCGAACTGAGCAGCTCCTGCCTGACCAGGAGCGACTCGGGATTTGAATCGAGCAGTTCGTCGGTGAGTTTGACGGCCTTGTCGAACTCTTTCGCAAGGCACAGGCAGAGGAGTTTCTGCGCCAGAAGGAAATCCATGGCGGCGTCCCGCTCCATGGCCTGGACCCACCGGTCGATCAGCTTGTCGATCTCGGCGTACTGTTTGGCCTTTTTGAGCGCGCCGACGTACTGAAGCTTGATCTCGAAGTCGTCCGGATAAGTCTCGGCGGCTTCCTTGAGCAGATCGCATGCCGGCTTGTAATCGCCGGCCTTGATGAGGATCGCCGCCAGCACCCTGACGGTCTCGGGCAGTTTCGTGGACTGCTCGTAAATTTCCCGCCAGACTTTCGCGGACCGGGCGTAATCCCAGTGCTGGTATAACAGCGTGCCGAGCATCTTTTTGGCCGGGAGGCTGCCGGGGTGCTGGCGGACGACCTGATCGAGGAGGGCGACGGTCCTTTCGTATTCAGGCATGGGAAGCACGCCCTTGAAGTCGGAAACGCCAAGCTGGACAGCCAGCAGCTTGGCCTGAACGTTCTGCCCATGCTGCTGCTGAATCTGCTCGAGAAGCGAGATGGCCTTGGCTTTCTGCTGCGTCTGGATGTATAAATCGGCCAGCATGAGTTTGGCCTGGAGAGGCGAGGACTCCATCAGCGTGGCGGCGACCACCTGGGCGTCGTTGGGGCGCCGCTGGGCCATGTAAAGGTCGAAAAGCTGCCTGCAAAGCTCGACGTTGCCGCCGTTGGCCTTGATCGCCGCCTCGAGCGTCTCGACGGCTTCCGGCGTCCTGCCCTGCATGAGCATCGTCTGGGCCAGCAGGAGCAGGGTTTGGGGGTGTTTGGGATCGGCCTGCCGGGCCTCGTCCAGCAGTTCCAGGGCGTCTTCCACGTTTCCGTCGGCTATCGCCTGTTTGGCCTTGAGATAGGGCAGTATTGCGCCTTTGGGCGAGGTTTTTTCAAGCTGGTTGAGCAGATCGGAGGCGCCCTTTTTCTTCTTCAGGACCAGCAGCAGGTCGAATTTCGCCTGATAAGGCGGATAGAAATCGTTTTTGGCCTGGATCGCCTTCGTGAATTGGTCGATCGCCAGCGCGGTGTTGCCGCGGTTGCCGGCCACAAGTCCGGCCAGATAATGGATCGCGTGCTTGACATCGGACTGGTCGGCATCGGCGATGGCCTCCAGGCGCGTCTCCAGGCCGGCCGACAGGTTCGATTCGAGCATGTCCGAGAGCGTTTCAGCCAGGGCCTGATTGTAAGGATTTGCCGCGATTGCCCTGCCGAGCGTCCGGAATGCCTCGTCCTGCTGGTCCGACGACAGATAGATTTTCGCCAGTATCGAAATGGCCTGCGGATCGTTCGGAGCGTCGGCGATCAGGAATTTGGCGATCCCGACGGCGTCGTCCCTGGCGCCCAGCCGTTGGGCGGCGCGGGCAAGGGCGGCCCCGAAAGACGGCTTGGGCTGGGTTTTGGCTCGGTATGCCTTCCAGATCCGCAAAGGCATCGACCTGTCGCGAGAATTTAGGCACAGGGATTCGGCCAATCCGCCGGCCATTTCGGCGGCGGCTTTGTCGGAGGCGACCTGAACGATGATCTGTTCGGCCTGCTGATACTGGCCCGATGAGGCCAGCGATTCCAGAAGCATCTGAAGGGTCTGAAGGTTGGCCCGATCGCGTTTCCATGCCTTCTCCAGCAGTGCGGCGGCCCGGTCGAACTTGCGCAGACGGAAAAGAAGATTGCCCCTGGCCGCCTGCAATTTCTCGGGGTTGACGGCCAGGTCGGAGATCGGCGGTTCGGACGAATACAACTGGCTGTTGGAGTCGATCCAACCGGCGAGTTTTTCCATGCATTCCAGCGAGGCCGTCCAGGAGCCTTCCTTATCAAGCAACTGCGCCAAGGACCACAGGGCGGATGCGGCCTTGGGATTTTCGACCTTACAATCCGTGCACTTCATTGCGGTGCGGAGGGCAAGGATGGCCTTGGCGGGCTGTCTTTGCAGTGCGGCGATCTTGCCGAGGATCATTTGCGATTCAAAGTCGTCCGGCATGGTTTTGACGGCGACCTGGAGGTTGTCCTCGGCCTTGCCGAAGTCCGGAAGGGCCGCGTAGGCCAGCCCCAGCGAGCGGTGGACATCGGGATTCTGCGGGTCGAAGCCGACCGCGCGCTCGAGTTCGTTTATGGCGCCGGGGATGTTTTTGTCGGCCAGGAGTTTCTGCGCCTCGGCCAGCGACTTGACGGCCTGCTCGGGCAGCTTTTTCTCATATATTTTGTTGACCGGTTTTTCGACGGCGGGCGAAAGTTCGTCCAGCGCCAGCAGGGCCCTGGCGGGCAGGCTGGCCGGGACGGGCGCCGTCGCCGGCGTTTCCGTCGCGGTGGTCTTGCCGGGCGAGTCGGTCGGCGAAATTTGGGCGGACGGCATTGTTTGAGCGGCCGCCGCAGTGGCGGGCTGGGCCGATTTTTCGGCCTGGCCTGTCGCAGGAGCGCTGGCGGCGACGGGGGGCTTTATGCCGTCGCCCTGTCCGCAGCCGATCGGCAGAAAACCCAGTGCAAATGAAACCGCCAGAACCAGTGAAACCCTCCTCGCGTCCGTTTTTCTGTCTGTCATGGTATCACCTTGTTGAGCGGATAAGTGATTATTCCCGTTGCGCCGGCCCTGCGAAGCTCCGGAACAAGCTGTCTTTCGATCTTCTCGGGCACAATAACCTCGATCGCCACCCAATCGGGGTCGGCCAGGGCCGATACGGTCGGACTTTTTTCAGCCGGTAGAAGTTTTACGATCGCATCCAGCGAACCGCGGGGGACGTTCATCTTCAGACCCACCTTCTCGCGGGCCTCGATGGCGCCCTTGAGCAGCAGCGCAATGTTTTCGATCTTCTGGCGCTTCCAGTCGATCTGCATCGCCGATTTGTTGGCGATGAAGCGGGTGGTGGACGTGATCAGCGTGTCAAGGACGCGAAGCTTGTTGGCCCGCAGGCTGCCGCCGGTCTCGGTAACGTCCACGATGCCGTCCAGCAGGCGGGCCTTGACTTCCGTCGCGCCCCAACTGAACTCCACCTTGACGTTGAGCCCCCTGGACTGGAAATACTGCCTGGTTACGCCCACCAGTTCGGTCGCGACGATCCCGCCGTCCAGATCTTCGACCTTGCGGGCGCTGCTTTCCTCGGGCACGGCCAGCACCCAGCGGACCGGGCGGAGGTTCTGCTTGGCGTAAACCAGTTCGGCGACCTCGACCACGTCGGACTTGTTCTCGCAAATCCAGTCGTAGCCGGTCAGGCCGGCGTCGATAACGCCGTCCTCGACGTAGCGGCTCATCTCCTGCGCCCGGAACATTATGGCGGTTATCTGTTCGTCGTCGATCGTCGGGAAGTAGCTTCTGCTGCTGACTGAAATGCTGAAGCCGGCCTTGGCGAACAGGTCCAGCGTGCTGTCCTGCAGGGAACCCTTGGGTATGCCCAGCACGAGTTTGTCATCCGGTGTCTTTGCCATGTGACGCTATTTATTCTTTCTTTTTAAACCGTCGGAACCGCATTGCAGGCCCAACTATTTTTTTCTTTTTTCCAGGCCGGCGGCCTTTTTGACCGCCTTGTTTTCCTTTTTCTGATGTTTCCAGGCGGCGGGTTTGTGTTGCGGCCCGGGCGGCGGTTTGGGCGATGCCTGTTTCTGAATCGGCTTGACGGTCGGCTGCGCCGCTTTGGCGGGCTTTGCCTGCCCCGGTTTTTCGGCGGATTTAGCGGCAGGCCTGGCCTGCTCCGGCTGTTTGGATTTGGCCTGCTCCGGTGCTTTGGCTTGAGCCTGTTCCTGGATTTTGGCCTGTTCCTGCTGCCTGGCCTTGGCGGCGGCCTTTTCCTGTCTGGCCGCCTGCTGCGAGGCCAGTTGGGCCGCCCTGGCGGCGGCCTCAGCACGCTTCTTCTGAAGGGGCTTGGCCGACTTTTCCACGAAGTCCCGCATCAACCTGTGAACCGCCCGTGCGCCTTTCGGCGGGGTCAATCGCTCCAACATGCTCTGCACCTGGCCGATTTCCATGCCCGGGCGTATGCACTGGTCTATCTCCAGGCACTCCGCAAGGGCCGGATCGACCGGCACCGCGTGTCCGCCGAAGCCTTCCAGCATCACATATGCCGCCGCGAAGGGCGACAGGCCTATTTCATCGAGATGCTGCTGAAGCTCCTTGCGGGTCATCTTGAGCATGTAGTCGGCAGAGACGTCGCTGGCTTTCTCGAAGACCCGCGTCAGGGCGCGGGTTATCATTTCGGCCTTTTCGCGCCCCAGCGGGAAGTCGCGCCCGACGCATTCCACCATGTCGCGGGACGCCGCCGACCGCAGTTCGTTGAAATCCACGAACTCCTTCTCGATTGCCACGATGGCCCTGGACGAGTGCCTGGGCGTGGTCTCTGTTTGGAGAACGCCCTCGATTATCGTCCTGAGCAGTTGCAGGCCCGACACCGGCGACGGGGGGTGGCATTTGCCTGCCTCGGCCAGCAGTTTTTTCAGCCTCTTTTCATGCTGTGCGTTTTTCATGGAAGTTATTTTTTCTCCGCGATGCGCCGGCCCGTCCGGCCGGGCGAATTCCGCTCATTTAAGATTTTTCTTCCGGCAGTTTCGCCTGCTCGCCGGCCTGCCGGCGCGACATCGCCAGCCTGGCTTCGTCTTTCTGCCGCAGTTCCTCGGACGCCTTCTGTATGGCGCCGAGCGTGGCCAGCGTCTTCTTGAATTTCCTGTCGAACTGGAAGGCCAGGGTCGGCGTGTATCGCAGTTCGATCTGCTTCATCATGAGTTCCTGGATATGCCCGGCGGCGTGCTGCAAGGCGCGAACGGTCAACTGCTGCTGCGCCTCGGTGCCGATCACGGACACGTAGACCTTTGCCGAAGTCAGTTCGTCCGAGACTTCCACCCGCGTTATCGAGGTAAGCGCGGGATCTATCCGCGGGTCCGACAGCTTGGAAAGTATCAACTCTCCGATGGTGTTGCGAATCAGGTTGCCCACCCGTTCAGTTCTTATGCTCATGGTCGCTCCTTATATCCACTCGATGGTGCTGTCAATCAGTATCATGTCCCTGTGCATGGCGGCGGCTTTTTCTATCTGCCTCAGCGCGCCTTCCAGATACTGCCTGTCGTTGCCTACCATCGCGACGGCCAGGACCGCCAGCCTGTGGCTGTCCTGCGCGCCGACCTCGGCGATCGACACGTTGTGCCTGTGCCTGACGCGATCCTTGAAGCCCTTGATCACGCGCCTTTTGTCCTTGAGGCTCATAGCCTGGACCACGTTGAGCCTCAATTCGATCAGTCCGACCACGGTTACAGTTTCCTGGCTACCTCGATCTTCTGGTAGAATTCAAAAGTATCGCCTTCCTTGATGTCGTCGTATCCGTCGATCTTGATGCCGCAGTCCATGCCGGCCCGGACATCGCGAACGTCGTCCTTGAACCGCTTGAGGCTCGACATCGAACGCTCATCCGCGATGACGACGCTGTTCCGTATGATCCGCACCTTTGCGGAACGATTCACGACGCCGTCGGCAACGTGGCAGCCGGCAATGGTGCCGAACCGCGAAATTTTGAAGGTCTGCCTGACTTCCGCCCGGCCGAGGGTCTTTTCCTGTATTTCCGGCGCCAGGCCTTTTTCCATCGCCTGGCGGATATCCTCGATTATGTCGTAGATGATCCGATAAAGCTTGATTTCCACGTTAAGCGTTTCAGCCAACTGCCTGGCGGCCGCGTCGGGCACGACGTTGAATCCGATTATCACCGCGTCTGAAGCCTGGGCCAGGCCCACGTCGCCGGTGGTTATCCCGCCGACGGCGCCGTGCAGGACCTTGACCTTGATCTCGCTGGTGCCCAGTTTGGCCAGCGAGCCGGTTATCGCTTCGATCGATCCCTGCACGTCGGCCTTGACGATGATCGAAAGTTCGTCGGTCTGGCCAGCCTCGATCTTGCCGAGAAGCTCTTCCAGCGATTTCGGCGCCGTGCTGGCCAGGCTCGACTGGCGGGCATCCTGGATGCGGTGCTCGGCGACCTGCCGGGCCGTTTCCAGGTCGGCCACGACGTAAAATCTGTCGCCCGCCTGCGGGACCTCGTTGAGTCCCGAGATTTCGACCGGCGTTGAAGGTCCGGCCTTTTCGATGTTTTTGCCCAGGCCGTCCCTGATATTCCTGACCCGGCCGTAGCCGCCGCCGGCAAGCACAACGTCGCCGGTCTTCAGCGTGCCGTTTAACACCAGAAGCCGGGCCATGACGCCCAGACCCGAATTCATCTGGGCCTCGATGACGTAGCCGCTGGCGGGGGCGCCGGTTTCGGCCTTGAGTTCCAGCAGTTCGGCCTCCAGGCTGAGCGTCTCAACCAGCGTGTCTATGCCCTGACCGGTCGTGGCGCTTGTGCGGATGACCTCGGTCGTCCCGCCCCACTCGCGCGGGTTCAGTTCGTGTTCGGCAAGCTGGCCCAGCGCCTTGGGCTCGTTGGCGTTGGGCAGGTCGATCTTGTTGAGGGCCACGACGATCGGCACGCCGGCGGCCTTGGCGTGGCTGAGGGCCTCGATGGTCTGCGGCATCATGCCGTCGTCGGCCGCCACTACCAGCACGACCACGTCGGTCATTTTTGCGCCCCGGGAACGCATGGCCGTGAAGGCCTCGTGCCCGGGCGTGTCAAGGAAGACCACGTGGCTGCTGCCCATGTCGCAGCGGTACGCCCCGATGTGCTGGGTAATGCCGCCCGCCTCGCCGGCCGCTACCGACGCCTTGCGTATCCGGTCCAGCAGCGACGTCTTGCCGTGGTCCACGTGGCCAAGGAAGGTTACGACCGGCGCACGCGGGGTCAGTTGGCCCTTCGGACGGGCCGCGAGCTTGTCCAGCAGTTCATCCTCGATCGTCTTGACCTTTTCGATGACCAGTTCGACGCCGTATTCCGCGGCCAGGTCCTCGGCCGTCTGGCGGTCCAGAACATGATTGATCGTAACAAGCTGGCCGGCGTTCATCAGCTTCTGGATCAGGTTGGAGGCCTTGATCCCGGCAGCCTGGGAAAAACTCTTGATCGTTATCGGCTCGGATATCTCGACTTTTCCGGGCTTGGCGTGTTGAACGTCCTGCTTGGCCGATATGTTGGCCCTGTGCCTGCGCAGGCCGCCGCCGGCGGCAGCAAGACGCTCGGAAAGCTCGATCAGATCCTGATTGCGCCATTCCTTGAGCTTTTCGCCGGTCTTCTCGGCGGTTTTTTCCGACGAGCCCCGCCTGCGCGGGCTGCGGCGCTTGCCCTTCTCGTCAAGTTCTTCCTCGGCGCCCTTGGCCAGGGGCTTGCCTTTTCTGGCGGCGCCGGGCAGAAGCGGAGGAGGCGGGGTTGAAAGCGATGATCGCGGTATGGGAGCACGGACATAGTCCGGTTTTTCCACGCGTATCACCTTGGGGCCTTTGAGTTTTGCCGGCTTGGGAACCAGTTGCGGACCGGCAGGTTTGATTTCCTGCCGCTCCTTCTGGCGGCGCTGGTCTTTGCCCTGTTCCTGTTTTGCGGGTTTGCGATCGGCCGGTTTTGCCGGCTGGGGCTTCTGTTTGGACTGCTGCGATTGCCCGTCCGAAGAACCCGGCACATGCGGGTGTCCGACCTTCGCATGGCTATCGGCAACAGCGGCCTTGGCTTGCGGTTCAGGCGATTTGGCCGCCGCCTGCGGCTGTTCGGCCGATGCGGCTGCCGCCGCCGCGGCATCATGAGCTTCTGACGGCGATTGCGAGGCTGCCACTGCGGCCTCAGCGGCTGTTGTTGTCTCGTCGGGCTCGGGGGGCGCGGCCTGATCGGGCTGCTCGGCCTTTTCCTTGCCGCGGCGACGCCGGCTTTTCTTGGCCTTGGCGTGCTCCTGCTCAAGATCGACGTGGATCCCGCTTTCGATGGCGGTCTTCGCGCCGCTCTCGCTGAACCATTCGCGTATGGAGGCGGCCAGGCCGGCTGTGAGCACGGCCATGTGATTCTTGAGCACAATGCCTTCTTCGGCGCATTTGTCGATAACGGCCTTGCTGGTTACGTCCAGCTCTTTGGCCAGCTCGAACACTCTTAACGGCTTTGATGCCAAGGATACCTCCAGGCGTTAAATAACCTGATGGTTTAACCGGCACGGAAACAGCCGGATCGTTAATTTATCCGCGGTCCTTATGATGTTCCGTCGTCGGCCGGGCCCTTGTTGCCGCCGGGCTGCGGCTCGACCCGCTCATACTGTTCGCCGCCGGCGCCGTCTTGGGCCGCGGGCGTCTCCGCCGGCATTTCCGCGGATGGCTCGTCGGACGCCTCTGCCGGCGCTTCCACGGGTGTTTCAGCAGTTGCTTCCGCGGTTATTTCCGCCGGTTGGCCGTGCTTTTCCAGATTGACCGGTTCGGCCTTGCCGGGCCGGCTTTCATCGCCGCGGCCGCGTTTTTTATCTTTCGACGCCGCCTGCTGCTGCGAGATCTTTTTCGACTCTTCCGCGCATGTCGCCGCGATCCGCTTGGCCAGGTCGGCGTCCAGGCCCAATTCGTTGACCAGCGGCTCGGCGCCGACTTCCTCGACGTCCAGCACGCTGACCATGCCCATCGCCACGACCCGGTCTATGGTTGTCTGGTCGGCGCCCTGGACCTGGCGGATGGTCTTTTCGAGGATGTCCAGGCCTGTGCTGAACTCCCCGGGCGTGAGTATGTCGATGTCCCAGCCTGTCAGCCTGGCCGCAAGGCGGACGTTTTGGCCTCGCTTGCCGATGGCCAGCGACAACTGGTCCTCGTTTACGACCACGGTGGCCCTGCTGAGCTCGAAGCACAGGGCTATGTCCACGATCTCGGCAGGCTTGAGCGAGTTGGCTATCAGGACCTTCGACGAATCGTTCCAGCGGACGATGTCGATCTTCTCCCCGCCAAGTTCGTCGACGATGTTCTTTATCCTGCTGCCCCGCACGCCCACGCACGCCCCGACCGCGTCGACCTTGGAGTCCAGGCTGCTGACGGCGGCCTTGGTCCTGTAGCCGGCCTCGCGGGACAGGGCTTTGATCTCGATGACCTTCTCGGACACCTCGGGCACCTCCAGCTCGAACATCGCGCGCACGAAGTCCGGGTGCGAGCGGGAAAGGATGATCTTGACCGCGCTGGGCTGCTCGCGGACGTCCAGGACCATCGCCCGGATGCGTTCCTCTGGCTGATGCGAATCGCCGGGGATCTGTTCGCTTTTCGGGAGGATGGCCTCGATCCTGCCCAGATCAACTATCAGAGATCCGCCCTCCCAGCGGGCTATTCTGCCCGTAACTATCTGGCCCTTGCGGTCGAGGTATTCCTCGAAGAGGCTTCCCCGCTCCGCCTCGCGGATCCGCTGGATCATAACCTGCTTGGCGGTCTGGGCGGCTATCCGGCCCAGTTCGCGGACGGACATCTGCGCGCCGTCCACGGTGGCGGTCATGTCGCCGCTCTGTCGGTCGATGCGGATGACTATTTCTTCGGTGTGCGTGTTGGCCTTGCGGATGGCGGAGAACATCGCGGCCTCGAGGTCCTCGAAGACCGTTTCCTTGTCGATATTTTTGTCCCGGGCTATCCCGTCGACTATTTTCAGCAATTCCTGATTCATTTCCGGTTTTCCTGTCTGACGGCCTGGTGCGGCGGCCTGCTTTTAACAACCTGCTCATAAAACCCGACTCGCCAACAGTCGACAAAAAAAAGCGGGTCGGACCGGCCCACTTTCGCTGCACACGCGTCAAACCCGGCATTTCAACGCTCAAGTCAGCATGCGGACCTCCGCACGCTGCACCCTGCCAAACGTGTGCGCAGCATATTTCCGGCCGGCGGGCAGGACGCACCCGACCGGCAAACGCCGGTCCCGTTTCTGCCGCAAAGCCGCCTTGGGCCAGTTCCAAAACACTAGCCTTGGACCCTGGTCGGGCTTATGCAATTCAGAATAGCCATCGACCTGATTCGCATAAACGTTAAGCCACGGCAAAACCACACTGGCCGGCCGGGGCCTGCCGCTCGGCCCGGTCGGTGTATAAAAGACCGCAACGCTAAAAATCTCCGGCTGAACCAATCAGCCAGGAGCTTCATTGCGGACATAACTCCTGTCCGCACGAATAATCTTGGAAATTTTACCTTATTTCGCCCCCCGGCGTCAAGCGAAATCCGCAACCCTCAACTCCTTGCAAACAAGGATGTTAAGTGTCGCACGTCGAAATAAATCAACAGGACTTGTGCAGAAAAGTTTTTCCGGCCGCATGCAACTTTTTCTGGGTTCTCATCCCATTTTCGTGGGTAATTGGATGCCTGGCAAGGCCTGTTTGACCTTGAGGGCGAAGTATTCCGTGTCATGGAAGCCATATGCTTTGCGTTTGATGACTTTGATCTTGTTGTTGACGCCTTCGAGACGGC
>JACRIL010000212.1 GCA_016235825.1 Planctomycetota bacterium
AAAGTGGTTGGATGCGTCGCCATAATTCGTCCGTAAGCAGCGGTTTGGCCATAGTTGTGTCCTCCCTGACACAGAATATTTATCGGCCAAACCATTGCTCAAAAACTAGGTTTTGTTAGAGTGCCTTAGAGCCTATCCGAACAGCCGGCGGGCTGGTAGCCGCCGGTTATCGCGTTGATTTTACTGCCGCCGGTTCGGCAAGAACCGGGATTTTCACGGCAAGATGAGGATATTTGATCTTCATGTAGTCGGCGAAGGGCTGCGGGGCCTGCGTGTTGAATTCAAACATGCCGTAGTGAGCCGGGACGGTAAGGCCCGGCCGGATCGCCCCGGCCAGATCGGCCGCCTCCTGGTAGGTCATGTTGCCGATGCAATTGGCGGCCAGGCGCTTGGCGTCCCGCCCGTTGATCGGCAGAAAAGTCAGGTCGATACGCCATCGCCGCAGGGCCGCCTGCATCCCCTCGTAAATGCACGTGTCGCCTGAATGATAAATGCAGAAGTCGTTCGCTTCGATGACAAATCCCAGATATGGGTGCAGGCCGGTCGCCGGATCGAGGTCGAGAAATTCGTGTGCCGCCGGCACGGCCGAAATTTTAATCCCGCCGACGGTCGCGCCCCGCTCGACATCCACGCCCAGCACTCGGTCGGCCGGCAGGCGAAGCTCGTCCACGATCCGCTGCCTCAGCAGCATCGGAACCACAAACACCGCCCCGGGCGATGCCTTTGCAATCTCCGGCCAGGCGGCTCTATCTATATGGTCGCCGTGGTCGTGACTGCCGAAGATAATTGCGGCGTTGGTCATGTCCACCGGCTGAAGGACCTGCGGCATCAGGCGCGACTTGTCGGCCTTGAGATATGGGTCCAGATAGCAGACGGCATCCCCGATTTTGACCGCAAAACTGTGCTGGCCCAGCCACCAGAACGCGCACGAACCGGCCGGCGTTTTGAATCCGTCGATCTCGTCGATAAGTTTTCGGCCGGTCTTCATGGTTTTGTCATGCCTTCTTCATGCCCCGCAACTCGGCCACCGATTCGATAAGCGCCTGGACGTTCGGCCATGGAAATCCCGTGTCGATCTCGACGTAGAACCACGAGCCGCCCTTGCCTATCCGGAAATCCTTCGCCAGTTGAAACACGCTGCGGCAGATCTGATCGGGCGTGCCGGTGGTCATCAGATGGGAACGATCCGGATGAATTGCCACGGCCAGGCCCAGATCGCGGCATTTGGCCGAAAGTTCTTTGGCGTCGTAAAGCTGGAGTTGGGGCCAGACGGCATCGACGCCTACCTCAACCAGATCGTCCAGAAGGTCCCAAATGTAACCGCAGCAATGGAAGAAAGCCTTTCGTCCGGCCTGATGAATCCGCTCCGTGAAACGGCGGTAATACGGCGCAAAAAACTCCCGCCAGAGTTTTGGCGAAATCAGCAGCTCCGTCTGCGTCCCCCAATCGTCTGCCACCTGAATTGCATCAGCGCCGCCGGCAAGCAGGTAATCCAACTGTTTCATCTGGTAATCTGATATTATATCAGCGAGCCTGCATATCGCCGGCTCGCCGGAGGCCAAATCCATCAGCACGTCCTCGAAACGGCGGACCGAGCACATGACCTCGAAAAGATTAATCCAGCCGGACTTGATGAAATATGATCGGGTAAGCCTGGTTTTTCCCCGTCGATACGCCTCGAATTGTTCGCCGCTCGCAATGGAAGCCTGGGGCGGCTTATAGGATGACAGGTTCGCCCAGTCGTCCAACGGGCGCTCCAGAGGATGGCCGGCAATTCCGAATATCAGGTATTCCCACAAAGTGCCCCAGGCATCCCGCCTGACTTCGTGATATCTGCCGGAGGCGTCAACGGCGCCGGCCGGCGGCTGGGGCACGGGCAGATCGCGGTACTCGTTGAAATCCTGCAGGTAGGTCCGCCAAAGGGCCTTGAGCTTTTCGCCGTGTTCGTGAAGCCCGCCCGGACTGTCGTGATACTCCACCGGCGGCAGGTCGGGCGATTTGAAATCCAGCGCGGCCAGAACCCGTTCACGAGGCGTCAATGCGATCTCTCTTTTTTCTCCGGCGGGTTCCGAGCCGGTTCAGAGGCGGGTTCCGGCTTTTTGGAAACGATCACCGAGGCCGGCCGGATCGTCCTGCCCTTGAGCTGGTAACCTTTTTGCAGCACCTTCAGGACTGTCATGGGCGGCGAGTCCGCGCACGATTCCTGCATGAGGGCCTGGTGAATCTCGGGATTGAACGGGCCGGCCTGATCCACGATTGTCAGACCGAACCGCACCAGCACTTCCAGGGCTTTGTCGTGCACCAGCTTCATGCCGACGACCAGAGGATCATTTTCATCCCTCTTGCCCGCCTCGATCGCCCGTTCCATGTCATCCAGAACCGGCACCATGGCCTTGACGATCTCCTCGTTGGCGAACTGGCGGGCCTGTTCGACGTCCCTTGCGGCCCGCTTCTGATAGTTGCAGAAGTCGGCCGACAGCCGTTGAAGTCGATTCAATAAATCGTCGCGCTCGGCAGTGAGCGACGTTGCCGGATCGACATCGGCAGTCTCGTCCGCCCGCCCGCCTTCCGAAGCCTGAGGTTTGTCCGGCGGAATCGGCTGCTCCGCATGCCTGCCTGAATGGGATCCCGCCTGTCCATGTCCGCCATGAGCGTGGTTCTTCTGTTCCCCGCCGTCGTGAACGTGCATTTTGTGCGGGTCCTCTGAATGATGTTTTTTTTCGCTCATTTCTGCTGCCTCTTTGAGAAATAATCCTTGATCGCCTCAATAAAGCCCTTCCTCTGCGGCGTGATGTTGGCGTCCTCGGTCTGTGCGAACTGCTCCAGCAGTTCTCGCTGCTGGCGGGTCAGCTTTCGCGGCACCTCGACGAAGACCTGCACGTGCTGATCGCCCGGCCTGCCCGATCGCGCGTTGGGCAGGCCTCGCCCCTTCATTATAACCACCTGGCCGTTCTGCGTGCCGGCTGATATCTCGATTTCCTCCGGCCCGGCCAGCGTCGGCACTGAAACCTTGCCGCCCAGCGCGGCGACTGAAAACGTGATCGGAACCTGGCAGATGAGATTATCGCCGTGGCGGACCAGCAGGGGATGCTCGGTAACGCGGATGTAGACGTGCAGGTCGCCCCTGCTCGTGCCGTCGGGCGAAGGTTCGCCCTCGCCCCGCACGCGCACCATCTGCTCGCTCTGCACGCCCGGCGGAATATGGACCGACAGCATGCGTTTTTTGCGGGCACGTCCGCTGCCTTTGCAGGCCTCGCATGGATCGGTTACCTTCGCGCCCTTGCCGCGACAGGTCGGGCAGGCCGTGATCCGCACGCCGTAGCCGAAGAATCCCGGCACCTGCTGCTGAACCTGGCCATATCCGCCGCATGTGTCGCATTTCTTCGGCTGAGTGCCGGGCTTGCTGCCGCTGCCGGAACATGCGTCGCACAGGTCCATCCGCTCGAACTCCAACGAATGATTCACGCCGGTGGCGACCTCTTCGAGAGTCAGATCGACCTCGGTCTCCAGATCCAGCCCGTGCTCCGCGGCCGAACTGGAAAAACCCATGCCCGAAAAAATGTCCTGGAACATCGAGAAGATGTCGCCGAACCCCATGTTGGAAAAATCGTGCACGCCCGCGCCGCGCAGGCCCTCATGGCCGTAGCGGTCGTATCGCTGGCGCTTCATGGAATCGGACAGGACCTCGTAGGCCTCGGTAAGCTCCTTGAACTTCGCCTCGCCCTCGGTCTTGTCGCCCTTGTAGTTGTCGGGATGGTATTTCAGCGCGCCGCGCCGGTAGGCCCGCTTGATCTCCTCGGGCCCGGCCGAGCGATCCACGCCCAACACCTCGTAATAATCCCGTTTCTGCGTCATTTTGCCTTACCGCTAAATTATTTATGTGAAAAGTTGTATTTACCGGTGAAATTCAGAATATGCGAAAATCGTAAAGACGATAGGAAACTACGACCAAGAACAGGTATATGCTTATCAAAACACAACCGAGAGTTATCATAAGACCATAAATAAACGGTGATCTTTTAAAATAGCATGCGATTAAAAAGGGTAAGCCTAAAGTCGCAAAAACACAAATTGCGCCAATATTTTTCTCTGCCGGACTCAATCCATCATCTGAATGTCCGAATATTTTGCCAAAATCACATATGATTATTTCTGACGATTTAAGCCAGGCGAAACCAATTCGTCTCAACCAGTCTACATTACAATTGCTTGCCTTATAGGGCAGCAGCCACAATAAAACAGACAATAACCATAATGCCACAGCAGAAATCACACAATAAATCAGAATGACCTTGGCAGTTCGCCTGGGTTTGGCGACCTTGTCGTTAATCTCAATATTGTTCCCAGGTTCTGCCATGCCTTACCCGTGAATCTATCATTCCTTCTTTCTCAAAGAATCATCCTTTTATTCCAGCTACACGGCATGTTTGGGAAGCGAAGCCCGTTTCAACGGGCTTGCTGTTCTGACAGGCCTCCGCTTCAGCGGGGGTTTTGCCGACGCCCATAAAATGGCAGCCCGTTTTAACGGGCTTACCCGGTTCGGCTTGAGCCATTTGTATCTTGCCCATGAATATCAATAGTTCAAAAACCACGGGGCGCTGGTTTTGGCTCAGCGCCCCTTTATTTACGTTTGATCGGCCGGGAGACGACGCCAGCCGTAGCGGCGAAGCCGATTTGCCGGCTTGCTTAATTACCTGATCGCGCCGGCTACCGGCTGGTCTTCCTCATCCTTCTTGAACTCGGTAACCATCAGGTCTGTGGTCAGCAGCAGGCTGGCGACGCTGGCGGCGTTCTGAAGGGCGGTGCGGCTGACCTTGGCCGGGTCGATGATGCCCGACTTGACCATGTCCACGAACTGTCCCGTTGAGGCGTCGTAGCCGGTGTTGCCGCCCTTTTCGAGGATATCGGCCACAACCACGTTGCCGTCCTCGCCGGTGTTGTTGACGATCTGGCGGGTCGGGCTGGCCAGCGCCTTGGCGACGATCTGCGCGCCTACCTTCTCGTCGCCGGTGAGCTTGTCGCAGACCTTCTTGACCGACTCGATGGCGTGCAGGAATACTACCCCGCCGCCCGGAACAATGCCTTCTTCGGCCGCGGCCCGCGTCGCGTGCACCGCGTCGTCGATGAGGTCCTTGCGTTCCTTCATCTCGGTCTCGGTGGCGGCGCCTGCCTTGATGATCGCCACGCCGCCGGTGATCTTGGCAAGCCGCTCCTGGAGTTTCTCGCGGTCGTAGTCGCTGGTCGTCTTGGCGATCTGGTTGCGGATCGTTTCGCTCCTGGCGTCGATGTCCTTCTTCGCCCCGCCGCCCTCGATGATCGTGGTGTTGTCCTTGTCCACGATGATCTTCTTGGCCTGGCCGAGCATGTTCAGCTCGACGTTCTCGAGCTTGATGCCCAGGTCTTCGCTGATGAACTGCCCGCCGGTCAGCACGGCGATGTCGCCGAGCATGGCCTTGCGGCGGTCGCCGAAGCCGGGGGCCTTGACCGCGCAGACCTTCAGCAGCCCGCGGAGCTTGTTGACCACCAGCAGCGCAAGGGCTTCGCCCTCGATGTCCTCGGCGATAATCAGCATCTGCCTGCCGCTTGCGGCGAACTTCTCCAGCAGCGGGACCATGTCGCGGATGCTGGATATCTTCTTCTCGTAGATCAGGACGTAAGCATCTTCGAGCACGGCGTCGAGCGTGTTAGGGTCGGTCATGAAGTAGGCCGACATGTATCCCTTGTCGAACTGCATGCCTTCGACGATCTCAAGCTCGGTCGCCAGCGCCTTGCCTTCCTCGACGGTGATGACGCCTTCCTTGCCGACCTTGTCGAACGCCTTTGCTATCATCTGGCCGATCTCGGCGTTCCAGTTGGCCGAGACGGTGGCGACCTTGCGGAGGTCGTCGTTGTCCTTGACCTTGACGGCCTGCTTCTTGACCGACTCGATCGCCGCCTCGACGGCCTTGTCGATGCCGCGTTTGACGGCCATCGGGTTGGCCCCGGCCACCATGTACTTGAACCCCTCGTTGACGATGGCCTCGGCCAGCACCACGGCCGTGGTCGTGCCGTCGCCGGCGACGTCGGAGGTCTTGCTCGCCACCTGGTTGGCCATCTTGGCGCCCATGTTCTCAAACGGATTGGAAAGCTCAATCTCTTTGGACACGGTAACGCCGTCCTTGGTAACCTTCGGCCCGCCGTAACTCTTCTGAAGCAGGACGTTCCTGCCGGTCGGGCCCAGCGTAACCTTAACCGCGGCGGCCAGCTTGCTGACGCCCGACAGCATCGAGGCCCTGGCGTCCACGTCGTATAGCATCTGCTTTGCTGCCATTGCTTGCTCCTTGGTTTGTATGCCTGAATCGGCGGACCGATTGAGGTTATTTCCCGATCACCGCCAGCACGTCCGACTCGCGGATGATGACGTAAGGCTCGCCGTCGATCTTGATCTCCGTGCCGGAATACTTGCCGTAGTAGACCTCGTCGCCGACCTTGAGGGACATCTTGTTCCGCGTGCCGGAATCATTGAGCTTGCCCGGCCCGGCGGCGATGACCTTGCCTCGCTGCGGCTTTTCCTTGGCCGTGTCCGGCAGGATGATTCCGCCGGCGGTCTTTTCCTCTGCCTCGCTCTGCTTCACAAGCACCCTGTCGTCCAAAGGTTTCACTGCCATTGTTATAGCTCCTTAAGTTTCCTTGTCTGTTTATCCGGTTAAAAGCGGCCCGGGCTTTTGCGGCCCGGCCGATCTGTCAATCACATCATGCCCATTCCACCCATACCGCCCATCCCACCCATTCCACCCATTCCGCCCATGCCCCCCATTCCGCCCATGCCGCCGCCGTGCGGATGCCCGTGGCCGGCGTGTGCGTCATCTTCATCCTTCGGGGCTTCGGCGATTGCCGCGCCGCACGTCAGCAGCAGTGCCGCCACGCTCGACGCGTTCTGAAGGGCGGTCCGCGTAACCTTGGCCGGGTCGATCACGCCGGCCTTGACCAGGTCCATGTATTCCATCTTGTCGGCATTGAAGCCGAAGTTGCCGCTTCCCTGCTCGACCTTGCGGAGCACGACCGCCGGCTCCTCGCCGGCGTTGGCGACGATCTGCTTTAGCGGCTCGGCGAGGGCCTTGAAAATCGTCTGCACGCCCATGACCTCGTCGCCATCCGCCTTGATTTTGTTTAAGACCTTGCGGGCCCGGACAAACGCCACGCCGCCGCCGGCCAGCACGCCTTCCTCGACCGCCGCGCGAGTCGCGTGCAGGGCGTCCTCGATGCGGGCCTTCTTTTCCTTCATCTCGCTCTCGGTCGCCGCACCGACGTTGATCTGCGCCACGCCGCCGGAGAGCTTCGCCAAGCGCTCCTGGAGCTTCTCGCGGTCGTAGTCGCTGGTCGTCTCGTCTATTTCATGGCGGATCTGTTCGATCCGGCCCTTGATCTCCTTGGTCTCGCCGGCGCCCTCGATGATCGTCGTGTTGTCGTTATCAATAGTAACTTTTTTCGCCGTGCCCATATCGGCAAGGCTGATCTTCTCGAGGTCGATCCCCAGGTCCTTGCTGAAGAACTTGCCGCCGGTGAGGATGGCGATGTCTTCGAGCATTGCCTTGCGGCGGTCGCCGTAGCCGGGAGCCTTGACCGCGCAGACGCTCACTATTCCGCGCAGCTTGTTGACCACCAGCGTTGCAAGAGCCTCGCCCTCGACGTCCTCGGCGATGATCAGCAGCGGCCGCTTGGCCTTGGACGCCTTCTCCAGCAGCGGGACCAGCTTGGTTACGCTGGAAACCTTGTCCTCGTGGATCAGGATCAGCGGCTTTTCCAGGACGCATTCCATCTCTTCCTGGTCGGTAACGAAGTGCGGCGAGAGGAAGCCGCGGTCGAATTGCATGCCTTCGACGTAGGAAATCTTCGTCTCGATCTCCTTGCCTTCCTCGACGGTTATCACGCCGTCCTTGCCGACCCTGGCCATCGCCTCAGCCAGCGTCTTGCCGATGTCCGGGTCGTTGTTGGCCGAGATGGAGGCGATGTTGCGGATGTCCTCGTCGCCCTTGACGGGGCTGGACATCTTCTTGACCTCTTCGATGGTCGCCTCGACGGCCTTGCGGATTCCGCGGGCCAGCGCCATCGGGTCGGCCCCGGCGGTGATGTGCCGGAAACCTTCCTTGAAGATCGCCTCTGCCAGCAGCGTCGCCGTGGTCGTGCCGTCGCCGGCCGCGTCGGAGGTCTTGCTCGCCGCCTCCTTGACCAACTGAGCGCCCATGTTCTCGTACTTGTCCGAAAGTTCGACCTCTTCGGCCACGGTTACGCCGTCCTTGGTTACGGTCGGCGCGCCCCAGCCCTTGTCGAGGATTGCATTCCTGCCGCGAGGTCCCAGCGTGCTCTTTACGGCCCGGGCCAGCTTTTCAACGCCAACCAAAAGGGCCTTCCTGGCATCCGCCTCAAACGCTAACTGCTTGACGGCCATCGGTGCTTCTCCTTTCCGATTTTCGACTTCAATCAGGTTCTTAACTTTTTATTCTATCGCGCCTTACGTTCACACCCGCGCCGCCGCGCCGGATAAATAGTATCCTCGCGGACGCAGACTTGCGCACCAGCCTATCAAGCAATGACTGTGCCTATGACCGCAACCATTGCTCTTGCAATATGTTAAATCGATATTCTCCATTTGCCTTTAACCCCCAAATCCTGCCATCATTGCACCCCACCCATGCCCCATAAGCCATTTTTGACAGCCGGGCCGATGATATCTGAAATTTGGGATTTCAGCTATTTTTCCCCAGTCGACAGCCAATACTCATTCCTCTCTGAAAATTTTCTTTACTTTCCGAATAGTGTTTTCAGGGACAAGGTTCTTGATCGGAGTATTTGGGCGAGCCTCTAACACTACAACGAAACTTCCTCTGGCATGATGCAGCATCGCAGCTTATACAACTTGACGCCAAGTCTGCGTAACCGCCTGAGTTTGGCTTTCACGTGGGACTGCCGTGCGCGCCGATTGCGGTTCTGCGTCTCGGTGA
>JACRIL010000213.1 GCA_016235825.1 Planctomycetota bacterium
CGGACATCCAGACCAGCGTGGCGTCGAAATTGTTTGCGATCCGCGGGACGTTATGCGGGTGGACGATCAGATTGCCGCGGCTGACGTCCACCTGGCGGTCGAGCGTTATCGTACATGCGCCCGACGCGAACGCCTCGCCGGCCTCGCCGTCGGGGCTGAAGACCTTTTTGACGATCGCCCGGCTGCCGACAGGCAGGATGAGAATTTCCTCGCCCGGCCTGACGACGCCGGAGACAACCGTGCCCATGTAGCCGCGCGATTCGTCGTCGAAGCGGTTGACGAACTGCACTGGCAGCCGCAGGTCGATCAGGTTGCGGTCGCTTGCGATGTGGACCGTCTGAAGATGGTTGAGCAGCGTGGTGCCCTCGTACCAGGGCATCTGGGGGCTGTGGCTGACGATGTTGTCGCCGGCAAGGGCGCTTACCGGGATGAAGACCATGTCCTTGACCAGCAGCCTGGAGGCGAAGTTCTCGAAGTCGGCCCGGATTTTCTCGAAGACCTCGCGCGAGTAACCGACGAGGTCCATCTTGTTGACCGCCACCAGCACGTGCTGGATTCCCAGCAGCGATGCGATGAACGCGTGCCGCTTCGATTGCGGCAGGACGCCGTTGCGGGCGTCGATGAGTATTATCATCAGGCTGGCCGTCGACGCCCCGGTGGCCATGTTGCGGGTGTACTGCTCGTGGCCGGGCGTGTCGGCGATGATGAACTTCCGCATCGGCGTGGAAAAATAGCGGTACGCCACGTCGATGGTTATGCCCTGCTCGCGCTCGGCCTTCAGACCGTCGGTAACGAGCGACAGGTCCAGCTCGCCCTGCGTCGAGCCGCGTCTGCCGCTGGCCTTGCGGACGCTGAAAAGCTGGTCCTCGTATATCCCGTTGGCCTCGTAGAGCAGCCGGCCTATCAGCGTGCTCTTGCCGTCGTCCACGCTGCCGGCGGTGATGAGCCGCAGCAGGTCCTTGTTCTCGTTCTGTCTGAGCAGTTCGACGATTTCCATGGTCTAAAAATACCCCTCGACCTTCTTTTCTTCCATCGAGCCTTCGCGGTCCTGGTCGACGGCGCGGTTTTCGCGCTCGGATTTTTTCGCCAACATGACCTCGCCGATCACCTTTTCGAGCGTGTCAGCCTGCGAGCGGATGGCGCCGGTGCAGAGCTGGCAGCCCAGCGTGCGGAATCGGCATATAATTTTTTCAACCCGCTCGCCGGGCCGGGGCTTTATTATGTTGTCGTTGAGCAGCAGCATGCCGTCGCGGTGCACCACTTCCCGCTCTTTGGCGTAGTAAAGCGGCACAATCGGGATGTTCTCGACGTAGATGTAATGCCAGATGTCCAGCTCGGTCCAGTTGGACAGCGGGAATATCCTGAACGACTCGCCCTTCTGGTGCCGGCTGTTATACAGGCTCCACAGTTCCGGCCGCTGGTTCTTGGGATCCCACTGCATAAAGCGGTCGCGGAAGGAATAGATGCGCTCCTTGGCCCGCGATTTTTCCTCGTCGCGCCTTGCCCCGCCGAACGCCGCGTCGAAGCCGCCCTCCTTGAGGGCCGCTACCAGCGCCTGAGTCTTGAGCAGGTTGGCGCACATCGTGCAGTTCCAATTTTCGACCGGCCCGACCTCTTCGAGGGCCTTGCTGTTCTTGCAGACGATCAGTTTGGCCCCGATCTGTCTGGTGAATGAGTCGCGGAACTCGGTCATCTGGCGGAACTTGAAGGTGGTGTCTATGTGCATCAGCGGGAACGGAAATTTGGCCGGATAAAACGCCTTCTGCGCCAGGCGGACCATGACCGACGAGTCCTTGCCGATGGAATAGAGCATCACCGGGTTCTCGAACTCGGCGACGGCCTCGCGGATGATGTGAATGCTCTCGGCCTCGAGCTGCTTGAGATGCGTCAGATTATATGATGCCATCAGATATCTCCGCTGCGGCGTTTTATAATTCCGGCTTTTATCAGCATGTTTTTCAGCGATTTCACGCATTCAGCCACGCCTGATTTCGCGGTCTTCAGGACAAGTTCCGGCCCGGCCGGTCTTTCATATGGGTCTTTTATGCCGGTGAAGTGTTTTATTTTCCCGCGTTTAGCCTTGTTGTAAAGGCCTTTGGGGTCGCGTTCCATGCAGGCCGCCAGCGGGGCGTCCAGAAAGACCTCGAAGAACCGGCAGGGGCCGGCTATTTTCCTGGCCATTCGCCGCACCTGCCGATACGGCGAGATAAAGGCTGTAATCACGATAATGCCGGCCTCGGCTAATATCGCCGCGACGTGCGCGACGCGGCGGATATTTTCCGTCCTGTCGGCTGGCGTAAAGCCCAGATCGCTGTTGAGGCCATGCCGCACGTTGTCGCCGTCCAGCACGTATGCCAGCCGGCCGGCCTTTATCAGGTCGGCCTCCAGCGCCCGCCCGACGGTGCTCTTGCCGCTGCCGGAAAGTCCCGTCAGCCACACGATGCAGCCTCGCTGGCCGGCAGCCTCTTGCCGCTGCCGCCGGCTGACACGCGATGCATGCCACCTTATATTCCTGTTTTGACCTTTTCTTTTCAAAAACGCTTTTCTCCGCCTGATGCAAATATGATTATTGCGCAAAGAGCGAACCGGAAACCTCAAAGACAGTTTATATCACCGCATGGCGCCAATCCAATCCTAAATGCCGCACTTTGCCTTGCCGGATTATTCAAGAACAGTTTTTAACGCCGCCAAGCCGCAGATGGGTTTTCATCGCTTTTCCATTGTTCTTTATATTAGGCATAATCATCATTAAAGTAGTATAGTATATATTGACTAGGGATGTCAAGAAAAAGATTTTAAAATATCGCCGAAAATATCGCATAATATACTGTAATTAAAATTGTTATAGTATATAAAATTATTTATTGGATCGTAAATTCGCTTGGTCGCCATAGAAAAACTTCATAAACTCTACTAATTGAATGAACTATCATGGTTCGCATGATTTGGAGCGATTGCGATTCTATTGACCGATTTGGCAGCGGCGGGAGCGGCACTCACAGTAGCCAGAAAAACAGCAAAAGCCACGGCCGGGACGGTCGTGATGCTCATGGGCAAGATGCCCATGCTACTTTTTCAACGGTTTGCCGGGCTCAGACGGCAATAACGTTTATATTCCTGGTAAATACGTTGCTGTCGAACGAGCCGTCGTTGACCTTGAAGGACGCCGTTCTGGCGGCCGTGTTCGGATTGGAGCTGGTGTTGGCGTAGGCGACGCTCTGGAGGACCGACTGGTAAGCCGATGCGGTGGCCGAGCCGGTCAGGCTCAGCGCGCCCGTCAGGGCGTCGAAGCTGCCCGCGATGCCGCCCTGTGCGGCGAAGCTCAGAAAGTCCTGCCCTGCCGCGTAATTCGTGATCGAGACCGTGGCGCCCGCCAGCACGGTGTTGCTGCCGATCCGGGCCGATTGGGCGAACGCGGCGATGGAGGTCTGGGTTACGTCGCCGGCAAAGGCGTAGTTGAACATGGCGATCGGGGACGTGTGAATATCAGACGGCGTGTGATAGAGCGGATTGGAGCCGCCGCCTATGTTTTCTATAGCCAGGAAGGACGGGCTGACGTTGTTGGATGCGAACGGGGCGTTGTCGCTGTAGTTCCAGATGCCGCCGGTGTTGGTAACCGGATCGACGTTCAGGGTCTTGACATAAGTGGCCGCGGCGTTGCGGAAGACATTGGCCCAGTCGAGGCTGTCCGTCGAGTTCTTTGTCGCAAGGTCCAGATCGAGCGGGGCCGACGGATTCTGGCTGTCATATGGCCGCAGGATCATGTCCAGGCTGACCATTCCCGCCCATGTCTCGCCGACGGGCTTGTTGGCGACGTAATTGGCCGAGCCGTACAGCCCGTTCTCCTCGGCGTTGAAGGCGATGAACCTGACGGTCGCGCCAAGCTGTTTCTGGCTGAGGATTCTGGCGGCCTCGAGCACGCCTGCCGTGCCGGACGCGTTGTCGTCGCCGCCCGGGCCGGCGGCCACGCTGTCGAAGTGGGCGCCGACGATATATACCGTGTTGGGCGTGTCGCTGCCGCGAAGCTCGCCCACCACGTTGCCGTACGGACCCTGGATGGTCGTCGTCAGGCCCATAGAGGCGAACTGGTTGAAGATGTAATTCTGCGCGTTGATATTGGCCTGCGAGCCGTAATACCTGCTGCCGAACGCCTCGAGGGTCTGCTGGTAGGCGGTGTATTGCGCGTCGCTTTCGGCGTTCACGGCGTCAATCACCATGACCTTGTTGAATATTGACATCGTCGGATCAATGGTCCTTCCGCCTGATCCCTCAACGTAACTCAGGGCCGTTGTCGCGCCGGACAAGGCCATGATGTTGACGACCTCGATGTCGAACGAATCGCTGACGCTGGACACCCCGTCGCTGGCGGTTACGTTGACGGTGAATTGCCCGTTATAACTGACGGCCGGGTCGATGATGATCTGGTTGCCGACCACCGACAGGCCGACCTGGCTCGGATCGGGCGGGATTGACGGCTGGGCCGTCAGCAGCGCCTGCGGATTGGCGTAATACTGGACCGCAACCTGGGCCACGGACTGGCTGTAGCTATCGCTGTTTCTGTATATTCTGCCGTCGGACCTGATTTGATAATTTATCCCGTTAGCTCCGGAAATGTATTTCTCGCCTAGTGCTCTGTCAGCCGTAAATTGATGGATATAATCTTTTCAGTTTAATCCGTGCATCTTCTGTGGTGAACTGCCAGTCGACCTTGTTCTCAGCCTTGTCGCGTGCAGC
>JACRIL010000211.1 GCA_016235825.1 Planctomycetota bacterium
GTCGCCACCCACAGTTCCTGCTGACGTTCCTGCTTGCTCTTGCCCATCGCCATTGGTTGGTCCTCCCTGACCATTGACGAAGACCATTATACCATGCCTGTCAAGTGCCCCGCCCAAATCGACTTTTTCAACGGGCTGCTACCTTATCCGACATTTCGGCGCCGCTTTCCAGAATGCAGGCAAGTCCCAAGTGATACAGACTATTTTCGCTGTCGATGCTGATTGCCTTGCGGAAGTTTTTAATGGCGTCCGTAAGATTTTCAAATAACTGTTCGTCAGTTGGTGTTTCCTTGGTTTTCCCCCCATCACTTTGCGAACCTAACCTTATCACTCGCCCTGGCAGTCGTTTCCCATCCTTATCGCCTGCATCTCCCCCAAGGACAGATACTGTACGTTTTTTATGAGCAAAGGCATCATAATGTACTAATCCGAGGGTATAATAGCCCTTGGCATCGTCCGGATGTTCCTTGATGTAGGCCGTCACGTTCTTTATCAAACGTTCTATCGGTTCTTCCGTATACCAATTAGGCTTAGCCATCGCCAATTCCACCAAGCCGAGACTAATCGTTGCTGCGAGAAGCATACCTATAATTATTCCGGTTTTCATTTAGCTGCCCCTTTCTTTTTCATTCTTTTCTTTGTACTTCTGTACTGGTTCAGCCTGAATTGGGCGCTCGCCCAGTCCGGTTAAGCAACTGATCCGCCCGACCGCCGGGCGGCTTTTCGTGTTCAAAGGGTGGATTTTCTGAGGCATTAGGGGGCCTTGCCGGCAAGTCGCAAGCGGACCGGGAATCCATCGGTTTTGAGGCCGGCGGATTCCCGATTCGACCTGCGGGATGGTTTTCTCGCAAGCGTCCATGGGCAGGAGCATACGTCATTGTGTGTCAGATTTCCATAAAAAAGCACACGCTCGCAAACAGATGCGAGCGATGGCGCCCGTTTTTGCCTCTTGCAGCGAAATCAGGACATGCCATCATCAGACAGTAACAGTATTCCCAAAAATGGATTTGTGGCGTATAGTCTTGGTCTTTAGAGGAATCGAGAATGGGCATGCAGAACAAACCTACAGTCCTTGTAAGCGAGCCGCTGAATGAGCGGTCGCTGGAATATCTTCGTCAGCACGCGGAGTTGATCGTCTGCGAGGCTCATCAGGCGGCGGAGCATGTCGGCAAGGCAGACGGACTTGTGGTGCGGACGTACACGCAGGTCGATGCGAAGCTGCTGCCGAAGGCCGGGCGGCTCAAGGTGGTCGGCAGGGCGGGCGTGGCGTTGGAAAATATCGACGTGCCCGCCTGCAAGGCCCGGGGCATCGAGGTCGTCCACACGCCCGGCGCCAACACGCTGGCCGTGGTTGACTACATCATCGGGGCGATCGTGCTGATGAACCGCCGCTACTGGCCTATCGCGCGGCCGCTGGGCGAAAAGGAGTTCCACGCCGAGCGAAAGCAGATGTTCGGGCGGTTCCTGAGCGGCCTGACGCTGGGGATCGTCGGGGCCGGCAGGATCGGCAGCCGGGTCGGCCGGGCCGCGGCGGGGCTGGGCATGAACGTCATTTACAATGACATCAAAGATATCGCCCTCGATTACCCCGCCAGGGCGGCCGACAAGCCGACCCTCCACGCCCAGAGCGACATAATCACCATCCACGTGCCGCTGACAAATCTGACGCGAAAGTTCATCAACGCCCAAACCATCGGCCAGTTCAAAAAGGGCGTGCAGTTCATCAACGCCGCCCGCGGCCCCTGCGTCGATTACGCGGCCCTTGCCGGGGCGATAAAAAACGGGCAGGTCTCGGCCGCGTTCATCGACTGCCACGACCCCGAGCCGCCGCCGGCCGACTACCCGATGTACGGCCTGGGCCAGAACGTGGTGCTGACGCCGCACGTGGCCGCTCGCGTCCCGCAGGCTATGGACAACATGTGCGACGTGGTCTATGATGTGATCGCCGTGCTTGAGGGCCGCCAGCCGCAGTTTCCGGCCCTGCCCGAGGCATATGGCGAGGACGCATAGTTATTCGGCCAAGCCTTTATCGGAGCGGAACAATATGGAGATGAGAATAGTCGCCGATGAGCCGCAACTGGCCTGGCTGGTCCTGTCCGGTTCCATCGACGCCGTCGGCGTTGCGGTGGTTCAGCGGGACTTTCTCGATTTGTGCGGCAGGCTCGAAAAAGGGCTTATCGTGGACCTCAGTTGGGCCAAGTCGCTGACTTCGGTGGGCGTCACGATGCTGCTTTCGGGCAAGAAGGCCCTGGAGGACCGCGGCCTGAAGATGGTGCTTTTCCGCCCCAGCGTGCTGGTGGACCTGGTCCTCAAGAACATGCGATTGCAGACGATCTTCGAGATCGTCCACGACGAGGGCCAGGCCAGGGAAATCGTGTCGGCCGGGCGCGGTTCGATTCCGCCCCGGCACCGGCCTTGATTTCAGGTTGAGATGCTGGTTAGATAACCCGCCAGAGGCGATAATCGCACATGAAACTTGTGGCAAATTTCGGCGGTCGCGTTTTGCACGGCGTCGAGGCGTTCGGCGACCTGTGCCGCTTCAGCGGCCAGGCGTTCCGCTGGCTGCTGGAGGTCGTGTTGAACCGGCGGCACCTGCGGCTGCTGCTGCCCCAACTCTATGAGATAGGGACCAAGAGCATACCCGTCGTCGTGATAACCGGGGCGTTCATCGGCGCGGTGCTGGCGGTCCAGACGGTGGCCCAGTTCCAGCAGATCGGCTACACGCCGGCGATCGGGACGATCGTGAACCTGTCGGTCCTTCGCGAGCTTGGGCCTGTGCTGGCCGGCGTGATGCTGGCAGGCAGGGTCGGCGGCGGGCTGACGGCCGAACTGGGCACCATGCGCGTTACCGAGCAGATCGACGCACTCCGCGCCATGGGCGCCGATCCGATCCGCGTGCTTGTCGTGCCCAGGCTGATGGCCTGCATGCTCCTTATTCCGATCCTGGTGGTTTACGCCGACCTCATGGGCATCATGGGCGGATACTTCGTGAGCACCTACGTTTACAGCATCAATTCTTCGGAGTTCTGGGCCCTGTCGCAGAAGACCGTCCGCTACAGCGATATTTTTTACGGGCCGTTCAAGAGCCTTTTTTTCGGGATGGCGATCAGCCTTATCTGCTGCTACAAGGGTTTTCGCTGCGCGCCGGGTGCGGCCGGCGTCGGCAAGGCGTGCACGGAAAGCTTTGTGGCAAGCTGCATGGCCGTCATAGCAATGAACTTCTTCCTGGGCATGGCGCTGAACGCCTTCGAGCTTTTCTTCCTGGGCACCAGGTCCGTATTGTGAGCGGCGGAGGCAGGAGATGATCAAACCGATAGAAAACTGGCTGAAACGCCATCGCAACCCGACCAGTTTCGCGCTGCATATGGTCGGGATACCGGCCTGCTTTGTCGCGGCCCCCGCAATGCTGATAATCAGACAGTGGTGGCTGGCATTGGGTCTCTTCGCGGGAGGGTACGCCCTGCAATTTATCGGCCACCTTATCGAGGGAAATAAATCCGGAGAGGAGATGTTATTCAGGAGGCTGCTGGGCATGGAAAAAAACAAGAAACAGAGAGGGAACAATCCGTGAGAGATGGCCGATATCTCCACTCTTAAGAGCCTATCCGGATAACGACAATGGCTCCGTTGCAGCCATCGTAGTTATCCGGATAGGCTCTAAGGCACTCTAACAAAACCTAGTTTTTGAGCAATGGTTTGGCCGATAAATATTCTGTGTCAGGGAGGACACAACTATGGCCAAACCGCTGCTTACGGACGAATTATGGCGACGCATCCAA
>JACRIL010000025.1 GCA_016235825.1 Planctomycetota bacterium
CGCACAGTTGGCTGTTCTTCTGCCGCAGGCTGCGGGTGCGTTATGAAAAACGGGACGATATTCATCAAGCATTCCTCATCATCGGCTGCATTCTGATCTGCTGGTGCAAGATTCAGAGGTTTTGTTAGAGTGCCTAAATGAACTTCCAGCTTATCCATATTTCTTTCCTTTATTGATTATTCACGCGGTTTGCGAATCTCGCCATTGCGTATTGTGAACAGCAGCAGGCCGAACCTGGCTTTCCACGATAATCCTGTTCACTTCGCTTCTCTTCATTATCTGTTTCTCCTGTAAAACCGGCCTGCAATTCTATACTATAAGGCCGGCCCTGGTGAAAGCATTTTTGCACGGCATTGAAAGGATGGCAATCAATGGCTGCTGGTGATTCCGGCAGGCTACCGCACGAGGAGTGGGAAAAGCCGTGGTACACGGCTTGGGCGAAGTGGGGCCGCATGAGCCGGCAGGATAGCGCCGATCAGTCGGCCAGGGACGACATTATCCGCCAGAAGGCTGCCGCCGCTCGCAAGGCTGACGGCCGACCCAACATTCTTTTTATTTTCACCGACCAGCAGACCGCCTCGGCCATGAGCTGCACGGGGAACAAATACGTCAACACGCCGAATATGGACCGTCTGGCGGCAAGCGGTGTGCGGTTCGCCCGGTCTTACTGCACCTATCCGCTTTGCGGCCCGGCCCGCAGCAGCCTGATTACCGGCCTGATGCCCAGCCGCACAGGCGTCATCTTCAACGAAACGGCGCCTGACCCGGCGATTCCCAATCTGGGCCAGGTGTTCCGCCGGGCCGGATACGTAACCGCATGGTCGGGCAAATGGCACCTGCCGGAAAGCTACGTCAATACGCCCGACGGCATGCCCGGCTTCGACAACCTGCCGCTGCCCGGCTACCCGCGGAACATCTACGGGCTGGGCGACGCGGTCGATTATCAATTTGCGATGGACGCGGTCTGCTTTCTGATGTGGGAGGCCCGCAAGGTCGGCCTGCCGTGGCTCTACTGCGTCTCGCTGCACAATCCGCACGACATCTGCCACTGGACGCGGATCAGGCCGGCCCGCCACCTCAACATAGACCGCTATCCGCCGCTGCCGGCGAACTTCGACGCAATGCACAACGAACCGGATTATATTCGGCTGGAGCGAATGCCCGAAAGCGGTTCGTTCGCAGAGCTTCCGCGAACGCTTGGCTGGAGCGGCGATCAGTGGCGGGCGTACATGCATGCTTACTATCATATGACCGAACAGGCCGATCGGGCGATAGGCCTGATCCTCGACGCCCTCGAAGACGGCGGATGGAGCGACAACACGCTGGTCGTTTTCACCAGCGACCACGGCGACGGCTGCGCATCTCACAGATGGGCCGCGAAGAACTGCCTTTACGAGGAGCCGGTGGCGGTCCCGATGATCCTGAATTTCCCCGGCCGCATCCCGCCCGCCGTCCTCGATGAAACCCACATCGTCAGCGGGTTGGACGTCATGCCGACAATGTGCGACTACGCCGGCGTGAAAGGCCCGCCGATGGCGGGCCTGAGCATGAAGACAATCATCGAAAATCCGCGGGGCCCCTGGCGCGATTTCGTGGTGGCCGAGGTCGCGTCGAGGCAAAGCCCGGCGGGCCAACGCCACGGCAGAATGGTCCGATCCGGACGATACAAATACAACGTTTACGACATGGGCGAAAATAATCAGCAATTGTTCGACCTCGCCAAAGACCCCGGCGAGACCGTCAATCTCGCCGCCGACCCGGCCATGAAAAACATCATCGACGCACACCGGCAAATGCTCAAACAGTGGATCGATTCCATCGGCGACTGGTTCAAACTGCCGGAGTAAGCCACTCGTCTGTGCTGATTACCCGAATCATATTCAGATGATTGCAAAAAATTGGGAGGACATTTATAATTTCCTTTCAGGAGATTCATTCGTGGCGAACTTTGAAAAAACAGGAGCAAGATGCAGGATGAAATTGGAACTGCTCGCGGTTCTGGCGATTCTGTCCAGCCTGTGCAGTTGTCTTTTCTCGCAGTTGCCAACACAGCCGGCGGCAACAGCACCCGCAACAGCCACACAGACCGCCGGGGAAAAATTCCGCGATTACCTCGCCAGGGCCGAAAAGGGCGAGGTTTTTTTCCAATACATGGTCGGCTTGTGTTATCACACGGGCGACGGCGTCGCCAAAGACAAGGATGAGGCCTTCAAATGGTATCACAAATCGGCGGAGAACGGCTTTTCCGCGGCGCAGTTTTATTTGGGCACGATGTATGCAGCCGGCAAGGAAGTGCCTCAGGACAACGCCCAGGCCATGAAATGGTTCCGCAAGGCCGCCGAGGATGGCGGAGAACCTTATCAGTTCCTGTTAGGATGCATACTCGAAAGCGGCGAGGCCGGCGTCAAGGACGTCAAGGAGGCAGTCGAGTGGTACAGAAAGTCTGCCGAACAGGGCTTCGGCCAGGCACAGTTCAGGTTGGGCGTCTGCTACATCCAGGGTATCGGCGTCAAGGAAGACAAGGCGGAAGGTTTCAAGTGGATCCAGAAAGCGGCCGAAAATGGCCTCGACAAGGCTCAGCTAATGCTCGGCATCTGTTACATGGAAGGCAAGGTCGTCAAGGAAGACAAGGCCGAGAGCCTGAAATGGTTCCGAAAAGCGGCGGAACAGAATAATGCCGAAGCACAATATGTCATCGGCGTCTGCCATGAGGAAGGTTGTGGTACAAACAAAGACGCGGCTGAAGCCGTGAAGTGGTTTCAAAAATCTGCGGAACAAGGTTTCGCCAAGGCCCAGTATAAATTGGGCATCTGCTATATGGAAGGCAAGGCCGTTAAAGAAGACAAGGCGGAGAGTCTGAAATGGTTGCGCAAGGCTGCCGAACAGGGGTATGTAGTAGCTCAAATAAATCTCGGGTTTTGCTACTACAAAGGAGAAGGGGTCGAGAAGGATCAAGTAGAAGCAGTAAAATGGTTCAGAAAAGCGGCTGAACAGGGATTGGCAGAAGCACAATATAACCTTGGCCGGTGCTATTTAAATGGAGAAGGTGTCGACAAAAACCAAACTGAAGCGGTCAAATGGTATCTAAAAGCAGCGGCGCAAGGGGATGCATCAGCACAATCTGATCTTGGAATTTGTTACAACAAAGGCATTGGAGTTGAGAAAGATCTGGTCGAAGCATTCAAGTGGTTCAGAAAAGCAGCCGAACAAGGGGATGCCACAGCGCAATACAATCTCGGCTTTTGTTATAACAAGGGATATGGAGTAAAGCAGGATTCTTCTGAAGCCGTTAAGTGGTACCGCAAAGCCGCTGAACAGAATGATGCTTCTGCACAATACAACCTTGGAGTTTTTTATTACCAAGGCACAGGGATCGAGAAGGACCTGGTCGAAGCATTCAAGTGGTTCAGAAAATCAACCGAGCAGGGAAATGCCGACGCACAATGTTATCTCGGCACATGCTATTTAAAAGGCGAAGGAGTGAAGGAGGATCATGCCGAGGCAGTCAAATGGTTCAGAAAGGCGGTTGAACAGGGCAATGCCTTCGGTCAAATGAAATTGGGCGTTTGTTACGCCTTGGGCAAGGGTGTGGAAAAGGACGATGTTGAGGCCACGAAGTTGTTTCGCAAGTCCGCGGAGCAGGGAAACGCATGGGCACAATCGATACTCGGCTGCAGATATGAAGATGGCGAAGGGGTCGCAAAGGATTTGGCTGAGGCGGTGAAATGGTATCGCAAGGCGGCTGAGCAGAATCTTAAATCGGCTCAGAATAATCTCGGTCAGTGTTATCTGAACGGAACGGGCGTTGAGAAAGATCCTGTCGAGGCGGTCAAGTGGTTCCGAAAGGCCGCGGAACAGGGATATGCTTATGCTCAATATAGTCTTGGGACCTGTTATTACAAAGGCGAGGGCGTGGAAAAAGACCTGGCCGAGGCGGTGAAGTGGTATCGCAAGGGCGCAGAACAGGGAAATGCCGACGCCCAAAACAGTTTTGGCAATCGGTATTATAAGGGCGAGGGCGTGGAGAAGGATATTGCCGAGGCGGCGAAGTGGCATCGCAAGGCGGCCGACCAGGGACTCGATTGTGCGCAGAAAAATCTGGGCGATCATTATTCCAAGGGCGAGGGTGTCGCTAAAGACCCGGTCGAGGCGGTCAAGTGGTACCGGAAATCGGCCGAGCAGGGGTATGCCAAAGGACAATATGAACTCGGCCGCTGCCTGGCCGACGGCGAAGGCCTAGAGAAAGATGAGATCGAAGGCCTGGCGTGGATATATCTAGCCGGCGAGAAAGACAAAGAACTGTGCAAGTCGAAGATGGAGGAGCTGGAGAAAAAGCTGGGGGCCGAAAAATGCGATCGGGCGAAAAAACGGGCGGAAGAACTCCAGAAGATAACATCCAAAAAGGATGAATAACGTAACCATGGCCGGGACGGTCGTAGAACACGCGGGTGGGACTTGTACGGCGCAGCCACGGCCGGGACGGCCGTGATACTCATGGGCAAGACCTGTCCGGGCGTAGCCCTCCGTAGCTTTAGCGAAGGAGGGGCGAAGCCGGATGCCCATGCTACTTTTTCAACGGGTCGCGATTGTTTTTGCGAGATATTTTCGGGTCCAGGGGCAGACGTTGATGCAGATGCCGCAGACGGTGGCCTTCAGGCCGATGGCGGCGGACATGGCCTGGGCGTTGGCCTTGCACGCGAAGGCGTCGTAAAACTCCTCGCGCCGCATGCCGGGCTTCCACGTTACGCCTTTGATCGCCTTGGCCGGGCAGTGAGTCGTGCATTCAATGCAGGCGCCGCATCGGGACTTATTCATCGGCCTGCCGCAGGCGACCGGGGCGTCGGTGAGGACCGTTACGAGCCTGACGGCCGGGCCGTGTTGCGGGGTTATCATCAGCCCCGACTTGCCGATCCAGCCCAGGCCCGCGCGGGTTGCCGCCGTCTTGTTGGGCAGCGGCGTGGTCAGGTCCTCGGGCAACTGCGGGAGCGTCGGCGAGCCGCCGATCGCACGATGGCCCCGCGAGGCCAGAAATTCCTGGGCGGCCTGGGCGAGTTCCTTCAGCAGCGTGTTGGCCCTGCCGTACTCCGCAAAATATTCCGTCGTCGGCCCGGCCGATATCCCGCCGATTATCCCGGGGTTCAGCGCGACGGCGATGGAAACCGCACGCGGCAGGGACGACCTTGCCTCGGCCGGAACCTCGTGCATGTCGGCATAACCCGCAAGCGACGCCCCGCGAGAAACCAGATATTCTCTCAATTGGACGGATATGTCTGCCATATCGCCATTTTAGCCGGATTGCGCCTTCAGTTCAATAAACGGACCCGATATAATGCCAATCGTGGATTTTCGGGAGAGACCCCGTGTTCGGACAAATTCTGCTAATCGTGGAACTGCTTGTCGCGACGACCCTGGTGTCGGCCTTCATCACGGCCTGCTCGGCGAGAAATAAAAGTTTTCTCCTTGAACTCATTCTTTGGTTCGGGTTCCTGATCTTCGCCGCCGCTCCATGGGCAGCTTTATTATTTAATATATTGTTCTATTATCGCTTATACACACCATTTGAAATTATATATAAATTTATCCTCATCGCCGGGGCTGTTTTTGTGCTTGTAACAATCTGGATCATCCGTCGCGGCTTCAAGCGACCCGCTGAAAACGCAACGGGCAGAATAGCCGGCAGGTGGAACCTCCTCAAACTGGGAATTCCATGCGTTATTGCCTGCGTCTGTTTTGCCCTGATCTTCTATCTCTGGGACATCCGCATCCAGGACAAAATATCCTCGCTCAAGGCCGAGGCCGCCTGTATCGCCGAAGAACTGGCACCAAAAACCGTAACTGACGAACAGAACGCCTATTTGTTATATCAGAAAGCCGCCAAACTGCTTGACGAAAAGGACAGACAAACAGGTGTTGTTGGAAATTGGCAGCAGAAAATGAACGACTGGTATAGTGAGGCAGAAAATACCGGTATAATTAATAAAGACGTTCTTCCCTTTCTAAAAGTCAATTCGGATATAATACAATTGCTCAGAGAAGCGGGCGATAAGGGCTATTTCAACTACAATAATAAGGATAAAACTCCCGCGTTCTATTACAAAAATGATCATTGTTGTTACTTATTAAAAGCCTTATCGCGCATTTTATTTTTATCCGCATGGGTTAATGCCAATAATGGCCATTTGCAGGATGTTATTCAAGATCTGAATGCCATTATCGCAATATTAAAATATCTTTTAACATATCCCTCGTGGCATGATCCATTATTGATCGGCAATACTGAGGCTATGGTTTTCTTTTCCATAAAATTGATGATTTCCGGAAACCTTTTAAAAAACGATGATATTTGCAACCTGCGAAACGGCCGGGAAATAAATTGTTGGAATCAATATCAGCGAAGCATTAAACTCGACTATGCCAGTGATTTATACTGGTTGGGGCAGGGATATGATAAATATCATAGTACATCCCCTTATTATCTGGCCGAGCCATTTTATAACGTCTTTTTATGGGGAAAACACTATGCAGAATATCAGAGTAAAATTACTGATAAGTATCAGATTAGCACATTTTCAAATTATTTGGCGTTTATGGCTTATTATAATAAACGGATGGCGTATGGAAATTCCGAGAATGTTTCGACCCATTTGTTATCATCTGTGTTCAGCTATATTCCGAAGTCAACGGCCATTGCCGACGCGGAGCACGGCATACTGCTTCTGCTCAAGGCGGCATGTCAATACAAGAAAAAATACGGCGGGTTTCCGGAAACGCTGGAAAAGTTGTCGCCGGAGTTTTTGCCGGCCATGCCGGTTGACCCGTTCAGCGGTCAGGGTTTCAAATACATCCGCACAAAGGACAACAAGATAACGATTTACAGCGTCGGCCCGGACATGAGCGACGATCTGGGTGCAGATTTCGATGCCAAAACCAAAAAAGGGGACATCTGCCTGACCATAGGCGGATAAGGGGTTTTGGCATGCATACCTCTCCCCCTCAAGGGCTTGTCTTTACCCACATTTTTAGGGCTTGTCGTTACCCTCATTTTTAAAGAACATAAATACCTTGCGGATTCAGCGTCGCCGCGGTCAAGGCCCGAAGGGCCGGAATAAAGTAGCCCCGGGTGGAGCGGCGAAACGACGAAGTCGTTCGACGCGGAAGAGCGGGGTTGAGTCGTGAATAAAACAGTTTTAATTCTCATTCCCGCCACGGCAGTCGAATCTGCATCATAGAATTTCCCGACAAGGGATTTTCGACGAGACATTTATCCGTTGCGGGAAATTAAAGCTCTCGCCCGGTTCGGACGGACATGGCCTGTCCACGTTTCATCCTTTCAGCAAAAGACCAATGAATATGCCAACATCATTGGCCGTGGTGTTCGAAAAAATTGCCGCCTATGCCTGTGGCGGGAGCGAATATTTGGGCTTTTTGAATAATACTTTTCCCCGGGTTTCGCGTTGTCCGCCTGGCGGCGGACACCGCTTCACCCGGGGCTACTTTATTCCGGCCCTTCGGGCCTTGCTTGTGGTATCAATGTATCCGGAAGGTTGCATGGTCCTGTTTAAAATGTGGGTAACGACAAGCCCTCAAGGGGAAGGTCGGCCCGCCGAAGCTTTTGCGGAGGCGGGGCCGGGTGGGGGTGTATTCCAGCCCTCACCCTACCCTCTCCCGGAGGGAGAGGGGTTCGCGGTACATTTTCACCCTTCGACGGATTGGAGGATGCGGAGATAGCTTTCGTATCTGCGCTGGTTGACGGCGCCGGATTCGGCGGCGCGGATGACGGCGCAGTCTGGCTCGTGCGAGTGTGAGCAGTCGGCGAATTTGCACTGGCCGGCGAAAGGCTCGAATTCGGGGAAATACCACGCCAGTTCTTCGCGGCGCAGTCCCACGCCAAGTTCCCGCACGCCTGGGGTATCGACGATGAGTCCGCCGTCCGGCAGGTCGTAGACGGAGGCGGAGGTGGTCGTGTGCCGGCCGCGCTCGTCTTTGGCCCTGATCTGCCTGGTCGCGGCGGCGGCGCCGGGCACCATGGCGTTGACCAGCGCGCTCTTGCCCACGCCCGAGGCCCCGGTAAGCACGCACGTCGCGCCGGCAATCTCCGCCAGCAGCGGCCCAATTCCCTCACCGGTCGGCGGGCAGCAGCGGAACGCCCGCACAAGCGATTCAAACTCGCCGAGCGCATCCTCGTCGGGCGGGGCCAGGTCGATCTTGGTAACTGCCAGCACCGGCCGCAGCCCGCCGCGCTGGGCGACGATGAGGAACCGGTCGATCAGGAACTGCCTGAACCTCGGCTGGCAGGTCGAGGCGACTATCAGCAGCACGTCCATGTTGGCGGCGATCACCTTCTCGAAGGATTCCGTCTGGTATTTGTCGGTCCGCTTGCCGGACCGCAGCATCGGCCTGCAAAGCGCGGTTCGGCGCTCGGCGCGTGCGAGGATCATTCCGTCGGCCCGGCAGGAGTCGTCCTGTTCCGCCTCGCCTTCGGACGCCGGGCAATGCGCGACCGTAACGGAATCGCCGACGACCAGGGCCGTGCTTGCCTGCGGCGCCCGAAACGTGCCGGCGACGCCGCACAAAAGTTCCCGCCCGGCCGCCCGAACTATCGCCCCGCCGGGAAACAATCCTACGACCATTCCTTCCAGCCGCGGCAGATCGTCCAGGTTGTCCGCGCCGGCGACCCGCCAGGCGGGAATCTTCACCGCCCGCGGCGCGAATTTCTGATGGGCCGCCGGCTGATGCTCGCGCTGGGAACGGCCTCGCCAGTCCTGGAACCTCCGCTGCGATTTTCCCTTGCCCTTGGCCATATCAGGTCATTTTAACCAGTTTGCCCCAGAAGTCCGCCGCTATCATGCAGGCCGTCGCCAGCACCAGCAGGGCGAACATCCATTTCATCTTCGCAACGCGGAGCCGCCCGCTGAGCCAGACCCCTATCTGCACGCCGAAACTGCTGCCGGCCAGCAGAGTGATTATTATCCACATATTGGCCTGTCCGTGCGAGCCGTAAAAAATGGCCCCCGCCACGGAACTTAGCAGCACGACGCCCAGGCTCGTGCCCACCGACTGCTTCATCGAAAGCCCGACCACGAGCATCATGATGGGCAGGAACAGCACTCCGCCGCCGATTCCAAGCATTCCCTTGAAGACGCCGACCAGCAGTCCGGCCGCGACAAGCCCGGGCAGGCTTATCCGCCGCAGGCTGGCTGTACGAATCGTAATCCTCGGGCCGACCGGAATTTTCTGGAGCAGCGACCAGCCTGTCGGCTCCTGCGGGCTTTTGACGGTCAGAACGGCAACCACGACAAGCATGACGACGAACAGGCCGTGCATTATCAGCGTGAACCTGTCCGGCCCGAAGGCTGTCTTGAGATGTTGATGCAGGTCGCCGCCCAGGAGCGTGCCGCAGACCGCCCCGCCGGCCAGGATCAGCATCGTTTTCGGCGCGACGTTGCCCAGCCGCAGATGCCTGGCCCATCCTGCCGCGCCGGCCCCGATCGTGTAGCTCATGCTCGAACCGGTCGCAAGCGTGTACGATATCCCCAGCAACACGTTGAGCAGCGGATTGATGAGAAACGCCCCGCCGACCCCGAACAGGCCCGTCAGGATCCCCACCACAAATCCGACCGCCGCCAGGGCCGCAAAAAGCGCCGGGCCGCCGATGTACGCCTGCACGTCAAGATCAAACAGACCGGTCATCGCCAACTTCCGATTTTCCCGCCCGCCGGACGCCCCTGGCGCGGCGATACCTTATGAATTCAAAGATCGCCTCCACGCCCAGGCCCCAGGCCAGCGGCAATAATATCAGCAGCGTTATCTCCAGCCATTTCGGCATCTTTTACCCGCGGAAAACGATAACGTGAGAATAGTGAATCCGTCTCCGATATACAAGCTCGGATTCCATCCGCCGCAGCGACATCCCTGCCAGGCCAAATCCGGACGTGCCAACGGCCAATAAAGCAATAATTACAACTTCTTGGTTATCTTGTATAACACATTGTCTCTGATTCCATAATAAATCATTTTCCCGTCTTTCGTGAATACCGGATATGAAACCCAGGAATAGGAACGTTGTTCCTTGCCGTCTAATACGATGAATTGCCTCTTTTCCAAATCAAAGAATTTATATATTTTATCGTTAAACCATTTTGTGTTCTTTGTTCCTTCGTCTTCAGCACGATAGGCATAATGAGTACCCTCGGAACTGAATTTAATGCAATCGACATTATCATAGGACGTTCCCATATTGCCATCAACAACAAGACATATTTTATTATTTAAGGAAGCAATAAATGCATATTGAATATTAGCACTATATTTATTATATAATATTTCACCTATGTATTTATATTTATGACGTACGTAATTATAACGGATATCTTCTATGCCATCAATAACCAGAACACTATTGCCATTATCAGCATCAGCCTCGTAAGCATAGTGTTTCCCATCAAGGCCCATAAATATATTAGGATTTATATGGATGTAATGTTCCATTTCTTTATCATCATAAACAATAAATCTATCATTGTCATTATTGGCAGCAATATATATTAAATGATTACTATCTCTGCTAAAATCCATATGTTTTATTTCGTGATATCTTTTACCTTCTATGCCATCTCTAACAACAAAATATCCTTTATCATCCTTTGCCCAATAAGCAAAATGGTTACCGTCTTCACTAAACTCCGGATAAGATACATAATCATATTGCATCTGTCCTTTGCCATCAATCACATAATAATATTTATGGTCTCTTTCTATACAATATGCATAATGCTTGCCGTCGTTATTAAAGATAAACTTATCTGCCCCTATAGGTATATCGCCAATGCTGCTATATATTGCAGAGATTTCATCATCGCCAATAAATGCCTCAAATGCCCATTTACCGTTGGGGGCAAAATGTGAAGATGGTATTATGCTTACACCTTTCCTGATATTGTCAAATGAACACACTTCTTTTCCATCATATATTACTTTACATTTCTTATCCATATATCCAGAATACACCCAGTGCCCTTCATAACCAATTTTGTTGTCTATATATATATGGTCGTATTTAGGGCTTTCGACGTTGTCATATACAACCATAGCTTTGCCTTCTTTTTCTGCAACATATAACATATGTGGACCATTATTATAAAAGATGTTAATATCACCGACATAATCGTATTCTGGTCCTCCAACTCTATCGTATACAACATGCTGCTTGCCATTACTTGTTGCTGCATAGGCAAGATGATTTCCACTCATAATAATATCCCTAACTCTATCATATAAATTACTTTTATGGTTATTCCACATAATGTAATATTTGCTGGCTTTCTTTAAAGACAATGCTATGTGTTGACCATCTTCCGATATCTTATAATAATTATATCCAGTATAATTGTTGTCAACATATTCCTCGCCTTTTATATCAAGAATGGTATAATCAACATTATTATCTAATTCACCTATCTTTTCCTCGACTGAGTTGTCATAGAAAAAGATAAAATATCCTGCTATGCCAACGGAAAGGAGAATGAGAAAGGCAAGCAGGAGCCAAGGTATTCGTCGTTTTTTCTTGATGGACGACTCGTTAGAAACCTGCTGCTCAGATTGAATGTTCTCGGTCATTCTTATGGTCAGGTTGGCGCCACTGGCCTGCACGAAGCTGAGGCCGGTCCGATGTTGATCCATGCACAGAATGGGCCGCCCTCATCCATCGCCATCTCATTCTTCCATTCTTTCATGCGGAATTATACCTTCCCGCGTGAAGGCAAAGCAAGGATTCCCGGTCGCCGGCCTGTCCGTGCCCGGCTGGGATCCGACCCGCCTGTCCTACAATTGGCGGTTTTACACACCCTATTCGCCATTTTGAAATGTTTAGATTCCCTAACACGACAGCGCGACTTTGATCGTAAGTCCTTATTCTACCGTTCAAACTTGACAGACGACTATTTGAGTTTCCTAACATTCTCGTGGGTTTCAACCAAAAGTCTCGCTGTCGTGCTAAGAGCGTGTATGAAAAGTAGCATGGGCGTCTCGCCCATGAGTACCACGGCCGTCCCGGCCGTGAATTCTGTGCCAAAAACAGGGGCGAGACGCCCCTGATACTCACGGGCAAGATGCCCGTGCTACGGCTCGAACCGCTTTTCATACACGCTCTAAGAATCCGCCCCTCGGCAGGCATATTTTCTTTTGAAATCCGTCATATTCGCGGTAGAATGGTCTTGCCAGGAGAATCGCTAATGCCAAAGCAACAGATGATGATGTGGATGCGCGGCGAAGACTACGGTTTCATCGGCCTTCTCAAGGAAATCCCCGACGTTACGCCCATCGATATCCTTTTTGAAGATGGCTGGCGGATAGTGCAGATCGTCAGCGCCGGGCCGATGGAACAGGGCGATCCCCGACCAGTCCAGGCCTACGCCCTGCTGGAACGCGAGGTGCCAGTGCAGGGACAGGACAGCAATCCCGAACAACTGGCCCAGACCAACTTCATCTGAGCCGGCAAATTTCGGGCTGGAGTTTTTTCATCGGTGTCAGCCGTTGCCGATTCTCATTCTGTCGTTAAATATTTCACTCCGGCCGCAAGAGCTTGCTCGACGGCTCTAATCCTTCCAGTCATGTAAATAATCCTTATTCTCATCAAAGAGTTCATGGGCCAGGGCGTCGATCTGGGGCAGTGTAAGGACCGCGGCGGTGAGTGGGTCGGCCTGCAAGGCCTGGCGGAGCAGTGTGCGGCTCTTTTCCCGTATGGCGGCCAGAGTCAGCTCATGGACGGCGGCGTGAGGAAGCATGACGGCGGCCAATTGCGGCGGGATGCGGCCCGCCCGGCAGGGCGTCAGCCCGGTCGAGTCGACCATGCATGGCACTTCGACCACGGTCTCACGAGGCAGATTTTCGATGCTGCCGTCGTTGCGGACGTTGCCGTGGATTTTACGCAGCGAGCCGGTGGCGAGAGAATGGATGATTTGCACGCCGTAATCATTGCTGCGATCGTATTTGATTTTCTCCTGCCCTGATATGAGGTCGTCGATCTCTTGGGAGCCTTTCTCCGCCAAAATGCGGTCAAAGTTGTAGGACCAGCCCTCTTGCGGGCCATATTGCTTCAAGAGTTCCCTGTTCTTGCGAAACCATGGGTAGTAATCGCCCTGGTGCCAGGGTCCTTCGGCGGGCAGATAGCCCAGGTATTTAACCAGTTCCATCCGCACCCGCTCATACCCGCGGGCTACAGGGGCCCAGGCATCGGCCTCCCATGTTTCGGCTTCGCGGATGATACGGTCAGCATTGGCCAACAGATCGGGATACAAGTCCCGGCCGCGATGCTCCAATTTCAAATAGAAGTTGACGTGATTAAGCCCGGCGGCGGTGTAGTCAATTTCCGCGGCGGGCAGATTCAGCCACCGGGCGATTATAGGGATCGTGCTCTGGATACTGTGGCACAGCCCCACGGTTTTCTCATGGCCGGCCTCGATGAGGACGCGGGTGAGCATGGCCATCGGATTGGCGTAGTTGATGACCCAGGCATTGGGCGCGAGCAGGCGGAGATGCCCGACAATCTGCTGAAGAACCGGGGCGGTACGCAGGGTGCGCAGGATTGATCCCGGGCCGATTGTGTCGCCAACAGCCTGCAGGACGCCGTGCCTGGCGGGTATGAAGGTGTCGCTTTCATAGTGCCTCAAGCCGCCAACCATGATTGTGATGATCACAAAATCGGCCCCGCTGAGCGCAGTCTGAAGGTCGGTAGTGGCCCGAACGTACAGATTGGCCTTCTGTTCGCTGATCATTTTCTCAAGGAGAGCCCGTGCCCGGTCGAGGCGTTGGGGGTTGATGTCCATGAGATTGAGTTCAAAACCGGCCTCACGAAGCTCGGGAAAGCTGAGAAGGTCAATGACATTGGTGCGGACGAATTTGGCGCTGCCGCCGCCGATGAAAGCGATTTTTTTCAAACTGCTGCTCCTTATATCTGCCGGGATAGGCTCTTGACATCCGCCACAATGCCGGGGCGCATTAGTCCGGAATTCCCCAAATGCACTTGCTCCGAGACTGCCACATGGCACTTTTTTCCATCTTATCCTGCATCGATGACTCTTCAAGCATTTTCCGGCTTGCCTGCCATCCCCAGGTCGTTGGTTCCATCTGAGATTTGCGGCAGCCCCATGGAAAATTTTTGATAATCCGCAACTTTATGGATTTTTGCGGGTTATAGAGAGATAATTTCCCGTCGGGCGGCCAATGGGGACTTTTATTCGGGAAGTCCGGCATCGCCCCGGCAGAAGGAGAAACAAATGAAGAGAATTATCGGCCTGTTGTTCATGTTTGCCGCAGCCGGGATTTTGCCGGCATGCGCGGAACAATCCGGTACGCCGCCGGCGGCGGCAACCTTGCCGGACGTAAGGCAAACCGCGAATCTCAGGCAGGAGATCGACCAGGCCATCGGCAAGGCGTTTCCGGCTATAATACGGATATCCGTGGTCGCGTAGATACCCGGCGAGGGGCGAATGCACAAGGCGATGGCCGCCGGCAGCGGCGCCATCATCAGCCCGGAAGGATATGTCATTACCAACCATCATGTCGCCGGAAAAGTTTCCCGCCTGACCTGCCGCCTGGCCGACGGCGAGGAACTCGATGCCAGGCTGGTTGGAACGGATCCGCTGGGCGACATTGCGGTAATAAAGCTCGATCTTGCCGGCAGGAAGGGCAAGGCCGGGCCGCTGCCCGTGGCGGCGTTCGGCAATTCCGACGAGGTCAGGGTCGGCGACACGGTCATGGCCATGGGTTCTCCCAGCGGAGTTTCCCAGTCGGTTACACTGGGCATAGTGAGCAACACGCAGTTAATCATGCCCGAACTGTACTGGCCCGGATCGTTTTCGCTGGACGGCGAGGATGTCGGTTCGCTGGTCCGCTGGATCGCCCACGACGCGGTGATTTACGGCGGCAACAGCGGCGGGCCGCTGATCAACATAAATGGCGAGATAATCGGCATCAACGAAATCGGATTGGGCAGCCTGGGCGGTGCGATTCCGTCGAACCTGGCCAAGGACCTGGCCGGGCAGATCATTAAAAACGGCAAGGTCTCCCGAAGCTGGATCGGGCTTGAGGTCCAGCCGCGACTCAAGAGTTCCACGCTCGACAGGGGCCTGCTGGTTAGCGGCGTCGTCAAGGACTCTCCGGCCGACAAGGCCGGCCTGAAAAGCGGCGACGTGCTCGTCAGCTTCGACGGCACGGCGGTTGACGGCCGGCTGCCGGAGGATATCCCCAAGTTCAACAGGCTGGTCCTCTTTGCGCCCATCGGGAAAAAAGTGAATGTGAAGGTTCTTCGCGACAGCAGGGAAAAGCCGTTCGAGATAGAAACCGTTGATCGCGGCATGGCAAAAGGCCGCGATGTCGAGTTCAAGGCATGGGGCATGACGGGCAGAGACCTGACCATGATGGCCGCACTTGAGTCGGAGCGGGCCGCCGAAGGCGTGCTGGTGCACAGCATCCGCAGCGGCGGGCCCTGCAATGAGGCCAAACCTCCTCTGGCGCCGGGCGACATCATAACCGCCGTAGCCAACCAGCCGGTAAAGAATCTGGCCGACCTGGGCGGGATAACCGCCAAAATCACCGAAGGCAAAACCGAGGCGACGCCGACCATTGTGGAATTTGACCGGAAGAATCTGAAGATGATGACCGTCGTCAAGGTCGGCAAAGAACCGCCGCCGGACAAGCCCGCCCATGCCCGCAAAGCCTGGCTCGGCGTCGATACCCAGGTGCTCACCAAGGAACTTGCCGGGGCACTCGACATGAAAGGCCAGACGGGCGTCCGGGTTACGCAGGTCATACCGGGCAAGAATGCCGAAAAGGCCGGGCTGAAGGTCGGCGACATCATTCTGAAGATCGACGGCACGAAGATCGACGCGACCAAGCCGGAAGATTCCGAGGTCTTCCAGAACATGATCCGCCAGTACCCATCCGACGCGGAGATCGCGCTGGACATCGTCCGGGCCGGCCAGCCTCAGCAGATCAAGATTCCGCTGGAACTGCCGCCCACGCCGCCCTCGGAACTGAAAAGATACAAAGACGATGATTTTGAGTTCGTCGCGCGCGATCTGTCTTTGTCCGACAAGGTCTCCAGGAAACTGTCGGAGGACACTCGCGGCGTGCTGATCGAGAAGGTTGAAAGAGCCGGGTGGGCGTCGCTGGCGCACCTGGCCATCGGCGACATAGTGGTTTCCATCGACGGCCGGGCGGTCGACGGCGTCGATGAAATGGAAAAACTTATGGCCCAGGCCCGGCAGGCGAAGAATAAAAGTATTGTATTTTTCGTCAAACGCGGCATACACACCATGTTCGTCGAACTGGAACCGGACTGGAGTTCGCGGAAAAACTAGGCGCATCGCAAAAGCGGGCGTAAACAGGCTTGGGAACTGAACGAAAGGATACTGAATCATGAAGAAAACAGCGATTGCAATGTTGGTTGTCGGCGGGCTTGCGGCGTTTTCATGCGGGCAGGCGTTCGGTCAGGCGGGCATTGTCGAGTCGGCCAAAAGCATCATGAAGGACAAACAGGAATCAGTCGTATGGATCACCGGCGTCGGCAAGATACTGGCGACAAAGGGAGGCGTCGAGGTTGGAAAACAGGAAGTTAAAATTGAAGCGTTAGGCACGATAGTTGACAAGTCCGGTATGGCGGTCGTCGCCTATTCCCACGTCGACCAGACAAGCGTCAGGGACGCCGGGCAGATGCAGTTGACCAACGACATTTCCGACGTCAAGATGCGTCTTCCGGACGGCACGGAACTGCCCGCAAGCATCGTGATGAAAGACCTGGACCTGGATTTGGCTTTCATCAGGCCCGACGCCGACGACGAAACCGTAAAAAAGACCAAATTCACGCCGATAGACCTTTCCGACGCTGGCACGGCCGGCATTCTCGACGAGGTCGTGGTCCTCAGCCGGCTCGGAAAGAACATGAATAACGAGCCGGTCGTGTCTCTGCGGAGGATCGCGTCCATCGTCAACAAGCCGAGAAAATATTATATCCCGGCCGGCGACGTCAGCGGCGGACTGCCGATGTTCGCCTCCGACGGCAAAATCCTCGGAATATCCGTCTTCCGGAAGATCGCGGGCATGATGGCGATCCTGCCGGCAAAGGATGTGCTTGAAATCGCGAAACAGGCCCTCGAAAAAAAAACAGAAGCACCTCCGACGACAAAACCTGATGTTGAAAAAAAAGATGCTGAAAAGGCGGCGGAGAAGCCAGGATAAGCGGGGGTCGCGTTTTTCCGATCTCATTTCGGATTTTTCGCAAACAAAAATACGGCCTGATGTCAGGCCGTATTTTATTGCCGATGGCTTATGCAGCTTATTTTTCTGACGGGGCGGAAGCGGGAGCCGTGGCGGACTTGCCTTCGATCTCGCGCAAACGCCGCTCGATTCGCGCCTGATCCTCACCCTGGGCCGATTTCAGCAGTTCCTTCAAATAGCCGGCATCATCAAGCAGCTTGTTGTCGCGCACGAACTTGATCGCCCGCAGAACCAGTTCGTTCTGCCGCATCAGGCTTTCTATGCGAGCCCTGGTTTCCGCGCTGATCTCGGAAGATTCCAGGGTCTTGCGAAGCAGCGGTTCGGCGGCCGCAAAGTTCTCCTTGATCGCCTGAGCGGCCTTTTCACGGGCCTGAAAATCTTCATCGTCGAGCCGGCGAATATGGTTTGTCATTTGTTTCTGGATAGAGATGTCCACGGAACCAAGCATGCCAATCGCCGTTCGCATGACCATGGAAAAACGACTGTCCAGAGGAATCATATGGATACGCTCGATGGCCCATTTGCGCACATCTTCATATGGGCTGTCCTGGAGTCGTTCCAGAATCGCCAGCGCCTTCTGGCCGCCCACTTGCCCCAAGCCATAGGTCGCACACATTCGGACGCCAGCATCCGCATCTCCGACGAGCTTCTCCAGCAATTCCAACGCCTTCTGGCCGCCCACTTGCCCCAAGGCAGAAGCCGCGCACATGCGGTTGTATCCTGTCGCATCTCCCGCGAGCTTCTCCAGTAATTCCAACGCCTTCTGGCCGCCCACTTGCCCCAAGGCGGAGACCGCGCGTCTGCGGATGTTCGCGTCCGCATCTCCGGCTAGCTTGGCCAGCGATGCCAACACCTTCTGGCCGCCCAATTGTCCCAAAGCCTCGACTACACCCAAACGGACTGACACGTCCTTATCTCCCGCGAGTTTCTCCAGCACTGCCAGCGACTTTTCGCTGCCCATTTGCCCCAAGGCGGAGGCCGCGTGCATGCGGATGCCCATGTCCGCATCTTCCGCGAGCTTCTCCAGCAATGCTAACGCCTTTTCGCCCCCCACTTGCCCCAAAGAGTCGACCGCCCTCTCACGGACAAGTTTGTCCGCATCTCTCGTAAGCTTTTCCAGTAATGCCAGCGCCTTTTCGCCTCCCACCAGCCCCAAGGCGGAGGCCACCCAATAACGGATGACATTGCCCCGATGTCCCGCGAGATCCTCCAGCAATGCCAGCGACTTCTCGCTGCCCACTTGTCCCAAGGCGGAGATCGCGCTCCAGCGGACAACCCCGTCCCTGTCGTCCAGGAGCTTTTCCAGTAATGCTAATGCCTTCTGGCCGTCTGCCTGTCCCAGGGCTTCGGCCACTGCCTTGCGAACATCCTCGTCCTCATCATCTCCCGCGAACTTTTCAAGCAATTCCAACGCCTTCTGGCCGCCCATTTGTCCCAAGGCGGAAATAGCGATTATACGGACTGAAAAGTCCTTATCTTCCGCGAGCTTTTCCAGCAATGCCAACGCCTTTTCTCCGCCCACTTGCCCCAAGGCGGAGATCGCGCTCCGGCGGGCAAACATATCCGCATCTCCCAAGAGCTTTTCCAGCAATGCCAACGCCTTGTCGCCGCCCACTTGCCCCAAGGCGGGGATGGCGATCCAACGGACGCGTGCATCCTCATCTCTCGCGAGCTTTTCCAGCAACGCCAGCGCCTTCTGACCGCCCACTTGCCCCAAGGCGATGGCCGTACTCCCGCGGACGTTCATATCCGCATCTCCCGCGAGTTTTTCGAGCAATTCCAGCGCTTTTTCACCCTGGATCGCCGCCACAGCACTCAGGTCTAACCTAATCAGGCTCTTTACCGCCAATCTTGTGGTTTCAGCATCCGCATCGCAGCAACCGGCCGCCAACGCCTCAACCACGCGCACGTCTTCCACCCATCCACCAAGCCATGCGGCCTCCCTTCGCACCGCCACGTCCGCGGACTTCAACCCCTCGACTATGCGTTTTACCTCAGGATCTGTCGCCCCTCGCTGGATGACGGCTGTCCGGCCCCCGTTGAACCATGCCACACGCAAGTTCCCTTGGGTTGCCACCACTTCTATCAATTTCCGGCCGTCCACAGGCTTGAATCGCATCTCGCATGGCACCAGCAGCGAACGCCGGCTGCCCAGCACGACTACCAACATTCCCCGTCGGGACAGTTCCTTAAACGCCGCCCGAGCATCTGCTCCGCGCGGTGTAACCTGCGGTGCTGCCGCGGTCGTGGGACTTACGCCGGATGTCGCCGTTTCCTGGCTATAGACCCAAGACCCCTCCCAGAAACCTGCCGCCGGCAGAAGAACGACCACCGTAAAAAGCCACGCCAAGTGCAATCTCATCTTCTATTCCTTTCTCCCAGTGTGCTGGTTCAATCTGAATCGGATGCGCGCACAGTTCCTCATGGTTTTCCTATTTCCCTGCCGGGGCGGAGGCGGGTTGGCCGGTCGATCCGTCGGGCACAGTCGGGGCGGCGGAGATGGCGGGGGCCGAGGCGGCGTATAAAATCACATTGCGCATCATGTCCAGGGCCGATTCGGGTTCGTATCCGTCGCAGTTATACGACGAGTAGCCCACCAGCCCGCCGTTGAGGTCCTCCTGGCTGAAGATCACCTTCGGGCGGTCGCCGGCCAGAACCGCCATCAGGCGGGGTTCTTTTATCCCGCCGACCCGGGCGCGAGTAACGCGGCGGTACTTGACCTTCTCGATCGTCATGTCCTTCATCTGGTAGACCGGGCTGCTCAGCGGCAGGGGCAGAAGCAAATCGGCCCCCCAGAGTTCGCCGATCAGGTTCCTGGCCGAGTCGTTGAACCCCTTCGCGCCCGCGGCATCCAGGAATAAAATCCCGCCGGCGTCCACCCATTTTTTCAGTGCGTCCCTGTCGGCCTGCTCCAGCTTGAACCCGCCCGTGCCGGTCATCACCGCCAGCTTCACGTCGGCCGTCAGGTCGCAGGGCAGAATGCCAGTATTCGGAACCGCCGGCGCCGGTCCGCCGGCCGGGGCTGACGCCGCGGCAGTTGCCACCCACTGCCAGTCCACATTGAGGCCGTGGTTCGTCGCCAGCACACGCGACAGACGCTGCAATGCCAGCGGCTCGGGGTCGTAGTTGCCCGCGTAGCGCAGACGGGCGATCTTTATCGACTTTGCCGGCGCGGTCTTCGGCTCGGCCGGCCAGACCTTCGAGCCGCGGAACTTGAACTGCTTGTCCGTAACGTACATCACCACGTTCGCGGCGGCCTCGAAGTTGACCTTCGCCGTCGCCACCTGATACTGCTGCCAGGAAAGCGGCAGGTCCACGTCGCTGTGTATCGCCAGCGGGCGGATGCCGTTGCTGATCTCCGAAAACCTCGCGGCTGCGCCCGATTTGTAGAGCAGCGTGTTGAGCGGATGGTCGCGGCCGCAGGCGGCCAGCTCGTATCTCGGGAAGAGCTTTTTGTACAGGTTCTTCATGCCGGTTCCGAACGGCGTCCCGCCGCACTCGGCGATGCTCAAGAGCGTTCCGCCCTGATGGACGAACGCCCGGAGTTTTTCGATGTCCTCGGCGGAGAACTTTGGGTCCTTCGAGCCGGTTATCGTCAGGATCGGGGCGTCGTGCCATTCGTTGACGTCTGATTTGAGCGTGATGATCTGCCAGTTGCTTTCGGTCTCGAAGGCCTTTTCGGACCACCGGCAGAAGTTGGCCAAGGCCCGCGGCCGGTTGTTCCAGTCGCCGTCGTATTCCAG
>JACRIL010000215.1 GCA_016235825.1 Planctomycetota bacterium
TCACCGAGACGCAGAACCGCAATCGGCGCGCACGGCAGTCCCACGTGAAAGCCAAACTCAGGCGGTTACGCAGACTTGGCGTCAAGTTGTATAAGCTGCGATGCTGCATCATGCCAGAGGAAGTTTCGTTGTAGTGTTAAGGAGAAGCCGATTATGAAGCCCATAAGCCTGCAACTTTACACCCTTCGGGAAATGGCAAAAAGCGATCTGCTCGGCATGCTCCGCAATGTGGCCCGGATAGGGTATCCCGGCGTGGAACTGGCCGGGCTGTACGACCAGAAGCCGGCCGCTTTCAGGAAGATGCTGGACGACCTGGGCCTGAAGGTCTCGTCGGCCCATACCGGCATGGTCAACAAGGACAACCTTTCGCAGCAGGTCGATGCCGCAAAGGCGCTGGGGTACGACATCCTGGGCCTCGGTTATCTGCCAGGCGAGAAATTCGCGTCCGTCGATCAGATCAAGCGGACAGCCGACGAACTGGAGGCCGCCGCAACCATGCTCGCCCCGCACGGCCTGAAGTTCGCATATCACAACCACCCGCACGAGTTTGTGCTGGTGGACGGCAAGTACGTCTTTACCAGGCTGCTTGAGTGCAGTAAAAAACTTCTGGCCGAGGTAGACACGTACTGGGCGTGCAACTTCGGGGCGGTCGACGTGCCGGCGTTCATAAAACAGTTCGCATCGCGGATACCGCTGCTGCACATAAAGGACGGCCCGCTGGTCAAAGGCCAGCCCCACATGGCCGTTGGCTCCGGCAAGATGGACTTCAAAAAGGTGCTCGCCGCGGCGGACGACAAGGTCCTCAAATGGCTGGTCGTCGAACTGGACGAGTGCGCCACCGACATGCTGACGGCCGTCAGGGAAAGTTACAACTACCTGATCTCCAGCGGCCTGGGCAAAGGGCGATAAGCGGCCGCCATGGCGGAGATGACTCCGAGGCAGCGGCTTGAGACGGTGTTGAAGGGCGGCATACCCGACCGCGTGCCGTGCGCCCCGGATTTTTCCAACATGATCCCGGCACGCCTGACGGGCAAACCCTTCTGGGACCTTTATCTTTACAACGATCCGCCGATCTGGGAGGCCTACATCGCGGCGGCCAATCATTTTGACATCGACTCGCTCATGGATGGATATTTTCCATTCCACTGGCCCGGCGACCAGTGCGGCCGCGACACGCCCGACGAAAACCTCCGCACGCTCGTCCGCACCGCAAGAACCTATGGCAAGTATTGAATATGCCGGGAAATTCGTGCGTTATTAAAACAGCATCCCCGCATTGACATGCGGGGCTTTAAAAATCAGAGCCGGATAATTTTTCCGCCGGCCTTTGCCGACCTGACGGCCGCATCAACCAACAGCAGGCTGGTCAGACCGTCCCGGACCGGTGCCATCGGTTTGCATTTGCCGCGGACGGCGTCTATGAAATTCCTGTCCTCGGCCAGGTAGCAATCGATGTCGCCGGCGACGGTCTTCGGCACAGGCCGCTTGCCCGTCTTCCAGTAATATTCCGACGGATTCTCCCCGCCGAAGGTGAAGACCGCCGTGTTCGGCTCGGCGAAATCCGCCGTAACGTTCCGGCAGACAACGCGAAAATCGCCCGTCCACTGGGTCGGCACCGCGCAGTTGGAGCCGACTATCGACGCCATCGCCCCGGATTCAAACCGGATGATCGACGCGCTGGTGTCCTCGATCGTGTATCCTTTTACTTTCCGGTGCAGCAGGTTGCCGGCGAATGTGCTGACGGCGACGGGTTTGCCCAGCAGGTGCATCGCCATGTCGTAGATGTGAATGATCTGCTCGAAAATCTGCCCGCCGCCGCGTTTGGCGTCGCACCACCATTGCTTGCCGATGGCGTTGCAGAAGTACCGCCCCGCGAAAAGCGTGGGCAGGCCGGCCTTGCCGCCGTCGATCATCCGCTTGAGCGCGGCGACCGCATGTCCGAATCGCATGTGGTAGCCGACCTGGCCGACCACGCCCGCTTTTTCTATCGCCCGCACCATTGAGCGGGCGCGGGAAATCGTCAAGGCCAGCGGTTTTTCCAGAAAGAGATGCAGACCCTTCGCCGCCGCGGCCTCCACCTGCCCGCGGTGGGCAAAAGGCGGAAGACAGATATAAGCCGCGTCGAGCCGGCAGAAACGCAACATCTTGTCGAAATCGCCGAAGCATTTCGCCGCCGGGGCGACTTCAGCAGCCAGTTTGCGGGCGTTTTCCAACTGCACGTCGCATATCGCTGCGACTTCAACGCCCGCTATCTTCGCCAGCCTGGCGGCGTGGGTCCCGCCGGCAAAACCGGTCCCTACGACGCCTACGCGTAATTTGCCTTTTGCCATAGAATTCTTCCTTGTGGAAAACGCTTTGCAGCCGGACGTGCGGCCGATAGAATACTTCGCCTTATGAAAACCTGCAAGGAAATCCGAAGCGAGTTCATCCGGTTCTTCGAGGAGCGCGGGCACACGTTCGTGCCTTCCAGTTCGCTGCTGCCTGCCGACGACCCGACGCTGCTGTTCGCCAACGCCGGGATGAACCAGTTCAAGGCCGTCTTCCTCGGCACGGAGAAGCGCCCGTACAATCGCGTCGCCAATTCGCAGAAGTGCATCCGCGCCGGCGGCAAGCACAACGACCTGGAGGACGTGGGGCATGACACGTACCATCACACCTTTTTCGAGATGCTGGGCAACTGGAGTTTCGGCAACTATTTCAAGGCCGACGCAATCGGCTGGGCATGGGAACTGCTGACGAAGGTCTGGGGCCTGCCCAAAGACCGGCTCCACGCGACGGTCTTCGGCGGCGACGCCGCCGACGGCCTCCCCGTCGACGACGAGGCCGCAAAGCTGTGGAAGACCCTCACGGACATCCCGCCCGATCACATCCACAAGGGCGGCAAAAAGGACAACTTCTGGGAGATGGGCGAGACCGGCCCGTGCGGCCCGTGCAGCGAGATTCACATAGACCTCACCGACGACAAATCCGGCGCCGCCCTTGTCAACAAGGGCGACCGGCGGGTGATGGAAATCTGGAACCTTGTCTTCATGCAATTCAACCGCCAGGCCGGCGGAAAGCTCGAACCGCTGCCTGCGACGCACGTGGACACCGGCATGGGGCTGGAGCGTGTCGGCATGGTCCTTCAGGGCAAACGGAGCAACTACGCCACGGACCTGTTTATGCCGATCATCGAGCGGATCGAGGCGTTCACGAAGCATCGCTACGGCAAGAGGACGGCCGGGGCGGGCCAGGATCGCTTTGACGTGATCGACGCGTCGGACATGAGCGACGTGGCCTTCCGCGTGGTGGCCGACCACGCGCGGGCGCTGACCTTCGCCATCGCAGACGGCGTCATGCCCAGCAACGACGGCCGCGGATACGTCCTGAGGCGAATCCTCCGTCGCGCCGCCCGATACGGCAGGCAATACCTCAAGATCGAAGGCCCCTTCCTCGTCGAGATCGTGCCAACCATCGCTGACCTGATGGGCCAGGCGTTCCCCGAACTGATCGAACGCAGCAAGGCGGTGCAGGATATCATCCGCGAGGAAGAGGAGTCCTTCGGCAAGACGCTCGACCGCGGCATTGATCTGTTCGCCAAGCAGAGCAAACGCCTGCGCGATTCCGGGCAGAAGATCGTGCCCGGCGATCTGGCGTTTGACCTGTATGCGACTTATGGCTTCCCGCTGGACCTGACCCAGATAATGGCCGGCGAGTGCGAGATGACGGTGGACGTCGAAGGATACAACCAAGCGATGGCCCAGCACCGCGAGACTTCGTCAGCGGGGGAGGGGAAGTTCAAGGCCGACGCGGTGGTCGGCCTGCCCGCTTGCGACGACTCGGCCAAGTATAATAAGGGCGAAATCGCCGCCAAAGTGCTCGGCTGGGTGGTCGACGGCAAGTTCGTCTCGACCGGCCGACTCTGCAAGGGCGACCAGGCCGCAGTCGTGCTCGACAGGACCAATTTCTACGGCGAGACCGGCGGGCAGGTCGGCGACGCCGGACAGTTCGCATGGACAAGCGGGCAGTTCACCGTCCGCGACACGAAGATCGCCGGCGACTGCGTGCTGTACGTCGGGGCGGTCGAGAGCGGCGAACTGGCCATCGGTCAGGCCGTGCGGTGCCACGTGGACCCAAGCCGCATGGACACGGCCCGCAATCATTCCGCGACGCACCTGATGAACTGGGCGCTGCGCAAGACGCTCGGCGGGCACGTCCATCAGGCCGGCAGCGTCGTCTCGCCCGACCGCCTGCGGTTCGACTTTTCGCACAGCCAGGCCGTAACCGCCGCCCAGCTCATCGAGGTCGAAAAGCTGGTCAACGCCCGCGTGCTGGCAGATGAAAAAATTACCGTCAAGCTTGTCCCGCTCGCCCAGGCCAAAAAGATCGACGGCGTGCGAGCCGTCTTCGGCGAGAAATATCCCGATCCGGTCCGCGTAATTGCCGTCGGCACCGACGACCCGCTAGTCAAGGCCGGCGAGGATTGCCCCGTCGAGTTCTGCGGCGGGACGCACCTGGAACGCACAGGCCAGGTCGGGCTGTTCAAGATCATCTCCGAGGAATCGGTCGCAAAGGGCGTGCGGCGAATCACGGCTGTTACCGGCCGGGCCGCCGTCGAACTGGTCCAGAAAATGGACGCGACCGTGAGCGAACTGACCGAACTGCTGCACGCTCCGGCCGAGCAGCTCGCCGAGCGGGTCGCCGCGCTACAGAAGGAAGTCCGCGAACTCCGCAAACGGCCCGCGGGCGGCGCGTCGCCCTCTAAAATGAAGGAAATTCAGACGCCCGCCGGGCTGGTCGTCATCGGCGACGTGGGGATGGTAGATGCCGGCGCAATGCGGAACTTATGCGACCAGCAGAGGCAGAAAGGGGCCGTCGCAATCATGGTCGGCGGTGCGGCCGAGGACAAGGTTACCATCGTCGCCATGGTCGACGACTCGCTGGCCGCAACCGGCAAGCTCAAGGCCGGCGACTGGGTGCAGGCCGTCGCACCCGTCATCGGCGGCAAGGGCGGCGGAAAACCAAACCTCGCACAGGCCGGCGGAAAATCCCCAGACAAACTCCCCGACGCCCTCGCCAAAGCAGAAGAATTCATAAAACAGAAGCTGGGATAATTTTCGATGCGAAAACCCAATATATCAATGGCCGTTTGATGAAGTTTAGAAATTGAGATGGAACAGCGAGGGTCAATGGAAGCGGTCTATTCTCATCGGGTATAAAAGACGTTCTCCCGGCTGCGAACGGTTAGTTCAATCCCTGACATTGGCCAAAATCAATGATTTTAGCACGATACACGTGGAAGAAAATTCTTGCAAGGCCCTGCCTGCAAGAGATAATGAGCGAAGGGAGGCCTGCGGCGGTCGTGGGCCGAGACCATCAGGAAAAGCCCGAATGAATGCTATGACGAAAATCTGCTTTATGCTTATAGGCATTTGTTTACTGATGCTCTTGCAGAATGGTTGCGGTTCACAGGAAGTAGCTGAACTAGATTCACAGAATGGATGGATTGTAGTATCGCCAGATCTTTGCCTTATGGATTGGAAGCATAAAAATACCAGATCAATTAAAGACCCGATTTTGCGTGCTATTGGCGAGCAGATAAATAGTCAATATATCCAGGATTTCACGTCTCCGACGGGAAAGTATGTTATATTTACAAAAAGTGGGAGTTCTGACGGAGATAACAGAATAAACAACATTATATTATTCGATTTTGCAACTCTAAAAGCAATTGATATAAAACCTCCAATTAACAATGCGATACCTTATGACATCGCATGGAGTCCCAGCGAACATAATATATTGGTTATGTATATTACTGGCAATGACACTACGGGGAAAGAGATATGTTATTATGGGCATTTGTTTGTGTATAATATGGAAACAATGAAGTGGCTACCTGTACAAAAAGATGTATTATTCAAATTCAAACGAGGTTATACTACATTAACTCGATCAGCATGGGAGGATGAACAAACCTTTCTTGTTATGGATAATAGCAAAATTTACAGGTGTACCATAACGACGGATGATATACAGAATATCGTCGATGGAGATTATGCGTATAGTCTTGGCAAGGGAAGATTTGTATATGTTCTGCCAATAAACCCTTTTGGATTATGTCATCTATTTACCGTAGACGCCAAAGGCAGTAGTAAAAATATTGAGATAGACATCTATCCAAGTTCATGGACATCTCTTGTTGTGTCTCCGGACCGAAAATACGTACTGTATCGTAGAAGATATCTTAAGACTTATATGTTTGGACATCCAGGAGAGGAATATAATGCTAGTTTGTACGATATTGAAAAAAAGACTTCAAAAGTTGTTGGTGAGATATATTTATCGGACCATGGAGGCAAACCATTTATTGCTGAAATTGATCGGGCTGTATGGATAAAACCCTGTCCAGAGTTTCTTGCATATATTGCCAAGACGAAAAAATAGGAGCTGGTGGCATGGCCGGATTTCGCGGCGAGAGGCAAATCCGGTTTCGCTGACTCGTCAGGGCGTAGCAAAGCGAAGCCTGACGCTACGCCGTGACAAGCGGGTGCCATCGCTCACATTTGTTTGTGAGCGTGTTCTTTTTTAA
>JACRIL010000216.1 GCA_016235825.1 Planctomycetota bacterium
AAGTACGTGTTCAACATCGGCCGCAACTGCTGAATCTGTTTGACATCCATGCCGTAGCTCCTTTGCTGTCAAGGCGTCCTGTAAGGAACCATCGGATGGCTGGATGAATTTTCTTGAGCTAAAGTCTCGTTGTAGTGTTATGCTACCAGACGTTTGGAGGAGAACCGCCTAACGAATGGATTTTTGTCGAACCACGTGATGCTGACGTGATTAGATGGGAGAACATCACTACGAAATCGGATATCCCGACAAGCCGACCCTCGCGTTGACATGCGGGGATTCGTAATCAAGGCGCAGGATAAAAAGTGGCACGGGCGCTCCCGCTTCGTTAATACTACGCCGGACAAGCCTGGTCGTGAGTGTTATATTTTCGAAATATTCCAGGGCTCACGCCCTTGTTTTTACCCACATATTTGAACAGATATATGTCGCCTTACGGAATCATTGGGACTCCCGACAAAACCCGAAGGGCTGGCAGAAAGTAGCCCCGGGTAAGCGAAGTCCGCCGCAGGCGGATGAAGCGAAACCCGGGGGTAAAGTCGTCATTAATGAAGTTTTCAATTTCCATTCGCGCCACGGCTGACGTGTCCGGATCATGGAACGCCGCAGCCGGGAATTTTAGAGTGGACATAAAATGTTGTGGAAGAAAAATGATCCTGGCCTTGAATACTCTTATCAAAAAGCGGATGGGTGCCTCGTGCAAAATCGTTGGCCGGGCATTTTGAGATGAAGGCATGTCTGCCGTGGCGCGAACTAGAGGTGGAAACTTTTTGAATTCCCATTTTACCCCAGGTTCCGCGGAGTCAGCCTGCCGGCTGCCTCCGCTTCACCTGGGGCTACAAGTCTACCGGCCCTATCGGGCCTCTGCCTCTACGTCGCGAAATCTGCAAGGTATTGATGTCCTATAAAAAATGTGGGTAAAGACAGGGGCGAGACGCCCCTGGGACACACGGCCGGGACGGCCGTGCCACAAAAGAAAGGACTTTTTCACCGTTTGACCGTTGCCAGGGCGTCGAGTTCCAGGTTGGCTGTAACGCCCTGGTCGAGGTAATGCCATGCCAGGCCGGCGATCATGGCGGCGTTGTCGAGGCAGTATTTGAGCGGGGGCAGGCGGAGCGAGCATTTGAGTTTTTCAGCCAGTTCAGTAATCGCCTGGCGAAGCGCCGAGTTTGCGGCCACGCCGCCGCCCAGGACCAGGCTGCGGGCGCCGATCTTGACGGCCGCGCGTCGGAGCTTGATCCGCAGGACATCGACCGCAGCAGCCTGAAAGCTGGCGGCAACGTCGGCGATCTGGCTTTCCGTAAGCGTAGCAGGGGCGCTGCCGGGATATTTATTCGACCGGCCTGGCACGCCGCGGACGTGATACAGCACGGCAGTTTTTAGTCCGCTGAACGAGAAATCGAGCGACTGGCCGTGCAGCAACGTGCGGGGGAACCGGACCGCGCCGGCATCAGCTCCTTTTGCGAGACTGTCGATCTCCGGCCCGCCGGGATACCCCAGCCCCAGGATGCTTGCGACCTTGTCAAAGGCCTCGCCGGCGGCGTCGTCGATTGTGGCGCCCAGCAGTTTCAGCCGGGTCGGCGAGTCGCAGCGGTAGAGTGCCGTGTGTCCGCCCGAACAAACAAGCGCGACGGCGGGATAATCTATCGGCTCGGCGTCGAGCGCGGCGGCATAGGCATGCGCGTAGACGTGGTTGACGCCGATCAGCGGCCTGGACCACGCCCACGCGAGCGTCTTTGCCGCCATCAGTCCAACCAACAGCGAGCCGATCAGGCCCGGCTCATGCGTTACGGCAATCGCGTCGATCTGCTCTGGCCCGACCGCCGCGTTTTTCATCGCCTGGGCGATGACCGTGTTGACCGCCTCGATATGCGCCCGCGAGGCGATCTCCGGCACTACGCCGCCGAACCGCCGGTGCAGATCGATCTGGCTGGCGACGACGCTGGAAAGCACGCGCCGTCCTTCAACGACGACGGCGGCGGCGGTCTCGTCGCAACTGGACTCGATGCCCAGAATAACCCGCCGGCCGTCCGACTTCATTTCGGCCTCATGGGGTCCGGCTCGGCCGGACGGGTCGCGGCGGCGGCGTCCTGCCGGGCGTAGCGGGCGAGTATCTTCGCCAGTTCATCCGTCTGGCGGAACAGGTCCACGGCCAAGGCGAGCTGGGCGTCCATTCTCCGCAGCTTGACGGCCGCCTCGGCCCGCGTGGGCATGGTCGCCGGCGGGGACGACGCCGCGGTTCCCGGCCTGGTCGCGGCCGACGGCGCCGGCGGCAGCCACAGCAGCAGCCTGCGACGGGCGATCTCTGCCCGGCTATCCTGCGGAAGAAGGACTTCCTGGTCCTTGTCCGGCTCGACTCCCCAGTCTTCGCCGCCCGGCCTGCGGGCGATAGGCCTGTCGCCGGCCAGCAGGAATTCCTTGGTCGTCAGGCTGATTTTGCCCAGGTTGCCCGGCAGCGTCATGATGCTCTGCACGCACCCCTTGCCTCGCGTCCTGCCGCCGACCAGCGCCGCCCGATGTTTGTATCGCAGGGCGCCGGCGACGATCTCGGCGGCCGAGGCGGTCTCGGCATCGACCAGCACCACCAGCGGAAAGTCCGGCAGCGTGTTTTCCTGGTGCGCCCGGTGCACCTGGAGCACGCCGCCGCGCCCGACCTCGGTGAGTATGACGCCCCGGCTGAGGAACATGTCGGCGATCTCGATGCCGGCCGGCAGCAGCCCGCCCGGATTGCCCCGCAGGTCGAGCACCAGGCCGCGAATATCCTTCATCTGCTGCATGGCGCGGCCGAAGTCCTCCACGGTGGCGTTCACGAACTCCCTGACGGCCAGGTATCCGATCTGGAGCTGCGGGTCGATGAGCCAGACCCACTGGCCGGCCTCGTCGCGATAGAATCCCATGACCGACTCGATGTTGAAGTCGCCGCATGTTACGGACGCGGCGATCCTGCGGTCCGGCTGGCGGAAAAGTTCCAGTTGAATCGTCCGGCCGGATTTGGGTTCAAGCAGCCCCGCGATCTGTTTTTTGTTCAGGCCGCCGATTTCCATCCCGTCAACCGAGACGATAAGATCGCCCGGCAGGACGTCCGCGCGGCAGGCGGGCGAACCGAGTATCGGTCTGATGATCCTGGCCCGGCCGTTGTCTATCTCCAGGATCATGCCGTGCCCATGCCCGCTGCCGTAGATCGTACCGGCGAATTGCCGCTCCTTCTCCGGCGGGATGTATGCGGAAAACTCGTCAAGCCGGCTTATCATCCCGGCCACCGCGCCCTGAAGGAGCCTGTCTTCGTCCACCGGCCTGTAATAGTTGTCGTTGATCTTCGAGAATGCGCCCGCCACGTCCTCGAATCTGCCCAGGTCCTTCTGGTCGGTGGTTGCGGCCGGGCGGAACAAAACCGAGGCGGTGATGGCGACGGCCAGTATCAACGCCAGCCAGATAATATTTTTCTTGGGCATATTTCCACCGATTGGATCGTTTTACAAGTAGCATGGGCATCCTGCCCCTGTAAAGCCCGAAAAGCAAAACCACGGCCAAGATGGCCGTGATACTCATGGGCAAGATGCCCATGCTACTTTTCAACCGGCCCTCATGCCTGAAAGGATAAACCGGAACATGGCTGCCGGGCAAGCGTCCGATATTCCTCCTTCGGGCAAAACGATGCCTGTCTGCAAACCAATGGGCAGGGCCGGAGTTGAACCGGCGACACCCGCATTTTCAGTGCGGTGCTCTACCAGCTGAGCTACCTACCCGTTCCGGGGCCGCACATAGCCCCGATGACAACTAAATTAAATTTTTTCCTGCCGGCTGTCAAGAAAAACGTTGCCCCGCCGGTAATGGGTCAGTTACAGGGGGATTGTGGTGCGGGCATCCTGCCTGCAACCCCATGAATAAAAAATGCAGGCGAGACGCCCGCACCACAAGAGGGCAAAACATTGTTTGAGTCTCCCCCGTAGCTGCCCCATTACCCCTGCCGGCAACTGGGCCATTATGAATCAACAACATTTCATCTCTGGCATTTTTCCGCTCCAACTGTTAGATTGGACGCGGAATAAAAGACATGAACCAGGTTTAAGGCGGAGAAATAATCATGGCACAGTGGTATTACGCCATCGAGGGTCGCAGACACGGTCCGGTCAGCAGCGGCGAGCTCAAGAGGCTGGCCGACGCGGGCGAGCTGTCGCCGGCTGACCTGGTCCACAAGCAGGGCCAGGCGGGCTGGGCGAAGGCGTTGAAGGTCAAAGGGCTGTTTGCGGAACAGGCCGCGGCAGCTAAACCTGCGCCTGTGGAACAGCCTGAACCGCAGGCCGGCGCCCCCGAATCCGCCGCTGTCGCGGAGGTTGTGCAGGATGAGCAGCCGATAGTCGTGGAAGAGCAACCGATTGCCGCCGATAAGCAACCGGCCGTTGAAGAACAGCCGATTATCGAGGAACAAGCTGATGCGTCGGGGCCGGCGGACGAACTGGCTGCGCTGGCTCAGGCGGATTCCGCCGAGCCCGCCGGGGAAAAACAGGAGCAGTCGCCCGAGGATATTTTCGCCGGCCTGCCCGCCGAAACCGCCGAATCAGCCGGCAAAAAGGAAACAGAGCCGCGGGCCGAAAAAACTGAAGAAGAGCAATTTGAGCCGCTGCCTGTTGAACTTGTTGAAGCGGAATCGCCTGGCGAGGCGCCGGCGTCCGCCGCCGAGCGCCGACCGGCGGATCAAGGCGATCAGACCGACACGCCCGCCGACCTTGCGGCGATTTCAGAGGCGATGGGCACGGAAGCCGCGCCCGAAGAATCCGAAGGCCAGCCTGCCGCGGAGAAGGAAAGCGAGCTTTTCCCCGTTCCCGATGAATCCGAATCCGGCGAGGCGGAAAAGCCCGCCCAGCCCGACGAGGTGGCGTCGTTCGTTCAGCTTGAATCGGAGGCGTCGGCCGATGCACAGGCAGACCAGCCTATTGAGGGTCTGGCCGAGGCGCCCGCCGAGCAGCCCGTTGATCTGTTCGCGGAAGAACCGAAGGATAATCCGATCGACGCCCTGACGGAGGCGTCAGCCGGCCAGCCTTCGGACGGTTCGCCCGCAGGGGCGCCGGCGGAGGGCGAAGCGGAAAATACAGACCAGTTGACCGAGGAGCAGCTTTTCGAGCAGGAGCCATCGTCGGCCGGCGACGGAGGCGCTGAAGATCAATCGGCGATGGCCGGGTTTGAAGATGATCTGGCCGATTCGAAGTCGAAAACCGTGTCGTCCAGGCAACTGACGGCTAGCTTTGATTCAGCCAAAACCATCAAGTTGGAGGGCCTCCGTGCGGCGAATCGTCGCGCCCGGCTGCCGGCCCTGGTCGATCTGCTGCTGGCCCTGGTTGCGCTGGCGCCGGCGGGCCTGGCGGGCTACTTCATCTTTTTTCCGGCGGGCAGGCCCGCATATTCCGCGGCCGTGCTGATGGACCCGACATTTCTGTCCGGCTCGATCGTGGCGGCGATCGGCCTGCTGCTGGCGGTAATAGGCCTGATAACGGGCCTGCCGTCAAAACTGTCGCTGGCGGTCAGTCTGGCGGCTTGCGCGATACAGGCCGTCATTTTCCTTCCGCCGTTCCTGCCGGGCGACCAGGAGGGCAAACAGGCATATGTTACGTCCTCGCTGATCCGCTTCGGCCAGGCCCTGTCGGCATATCGTTCGGCAAACAGCGAGATGCCTTTAAACCTGGCGGCCGTAACGCCGACGGACCGAATGTTGCCGGGCGACCTGAAAAGCATACTGCTGTCGGCCGGGCCGGCGGACGAATTTTATTACATCCCGCCGGGCAGCAACGCCGACGAACTGACAATAGTCGCGTTTGACAAAGCCGGGCTTACCCAGGCAAAACACGTGGTCCTGTATTTCTCGGGCGCGGTGGCCGTGCGGCCCGACAAACAGTTCCGGGACGAACTGGACCAGCCCCGCAATTCTCCGATGAAAGTGCTTGTCGACGATGAGTACCGCAGGATCGCCGAAGAGATGGAGACCAAAAAGACCAAGCCAAAGCCGGCGCCGCCCGGACAGACCAGGCCGGCCGTCCAGCCGGCGGGATCCCAGCCGGACCAGGAAGACCCCTTCCCGAAAGACGGGAAAAAATCCTTCTTCGAATCCTAGATCATTGGCGATCAACGCCTGGGAGGCGTTCCACCTGAAATAGTCAACCGGGAACGTGAGGCGATTCTGATGGATCGCCAAGAGTTCTTTTGCTCGCGAATAGTATCTGGCCACGCCTCGGCCGGCAACGAGGTAAGGGAAGTCGATGTAGGCCTCAGTTGGTAAATTCGGAGATTCTATTTCTCTCTTCAAAGCTGCTTCAAGTGCTTGCAATGCCTCGTCTACTTTTTTCTGTGCCAAGAAAGAATCCGCGAGATATACATACGCTTGCGCACTGTCGAACTGATCCGGCATCTCGAAGTAGCGATCGAGTAGTGAATGAGCGACCTCAGGATGAGTCTGAGCGATTATGCAAGCCTGAATGCGCAAGTATTATTTTGTTAAATTTCGACAACAATTTCGTTCGTTGTTTCACCCCGCAACGGCCTTGTGAATCGATACGGCCTATCGGCAGAGGCGTTCCATGATTCTGGCCTCATCTGACGTAGCGCGAGCGAGAATCGAAAACTTTCCTGGATGACGATTGACCCCAGGTTCCGCTACGGGCGGCTGTTGCCGTCCTCCGCTTCACCTGGGGCTACACCCTTCCGGCCCTGCGGGCCTCAATCGCGGTAACATGGAACGCGCAAGGTATTATTATCTGGTCAAAATTTGCGAGCAGAAGCAGATGATCAATGCGTAAAATCCTGAAATGCGGTTTGCGTCAGATTTCCCATTGTTTACAAAGAGATTTCTGGGGTTGCGTTATCACCATTGACGGGATTCCGATATTGTTACGGCTTCAATAAATTCATGCGTAAACATGGTGCACGAAAGTTACAATTGTATTCGGATTGGCGTTCAAGTATTGGCCGCGGTTTGGGCGATAAAACAGATAGAGTCGTCATGTCCGTAAAGGCCCGGCTGAGTCGTAGGCCGGCGCGGCTCTGACGGCAAGGAACGCCAATAAAATCAGGTGAAGGTATGGATACCGCAAATCAACCGGTTTCATCCGTCGCAACAACCCAGGTTCCGGCAGCCGACAAGTACGCCGGGATGCATGTTCATCTTGTGGGCATCGGCGGCAGCGGCATGCGAGCATTGGCCGAGATGCTGCTGGTCAGGCACGCCGTTGTGAGCGGGTCGGACATGGCCCAAAGCGGCACGACCGAGCGCCTGGCTGAGAAGGGGGCCGTCGTGTCGATAGGCCAGCGGGCGCAGAATATTCCGGACGACTGCGCGATGGTGATCTATTCTGCCGCGATACACGACCAGAATCCCGAACTTGTCGAGGCCCGCAAGCGGGGCGTGAAGGTCCTCAAGTACAGCCAGATGCTTGGCGAGTTGATGTCCGACCACGTCGGGATAGCCATTGCCGGCACGCACGGCAAGAGCACCACGACGGCGATGGCGGCCTTCGCTCTGACTCAGGCCGGACTGGATCCCAGTTTCGTCGTCGGGGCCACAGTGGAACAGCTTGGCGGGCCCAGCGGCGTGGGCGCCGGCCGGCACTTCGTCGCCGAGGCGTGCGAGTTCGACCGCAGCTTCCTGAACCTCCACGCGCAGATCGCGGTTATCCTGAACATCGAAGAAGACCATCTGGACTGCTACCAGGACCTCGCCGCGATAGTCGAGGCGTTTAAGGCTTTTACGATGCTGGTCAAGCCCGACGGCGTCGTGATAGCCAACGGCGAGGACCGCAACGCGGCTGCGGCGGCAAGATCGGCGGCGTGCGAGGTGCAGACCTTCGGCCTGACCGAAAAATGCACCTGGCGGGCCGCGAACATCACGTCGGACCGCGGGCGGTACCGCTTCCAGGTGCTGCTGGGCGGCAAGAAGTTCTGCAAGATAGCCATGGCCATTCCCGGCCTGCACAATCTGTATAACGGCCTGGCGGCGACGGCCATCCTGCACAACGCGGGAGTGCCGGCGGAAAAGATCGGCGAACTGATCGGGCATTTCACGGGCGCCAGGCGCAGGATGACCCTCAAGGCGCAACTGGGCGGCATAACCGTCCTGGACGATTACGCGCACCATCCCACGGAAATACAGGTAACACTCAGGGCGATCCGCGAGTATTTCCAGCCGGGCCGTCTTATATGCGTATTCCAGCCGCACCAGCACAGCAGGACGCGGTTTCTGCTCAAGGATTTCGCGCGGAGCTTCGCCATGGCGGACGAGGTTATCGTGCCGGATATATTTTTCGTCCGCGACAGCGCGATGGAAAAAGACCACATCTCGTCGAGGGACCTTGTCGCCCAGATACGCCTCAACGGCGGTTCCGCGATGTATCTGAGCAGGTTTGACGAAATTGTGCAGCATCTTCGCGGGCAGCTAAAGCCGGGCGACCTGGTGGTTACCATGGGAGCGGGCAATATATGGGAAGTGGCGGATGAGCTTGTTCACTGGATTGGAAGCGCAAGTCAGGGAAAATGAGCCCCTTGGGCCCATGACCTGGCTGGGCATAGGCGGCCCGGCGAGGTATTTTATTGAGCCGGCCACTGCGGAGGCGCTCAAACAGGCCGCGCTTCGCTGCCGTGAAAACGGTCTGGGGGTTTTTGTGCTCGGAGGCGGGGCCAATCTGCTGATCGACGACGCGGGCGTCAAGGGCGCGGTGATCCGTCTGAACGGCCCGGAGTTCGCCCGGATTTCCATCTGCGAGGGGCAGATCAGGGCGGGGGCCTATTTCGACATGGGCAAACTGGTCCTGCGATGCGTCCGGGAGGGACTTTCGGGCCTGGAGGCGCTGACGGGCATACCCGGCACGGTCGGCGGCTGCGTGCGGATGAATGCCGGCGGTGCGTTCGGGGACATAGCCTCGGCCATCAAGACCGTGCAGATAATGACGTCTGACGGCGAGATTTTCACCCGTCTGCGTGAGGACATGGCGTTTGGATACCGATCATCGAACATTGCCGGCAAATTCATACTGTCGGCGGAGTTTCAGTTGTCCGAAGACGACCCGCACAGGATTCTCAAGCAGGTCAAGGAAATCTGGATGTTCAAGAAGAATACGCAGCCGCTTTCGAAAAGCACGGCCGGCTGCACGTTCAAGAATCCGCGAGGCATGTCAGCCGGCGCCCTCATCGACCGTGCCGGCCTGAAGGGCAGACGGGTGGGGGGGGCCTGCGTGTCCGAGAGGCACGCCAACTTTATTATCGCCGACGAGGGAACGACCGCCGCCGACGTGCTCAAACTCATCAACGTCATTCGCGACACCGTTCACGAGAAATCGGGCGTCTATCTTGAACTGGAAATCGAGGTGTGGTGACATGTGCATCCTGGCAAACCCCATGGGATCAAAAACCGGAAATAAAGGGATGGCGGATTTGCTGGACATAACCGTCCTGATGGGCGGGCCGTCGTCGGAGCGCGAGGTTTCGCTGGCGAGCGGCACGGCCATTGCGGATGCCCTTGAACGTCGCGGGCACAAGGTGCTGCGGCGGGATATAACGCCCGACGACGTTTCAGCCCTGGATCGCGAGGACATTGACGTGGCGTTTATCGCATTGCACGGGGAGTTTGGCGAGTCGGGGCAGGCCCAAAAATTATGCGAGGCTCGCGGGCTGCGATACACCGGTTCGCCGCCTGGCGCCAGCGCAAGGGCGATGAACAAGGATGCGTCGAAGCATCTGGCCGCGGAGATCGGCCTGGACACGCCGGAATGGATGATCGTGGACGGCCCGGGTGCGGCCAAGGTGTCGGCCGGCCTGCCGCTACCGTCTGTGATCAAGCCGATCGAAGGCGGGTCGAGCATCGACATAACAATCGCCAGAACGCAGCATCAGCGGCACGCGGCCATCGATTACGGACTGAAAAAATATGGGAAGATGATGGTCGAGGCGTTCGTCGGCGGCAGGGAAATGACGGTCGGCATTCTGGGCGGGCAGCCGCTGCCGGCGCTGGAAATAATGCCGGCCCGAGCGTTCTACGATTACACGGCCAAATACGCCGACGGCGCTGGCACGAGATACACGTTTGATCTCAATCTTCCGGAAGAGGTGGTGCGGCGCATGCAGATGGATTCGCTGGCCATTTTCCGGGCTTTGGGCTGCCGGGACATGTCGCGGATAGATTTCATCCTCGACGGGGCGAACGTGCCGCAGTTTTTGGAAATCAACACGATTCCTGGTTTTACCGGACATTCGCTTCTGCCGATGGCGGCCCGCAGGGCGGGCGTCGAATTTGACGAGATGGTCGAGCGGATCGCGCGGATGGCCGCGGCAAGGTGAACGAAACGGTCTGGGCCGATTTGAAAGGAAATTCCTGAAAATGTTCGGTTGGGGAAAATCAAATAGACGGCAGACAACGCGGGGCGGCGAACCGTCCCGCTTGAGGCCTTTTCTGGTCTGGATTGTCTTTCTGGAGATATTCGCCGGCGGCGGCTATTTCCTGATGCAGCATCTGGATCGGCAGGTGCAGGCGAGCCAGAGTCAGGTCGAGGAATTCGACATATGCATCGACGCGGCCCCCGGCTGGATGCCGGATTCACTGATGAAGCAGATCGAGCAGTCGATGAGTCCGGCGGGGTTGTTGTTTTCAGATAAAGCGCTGGCCGGCGAAGTTTACAGGCTGGCTGAGGCGAATCCATGGGTAAAACGGGTAGTGCGGGTGGAAAAGCAGACTCGCGACGACAGGGGAGTTGTTGTGGTTGTCGCCGAATTCCGCAAGCCGCTGGCGAGGGTGCTTGGCGACGTCCGCGAGATGTTTGTGGACGAAGAGGGCGTGGTGCTGCCGTCGCATCAGGCGCCGCGGTATGCAGCTTGGGTAGAGGGGTCGGAAGACGGCCGCACCGATTATTATGTGAACGACGCCGATATTCCGCCCGGCTCGACGTACAGCGCCCTGCATTTCGTGGTCATATCCGGCGCATCGGGTTTGCCGCCCCCTGTTGGCTGCAAATGGGCGTCCGCGGACCTGGCCGCGGGGATCAATCTTGTGAAACTCGTCATGGGCCGATCTTACGCATCCCAGATAACCGTGGTTGACGTGCGAAATTACAACGGCAGGATATCAGCCGGCGAATCGCATCTGCGAATGTACGCGCAGGTCGGCAAAGACAGGCCGACCGACATCCGTTTCGGGCGGTTTCCAAATCCTGGCGGGGCCGACTACGTGATCTCGCCCGACCGCAAGATGCTCTATCTCGACAGCTACGCTGAGGACCACAACGGCCGAATTGCGGGCTTCCATTCCTACCTCGATCTGCGGTACGATCATCTGCATGTCAGCATCAACTGATCGGATATCGGGCGGATTGCTTCACGCGGCGATAAGGCCGGCCGGATTGGTCTGGCTGGCCTTGTGCATAGCGGCCCTGGCTGGCGGGTTCTGGCCGCAGGTTATTTACATGCCCAAAGGGTCAAGTCCGTATTCCGTTCTGCCCGCGCTGCAGATGGTCGCGGTCGCCCAGGCGATATGGGCCGTCGGAATCTACCCGATTGTCATCCAGCGGCGATTGATCGCGGGCGAACAGAAACGCTGGTGGCTGACTTCTGCCGCCGAGAGTATATGGCTGATCGTGGCGGCCGGGCCGGTTTATCTGACCGCGGCATGGGTTGCCGACGCCGTGTCTGAAGACGTTATCAGGATGATCCTGTACTTTATATGCCTTTGGCCTTTTTCGCTGGCGATGGGCCGGCTGCTGGCGGTTAAAAGCCTGCGGGGGCCGGCAATGCTCGCCATTCTTGTGATACTGGCGGGCTTGCCCGCCGCGGCGTATCTGAGCGAGGAATTTTATCGGTCTGCCGGAATAAAACCGGTTTTGGAACTTTCGCCGGCAGTTTTTGCCTGGGCAAATGCGAGTTCCCGAATCGGCGGCCTGCTGCCCGCTCCGGGATGGGCTGCGGCGGTCTGGCCTCTGGCCGGGGCGGCGATCATCCTGGCGGAGTTCTTTTTTACTCCTCGCCGATCAGGCTGAGTATTTTTCTGGCCTCGACGACATTTCCGAATTCCATGAGCAGTCCGGCCAGACGTTTGCCAAGCTGGTAATACGCGGTCTGCTGGCGGAACTCCATGACGATATCCATTTTGTTGGTTTGGGCGAACAGGCCCTGGTACATGACAATCGCCTGCGGCAGCTTGTTTGCCTGCCGGTAGATTTTTTCGGCCCGGTCGGCCGCTTCGATCCCGACGCCGACGGAGTTTGAGGCCTGCGAGGCCGCCTGCTGGTAGGCCTTGAGGGCGTCGTCGGTTTTGCCGCGGTCCCGCAGGCTGTCGCCCCAGTCCAGCAGGATTCTCGCCTGGAGGTCCGGCCGCCAGCCGAACATGCCTATTGTCTTTTGGCAAACCTTGTCGCGAGTTGCGTCGTCCCTGATGGTCGGGATGATCTGCAGTACCTTCGTGCAGCAGAACTCGGGAAACTGTTTGGAAGTATTGGCGACAAGCACGTTGAAGAAACGATCCAGGTGTTCCACCGGCAGGCGGTCGGTTTTGCGAAGCTCGATGATGAATTCCCAGACCGGGACCTGCGAGGTGTTTTGGCGGATGGACATGTCCACCAGTTCCTCCAGCATGGCGAGGTCTATCTTGCGCTTTGGGACGAGATATTTGAGCGTCTTGTCGGTAACTTGCGGCAGGTCCTTGAACCGATCGTTGTGCGTGCCGGCGAGGGCTTTGATGGTTTTAAGGGCGGCGACGGAATTGTCGTCGCGGCGCTGGTCGGCAAGACGGGCAAGAAAAACTTCCGCATCGGCTGTTTCGAGTTTCTGGAGAGCCATCAGCGAGGCGGTGCCGGTCAGCAGGAGCTGCGAGTCGGCGATTTCCTTTCCATCGGAGGGGTTTCGGACTATGCCGGTATAGAAGTTGTAAACCTTGTATCTGCCGGTCTGGCTGTCCCATTCCAGGCCCGTTCCGTTCGCGGCGGTACGCAGGCACGCAAGCCATACGTGTCCGACTCCGCCTGAACCGGCGCCTTTGACCATTGTTCCCGGAATGCCGAGAGATTTGCACACCTGGCTGGCGAAGTAGGCCTGATCCGCGCAGACCCCGCCAAGCTGAAGGAGATTTTGGAGAGTGTAGTCCTGGGAAGCGTTTTTACGGGGTTTGCTTTTTTCATAATGTTCCAGGTCGTAGGGTACGGCGAAGTAGAGCAGCGGCGGATTTTTGTTGCCCGCGAAATTGGCCAGAGCCCATTTTCTCTCGTCGATGCTCAGCCGCGTGTCGGCCAGGTAGCGCAGAACCTCGTAAGGCAGCTTGTGAAGATCGTAAACGAAGCGGTTTTTCGGGTCGGTATAGTATTGGAACGACTCCAGCAAACCGGCGGGATTCGGCTGGGGGCGGTAATTCTCCAGCGGTACGGACGTGGCGAACGCGACGGCAAGTGCCGGATATTCCAGCACGTCTTTCTCCGCCGACTTGACGAGTTCGCCGAGGTTTTTCCATGCCTGCGCGGGCGAGTCGCATTCCTCGATAGCCCGCAGAAACAGCCGGAAGACCTGCCTGTTGGAGATCAGCCATTTATTAAGTTCGCCGTTGGCGGAAGCATCCGCCGCCGACAGCAGACGGCAGGCCCTGATCGCATAAACCAGGTCGATAAAGACGTCCATATTTGCCGGGATGCCGCAGGCCAGCCTCTCAACCGCGGCGTCTGAGGCGGTCTTCCGGAGATTGGCGTACTCCTGTGCAGTCTGGCAGCGGGACAACTCGTCAATAATTATTCTCGACAGCCAGGCGTCCTCGGAAGCCGGGGCGGTTGCCGGCGATTTGGGGGGCTGAGCCGTGGCGAGAGCCGGCCATGTCGTCCATGTTGAAAAGAAAAAAAACGCCACCAGCGACATAATCCCGCATGAACCTGTCAACTTCCTGTTGAAAAATTCCCCGTCTGACATCGCAACCTGTTGTTTCAAGGTTTGCCGGCGTCCGGTTTGTCGGGTTTGCCGGCGGATTGGACTGCCTGCTGTACAGCCTGCAAAAGGGCGGACTGCTGCATGGAATGTTTTTTCCATGTTTCAGCCAGCAGGGCAATGAAACCTTCCTCGTAAGAAATTCCCATGGCCCGCTGGACCGCGTGGGAGAACGGGCAGCCGGTTCTTATATGGTTCAGGAAAGCCTTGAACTGTGCCGATGACATTCGCGAGTGCAGGAACTCCACGAGAGAGTAGGACAGCGAATAGAACAGTTCCGGTTTTCTGAGCGGCATTTCCTGCGAGACAAGGTCGTTGATGCCGGTTGCGTCATCGGCCATGAAGCTCTGGCCGGCCAGTATCTGCCGCGACGGGTCTCCGGCCTTTTCCGCCATCATCGCCAGGCCTTCGGTCAGGAAAAGCGGGCAGCGATCCGGGCCGAAATATTCCGAAACGGCCAGATGGCACAATTCGTGAGGCAATATCCGGTCGAGCAACCTGGAATCGAACTGTCCATTTTCGTCAAGCTGGGTCAGGTCTATCCGCGGAATGAGTTTGCCGTCGATGTTGTCGACGCGGGCCGTGGCGCATGACCAGTCCGGAGAGGGCGGCGCCGCGGCGGCATATTCATGCCTGTCCGCGTGGACGAAAATCCGTATCTGATGGGGATATTTTATCTCGGCCCCGAGGCCATACCATGCTTTTTCGAGCAGTATCTGCGCCCGCGATGCGATTACGCGGGCAAGTTCCGGGTTTCTGGCCCTGACGAAGATGTTCGGCGCCGAGGCGAAATGGAATACCTGCTCGACCTTTGCCAGCCTTTTCGCGGCGTCCTGGGGAATCTCGCCGGTTTCAGGTTTCAGCCGAGTCCGGATTTCCTTTCGCACCGTCAATGCCCGGTCAAAGGCGTAATCGCGGATCGTCTTTGACGAGGATGTTTTGCGGCAAAGATCGTAGGCCTCAATGGCCGATTCGAGCTCGCCGAGCCTGTATCTTGCCGTGGCGATGATAAGCCATGCCCTGGCGCCCTGTTCGCCTCCGGCGTTTGCCGCCGGCATGGCCGCCTGCTGCGCGGCATTCTCGTTGCCCGATTCCAGCAGGGCCAAGGCCTTCTGGATCAGTTCCACGGACTTGTCGGACCGGCTCTCGGCCGCGACGGTAATCGCGACCGGTGCGGCAATCAGCAGAACCGCCGGGATGATATATCTATTTATCATGCAGCTCCGCCTTAAGAGTTGAACGGATGTTTTCCAGACCGGATAAATCCCTGGCAATCTGTCCGGGCAGATCGCCGGCCTCTTTCGCGTGGGGTTTGATGATTTCCGACGCCTGCACAAGTTTGGCGGCAATGCCTTCCAGAGCCGTCAGCAGGCCGACAAGCATGCCATGGTAAGCCCCGGCATCCATCGCGGTTTGCCCCAGCGCCTCGACAGCATGATTGAAGGCTTTCAGGTCCAGTTGCGCCTGGCCGCGAAGCTCCGCCGCCCTGGCGGCAGCCAGTTCGATCCGATAGCTACGCGATATGTTCGGGTAAATAGCGTCAGCCTTGTCGAAGGCCTTCTGTGCGGCCACGAAGACCTGCGGGTTTCTGGCGGCTTTGGTAATGGCCTTGATCGCCTCGGCCATTGCCTCCGCGGCCTTGTCGTGAAGCGACGCCTCCATCGCAAGATTATCCTTCAGCGAAACCGGCCCGGGGACAAGATGCCGTCCGCCTTGGCCCAAGATTGCCGCCGCGCCAGGATAGGGTTCCGCAAGCAGATACATGCCGTCGGGGTTCTCCGTGAGCAGTTCCGCCATGGCCGCATATTTGTGGCAAGCTGGTGCAGGCGCCATGGCTGACATGTCGGCGTAGATTTTTCCGGCCGCGGCAAACTGGCCCGACTGAATCTGCGCGCGGCCTGTCAGGTTGCCGACGGCCAGCCGTCTGGCCGTCGTGTCCGATTGCGCCATGAGTTCCGGCAGCAACCTGCCGAGCAGCAGTTCGAGCCGGCCCGATTCCAGCAGCGTTTCGGCCTTTGCGACGGCCTCGTCAAACGTCATCCACCGGCTGTCGAATCTCACATGGTTCAGGAACCGCCTGACGCCAGGGTGGGACGGCTCAATTGCGGTTATTTGCAGGCAGATCATATAGGCCAGGCTCTTGCAGCCGGTTGCGTCGGCCTGCAACGCCAGGGCGAACAACTCGTCGGCATTGCCGGCCGGCACGGATCGCTTCACGCGTTGCCTGTCGGCGCCGGAGACTGACGGAATTTTCGGCATTGACCGGGGCGAAGACGCGCCATTGTTACGATATGACACTATTGTCTGCAAAGAATCCCCGGAAGAACTTTTCAGGGAGTTGGGTGTTGAATTTACGGGCAGGTCGTTTGCCATGGCGGTGGCGCTAAAGAGACATATGAACACGCCGGACGACAAGCTAACCAATGTAGCTTTCACCATATGCGCAGTCTCCGTAACGATCGCCTGTGCCAAACCATTGTCCACACCCTATTGGACGCCCGAGTGCGGAAAAAGTTCTCGTTATTTCAGTGCAGTGCGATTGCGCAGCTTTTCTTCCGAACATAACTCTTTGACTCCAAAGGCATAAGAAGAATCGCAACTCTCTCGAAAAAAACAGCTTTTCCTTGAATTTGCCCTGAAAACCACACATTGCGGACGCTTGGGGCATCCTCAAAGACTATGGTATGCACTGATTGTAACTTATCAAGGGTATTAATTAACAGAAAAAACAGACAAAATTTCAGGAATTTTTCCTGGTTCAGGTCTGGCCTGCCCCGGCAGATTCAGGGACTCTTGGCCTGTTTTTCCTGCGATATTGGGTCTTGAGGCGCCGGAGGCGTTTGCGTCTGGCCGGCAGGCGGCTGGCTGGCTGGCGCCTGATTTGGCTGTGTTTGGCCCGGCTGGGGCTGGGCGGATTGGCCTTGTGCAGGTTTCTTCGTTCCGCCGGGGGCCAGGACCATGCTGATCCGCTTGCCTTCGAACTTGCTGTCCTGGTCAACCTTGGCGACCTCCGACAGGCCGGCCTTGATCTGCTCAAAGACCGCGCGGCCCAGGTCCAGATGGGCGAGTTCCCTTCCTCGCATTCGCATGGTGAATTGGACGCGGTCGCCGCGCTCAAGAAACTCCTTGGCGTGTTCCACCTTGATCTGAAGGTCGTGCGCCCCGATCTTGGGCGTTTTGATGGTGATTTCCTTCAGCTTGGTCTCGTGGCGGTGGGCCTTGGACTTTTGTTCCTTTTTTTTCTGGGCGTACTTCCATTTGCCGTAGTCCATTATCCGGCAGACCGGCGGCTTGGTGGTCGGCGAGACCTCGACAAGGTCCAGACCGGCGTCGCGGGCCTTCTGTATGGCCTCATGGACGTCCACGATGCCGATTTGGTTGTTGTCGGCGTCGATCAGCCGGATCGGCGAGATGCGGATTTTTTCGTTGCAACGCAGTTCTTTAGTGATGATTTTTCTCCTTAAAAGTGTTTAGAGCCTATCCGGATAACTACAATGGCTGCGACGGAGCCGATTTTGCCGCAGGCCAAGAAGCGAGGGCGACGCCGACCTGCATAAGGTCGTCGAGCCCGAGCGACGAAGGCTTGCGGCAAAAGCGGCCCGTCCCGCAGGGTTTCGAGAAAAACCGGCGCCTGCGGCGTCAGGCATCCTGGACGACCCTATTCGGGTCGCCTGCGTCGGCCTTCCTTGCATCCATCCGGTTTTTGTCGAAACGCAGCTCATCGTAGTTATTCGGATAGGCTCTTATGCCTTAAGTTTTGCCGAAAGGGGTTTTGCACCTTTCGATTCGATCTCATCGGCTGCTGCGGCCAGCAGGGCACCGACGGCCATCTCGCCCATGTCTCCGGCGGTGCGGTGGCGGACAGCGACGGTGCCGGCCTGTGCTTCCCTGGCCCCGACGACCAGCATGTACGGCGTCTTTTCGATGGTGGCCTTGCGGATCTTGGCCCCGATCTTCTCCGGCGAGTCGTCCAGTTCCGCCCGCAGGCCGGCGGTTTTAAGCCGGTCGAGCACACTACGGGCGTATTCGTTGAACTTGTCGCTGACCGGCAGCACGCCAAGCTGAACCGGAGACAGCCACATCGGAAACGCCCCGGCGTAATGCTCGATCAGTATGCCGATGAACCGCTCCGGCGAACCCAGAGGCGCGCGATGTATCATCACCGGGCGATGCTGCTGATTGTCCGATCCGGCGTATTCCAGGCCGAAGCGTTCCGGCAGATTGTAATCAACCTGGATTGTGCCGAGTTGCCACCGCCGTCCGATGCAGTCTTTGACGACAAAGTCGATCTTTGGCCCATAGAACGCGGCCTCGCCAGTCTCTTCGGTGTAGTTCATGTCGAGCTTTCGGACGACGTGGCGGAGATTCTCTTCCGCCCGGTTCCAGTATTCGTCGGGGCCGGTATACTTGGCGTTGTTTGGGTCGCGCAGGCCGACGCGAACCCGGTAGTCGTTGAGTCCCAGCGTCGCCAGGCACAGCTTTGTAAGATCGACGCAGCTTTCGACCTCAGCCTCTAGCTGATCGGGCGTGCAGAAAATATGGGCGTCGTCCTGCGTGAAGCCGCGCACTCTCGTCAGGCCGCTCAACTCGCCCGACTGCTCGAAGCGATAAACCGTGCCGAACTCGCTGAGCCTCAGCGGCAGGTCGCGGTAGCTGTGCTGGACGGCCTTGTAAATCTGAATGTGGAAGGGGCAATTCATCGGTTTGAGGAGCATGCCGTCATCGTGCCCCTGGTCGTCGCGTATGCGAGTGAGATATCTGGCCGCC
>JACRIL010000214.1 GCA_016235825.1 Planctomycetota bacterium
ACCGAGACGCAGAACCGCAATCGGCGCGCACGGCAGTCCCACGTGAAAGCCAAACTCAGGCGGTTACGCAGACTTGGCGTCAAGTTGTATAAGCTGCGATGCTGCATCATGCCAGAGGAAGTTTCGTTGTAGTGATAGCCATATCCATTTATCGCCGTATATCTTGTCGAACTCTGCGCCCGCAACGGTTGCGCCTATCGTATGGGCTGCTGTATTAAGAATCAGTATGACTCCAATAGGGCGTTCGATATTTGTTTTGAAATTCTCCCATATCCTGCCAATGGCGGGCTGATGCTGTGTGATGTCTGCAATCTGGCTGGGCCTGAGACTTAGCAGAGTTGCCTCCATCAGGGAACAGATGAAGGAAACGCCTAGCGCTATCGCTATGCCTAGCACCAAAAGAACCATTATTAATCTCCTCTTGGGTTTGTTAATGAAGCATTGGCTTCTTTAATCGTTGCACAGATATATGATATATTCTCCTTTGATTGTTGTCCTGAAGAAAATGAAAGCGAACAAGAGACGCTCGCGATTGAATCAACTTTTCAATCTTTCCCGCTGGAGGGCGGCGGCGGGGCGGGGGCGGTGCTGGCGCCGGCCTCGGCCTGGCGTATCTCGGCCGGCCAGATCTCGCTGACCGCCTGGCCCTCGAGGTTGATGTCGTAGGTCTTGCCCCTTATTTCGACGTTCTTGCCCACCAGCCCGTCAAGCTCCTTGACCTTCTTTCCGCCGGTGTAGATATTTCTGCCGCCCATCCGGTAATACGACGTTCTCATCAGCGTGGTCGCTTGATCGGGATTGACCTTGATCGCCTCGAGCTTGCCCGCGAACACCTGCTCCTTGCCGGCCTGGTTCTTGTACCAGTCTTCATCGGCGAAGAGCTTGATCCATTTTGCCGGCTGCGATGATGGAGCGGTCGAAGCGGGCTGGTCTGCCCGTGCCGTCGCGGGATTAAAACCCTGAGTCGCAATAAGCGACATCAAGGCCGCAACTGCGATTGCCGCCGCCAATTTCAAGGACATTGCCAATTTCATGTTTTTTCCTTTCGGGAATTGTCCGTCATTTTCATTTCGTCGAACGATTCGACGAAGCATTGCCAAAGCGGGCGTCTTCTATTTTGGCCATCAACTGCTTCAGTTCGGGGTCGTCCCCGGGCATCTGCTGCGCGGCGATGTCGATGTAGCCCATCGCCGGCGCGTAGCGTTTGAGTTCATAAAAGCATTTTGCGGCCTCCAGGGCGGCGTGGGCGCGGACGGCAGGATCGGCGGTCGCCGAGACGAACGCGGCTGAGGCCTTTTCCCAATCTCCGCTCCGGGCCAGGATGGAGCCTTTCATGAAAAATATTTCGCCCTTGAGCCGGTCGCGAAGCGCGTCGACGGCCTCATCGAGCGTTTTCAGTGTCGCGGCGGGATCGGCCGATTTTTCGGTCGCCCTGGCCAGCATCAGCCAGGCGTGCATGTCGGCCGTGTCGGAATCGGCGGCCTGCCTGAAAAGCTCGCGGGCCTGCGCATACTGTCCGGCCGCAAACGCCAGTTCCGCCCTGGCCAGCAGGATTTTTCTTGTGCCCGCGCCGGTTGCCCCGCTTGCCGCCGCCCGATCGACGTATCTGCGGGCCTGGTCGGCCTTGCCCTGATTTATCAGTTCCATTCCATAAGCCGTCCAGACTTGCCAGTCCGAGGCGGGGCTGTCGGCGGCGCGGGCGAAATAATCCATGAAATCTTTTCCGCCCCGTCTGCGGACCAGTTCGCCCTTGAGCCACAGCCCGCGCGACGAGTTGGGCGCCATCTCAAGGACGATGTCAACGGCCTGGTTCGCCTGGGCGAACATGTTTGCCGAATCGTGCGCGTTCATCCGGCAGAGCCGCAGGCTCACGTCGGCCAGCAGAAGCAGCGTTTCGGTGTTGCGGGGGTTTTTGAGATTGTAGGACCACAGAAGATCCCTCGCCTGCCTGTACGACGCCATGCGAAGCTCATCGCCTATGGCGTCGGCCTGGGCCTCGCGGATGAGTTTCTCCGCCGCCGCCAGCACCTGTTTGCCCTGGTCGGGCGGCTGTTGGGGCAATTCCGTCTGCGGCCTGGGCGGCGGGCTGAATGCGACATAGAGCGCCAGGCCGGCAACCACCGCTATCAGTGCCAGCAGAATGATTCTGACGTTTCGCCCCTGGCCGCCGGGCCGGGATTTGTTATCAGCGTTTTTTTGTTCGTCCTGTCTGTCGCTCATTGTCCGGCTCCTTCCGTGGCAGATAATGTCCTTGTATTATGGGCCATTTTATCTTTCGAGTCCTTTGAGCTGCCTGACGGAGGCTGCGATGTCGGGGCTGCTCATGAGCGTCTGGCCGACGAGAACGGCCTTGACGCCGGCGGCGGCGAGTTTGCGGACGTCCTGTGTGGTTTTAATTCCCGACTCGCTGACGATCGGCACGTCCGGCCCGGCCAGTTGGGCCAGCCGCAGCGTCGTGCCCAGATCGACCGCAAAAGTCGTAAGGTCGCGATTGTTTATGCCCAGCAGGCTGTAGGCCCGGTGCGGAAAACCGATGGCCGACCGCACGGCCAGAAGTTCGTCGGCGTCGTGGACCTCGACCAGGCAGGTCATGCGGAGCTGCGAGGCCAGAATCAGCATGTCGAGCAACTGGCCCGGCGGCAGCGCCGCGGCGATAAGCAGGATGGCGTCGGCCCCGGCGGCGCGGCTCTGCCAGACCTGAAGCGGGTCAATGAGGAAATCCTTCCGCAGGACGGGCAGATCGACCGCCTGCCGCACGGCCGAGAGGTGATCGAGGCTGCCGTGGAAATATTCGGCGTCCGTCAGCACGCTGATCGCATCGGCCCCGGCGGCGGCGTACTGACGCGCGATCGCAACGGGGTCAAAATCGCCGCGGATCACGCCGGCCGATGGAGAGGCCCGCTTGATCTCAGCAATGAGATTTATCAGCCCGGCCGGCTGACGGGTTACGGCGTGGAAAAAATTCCGGGCCGGCCCCGCTGATTCTGCGGCGGACCCCAGCCGCCCGACGCTCGTGGAACTCTTGAGCAATTCAAGCTCTTTGCGCTTGGTTTGCAGTATCCGACCTAATATATTCTGCGGTTCGGGCAATGTGGTTTTCCCGGTCATCGAATTAATGAAAGCAGATGAACATAATTAGCCTGATGATCCTGGCGTTGTCAAACGCAATGTTTTCGGCCGGCGATGCCGGTCCGGACAGGCAGGGCGCCTTTGCCGCACCTGCCGCCGTCCTGGTCCCGGCCATGCCGGCGCCGGATGCGCTCGCCGTCGGCGCCGCGCCCACCACCATGCCGACGACCGGTCCCGGCGCGACTATTCACGCCCAGCAGCCGCCAAACAAGATCAATCTGGGAATCATTTCCCTGGGCCTGATCGTCATGATCTTCTGGACCCTGCGGCGGCTGGCCAATCCCAGGATGCTCCTGCTGGCCGACACGCCGGGCAGGCCCAACACGGTCAACGTCGGCCACATATTCCTGATCTTCGCCCTCTACCTTGCCATGCCGCGGATTGTATATGTGCTGGGCGGGGGGCTGGCCGTAGGCGAGGCGATAGGGCTTCAGGTCGTCATGTTTTCGGCCGGCATCGCCGTGCTGCTGGCCGCCTCGTTAATGACGGCATGGCGGACCTTCCCGCTTGGGCTCTCGCGAGGCCTGGGCCTGAGCATGAGGCACTGGTTCTACGACTCCGGCAGGGGGGTGCTGGCCTATTTGGCGGTCGTGCCGGTCTGTTACGGACTGGCCTGGCTGATGGAAACCCTCCTTCCGGAATTCAGGAAGGACCATATACTGCTGACTATAATACGCGACGGCGGCTGGCCGTGGAATTTCATCGCCGCAGGCCTGGCGATCATACCAGGCCCGCTGGCGGAGGAACTGTTCTTCCGCGGTCTGATCCAGTCGATGCTCCGCAAGTACCTGGCCAGCGCGTGGGGCGCTATCCTGATGACCTCGCTGATCTTCAGCCTGATGCATCTGGGAACGCCGTTATATATCCCGGCCCTGCTGGTCCTCTCGATCGCGCTGGGATACAATTACGAGCGGTGCGGCAGGCTCTGGCCTTCAATCCTGATGCACGTGGCCTTCAACGCTGTCAACATCCTCATCTTCATCACGACGACGCCGGCGGCCTGAGCCGCATTGCTATTTGAAAACCGGGGGCTGGCCTGTGGATTCCAGGACGGTCCGCCACAGTTCACCGTGAATCTCGACCTTTTTGCGCTGCGATGTCGCCACGGACATCGGCACGTGCACCATTTGCCCGTGCCATCGGCCGACGAGCATCTCGGTTTTGCCCGCCATCGCGGCGTGGACTGCGCTCTGCGCCAGACGGATGCAGTAAACGCGGTCCTGCGGCGAGGACGGCACGCTGCGGATCGTGTAGCTGGGGTCGATATAGCGGACGTTGACTTCCATATTTATCTTCTTGAAATATTCCTTTATCCGGTCCCGCAAGAACGTCCCTATGTCCTTCAGCACGATGTTGCCCGAAGGATCGCGATCCTTGCCGCTGCCGTCGAGCAGTTCCTGGCCTGCCCCCTCTGCCACCGCAATCACGGCATGATGGCGTTTCTGGAGTCTGACCTTGAGGGCTTCAAGAAAACCTTCCGGGCCGTCCAGCTTGAACGGCAGTTCGGGTATGAGCACGAAATTCACGTCGCTCATCGCGATTGCGGCGTGGCAGGCGATGAAGCCCGATTCCCGCCCCATGAGCTTGACCAGCCCCACGCCGTTGGGCGCGCCCTTGGATTCGGCGTGAGCCGCGTTGAGGATGCCGACCGCTATCGAATAGGCCGTCGGAAAGCCGAAGCTTTCATCCAGGTACATTATGTCGTTGTCGATGGTTTTTGGAATGCCGACGACCGATATCTTCAGGTCGCGTTTGTCGATCTCCGCCGCCATCGCCTGTGCGCCTCGCATCGTGCCGTCGCCTCCAATCACGAACAGGATATTGATCGCCATCCGCTCCAGGCAGTCGACCATATCAATTGGGTCCTGATTGCCTCGCGACGAGCCCAGAACGGTTCCGCCCCTGCCTTCCAGCCCGTCGACCGCGTCAGGGTCCAGATCGACCACATCATGCCCATACTTGGCCGCCAGCCCCTGGAAACCGTATCGGAACCCGTGTATCCGCCGCACGCCGTAGACCAGCCACAGCTCGTGGACCAGCGCGCGGATCACGTCGTTGATGCCCGGACACAGTCCGCCGCAGGTTACTATCCCGCAGCGGGTCTTGGACGGGTCGAAATAAAGCAGCTCGCGAGGCCCGGCGACCTCGAATTCCGGCACGCTGCCGCAGAGCTTTTCCTGCTGGTCGATCCTGCTGAAGTGGCAGGTGCAGATCAGATCCTCGTCGTCGACGAACATCTCCTCCTTCGTCTCGGGCGGCAGATGATTCGGTATCGGCGAGGGTATGCTGCACTTGCCCAGCCTCTTGATCTTCAACTCAATCTTTTTCGACATGCGTTCTTTGGTCTCCTGAAGACGGCATGGACCTGAGCGAACCGGCCAACCGTGCGAATTGTTTTGTGATCGGAGGATACTTTACCAGCCGAAGACTCCGCGGCCAACTAAAACTTGCGTGGCAATTCAGCGGGAGATTAACGCATTATATCAATGAAAGCCTTGGCCGTCAGGGCGATGCCGACCGATGTAACGATGACGGCGCTGATAACAGGCATAGTTCGTGTCCATCTGCTCTGGGCCACAAATCGGCCGGCGAATTTAGCCGCATGGACCATCACGATTCCAATGACTACCAGCACAACCGCCATGCCGACGCTGAAAATCGCCACCAGCAGGATACCCCGGACGAATCCGCCTATGGAGATCGCCACGAGCAGAACCGCCAGGGCCGCCGGGCAAGGCACAATTCCGCCGGAAATGCCCAATGCTATCAACTGTCCAAGCGAGGGCCGTTCACCCGACTTGAACGCCTTCGCGTGATCATGCCCGTGGTCGTCATGGGCGTGTTCATGCCCGTCCACGTGATGATGGTCATGGCCGTCATCGTGGCTGTGGCGGCGGGCCTGACGGATGCGGACGCCTATCATCCAGCCCCCGACGCCCACGATCAGCAGTCCGGATACCACTTCCAGCATTTTCTGCACGGCAGCCGGCACAAAGGCAGCGGCGGCGGCGACAGACAGGACGCCCAGTACTATCACTATTCCTGTGTGGGTCAGCGTAACCACCAGGCCCAGCAGGAGGGCGTCCCATGAGGTTCCTTTGGACCCGATCAGATAGGCCCCGACAACGGTCTTGCCGTGGCCCGGCTCCAGGGCGTGAATCGCTCCCAGCCCGAAGGAAGATATTGCAAGAATCATGAATTCCACGATCCGTTTCCTTTATCAGGCGATAAACCGTTCCAATGCCACGCGCAGTTCCGCCAGCAGCTTTCGCGAGTTGCCGCCATGCGAGCAGTCCAGGATGCAATGCTCCATATGGTCCGCCAGCAGCACCTTGGCCGACTTGTCCAATGCGGCCCGCACCGCGGCGATTTGCATCAGAACTTCCGCGCAAGGCCGGCCATTTTCCACCATCCGCTTGACGGCCCGCACATGGCCTTCAATCCTCGACAGTCGGGAAACCACCCGCTGGGTCTGTTTGTGTCCGGCCATCTTTGTCTCCATATCCCCCCTGGGGGGATATTTAATCATACCATGCGGATGCGGATGAAACAAGAAAAATTGTTTTTTATCCCGCAGGATTACAATTACGCGGGATTTCAGATTTCACAATATCGCTCAATTTTAACTTGACAACGGCCGATCGTCCGGCTAAGAATTACTCATCTGCCGCAGTTCTGCCATCGGAGGCAAGGGACCGGATAGCGCTTTCCGAAGGTCCCGGCGGGCTGGCGGCGGGTCAAAAGAGAATAGCGCCTCAGGAGGCAGCCGCGACAAGGGGTCGCGGTGATGCCGGCTTGTGCCTGTGGCTTAACCAATTTGGAGCGCCGCCATATTAATCGCGGGCAAGCGTTGTCTCTCATCGGGCAGGCTTTGCCCCTTTATCGCGACGCCCCATAAGGAGAGCAGCAATGATCAAGCAACGTCTGTTCACGCCCGGCCCCACCGACGTCCCGCCGGAGGTCCTCATCGAGATGGCCAAGCCCATCTTCCACCACCGCACGACGCGGTTCAAGGAGATGTTCGCGGCCGTCAACGACGGGTTGAAAAAACTTCTTATGACAAAAAACGACGTGCTGACGATAGCCGGGTCGGGCACGGCCGGCATGGAAGGCGCCATCGCCTGCGCCTGCCCGCGGGATAAAAAGGTCCTCATCGCGCAGGGCGGCAAGTTCGCCGAGCGATGGGTAAAGGTCGCCAAGACCTACGGCCTGCAGGCAGACGAGGTGAAGGTTGAATGGGGCACGGCGATCTCGCCCGCGCTCGTGAAGGAAAAGCTCGCCACCGGCCAGTACGGCGCGGTAGTGGTCGTCTACAGCGAGACGTCCACGGCGACGGCCTGCGACCTTCAGGCCATCGGCGCCGAAGTCGCCAGGACCGACGCCATTCTGATCTCCGACTGCATAACGGCCGCAGGCACGCTGCCCCTGAAGACCGACGAATGGGGCGTGGATATCGTGGCATCCGGCAGCCAGAAGGCGTTCATGCTGCCGCCGGGCCTGGCGTTCCTGTCCGTAAGCCCCAAGGCGTGGGCGCTGGCCGAAAAGATCACGCCCCCGTGCCTGTACCTGAACCTCAAGGCCTACCGCAAGAGCCTCGCCGACAACGACGTGCCCTACACGCCGGCGATCACGCTCATTCGCGGCCTGCAAGTTTCGCTGGACATGATCCACAAGATTGGCGTCGAGAAGATATGGTCCCGCACGGCCGTGCTGGCCAAAGCCCTGCGCGAGGCCATGAAGGCGCAGGGCATGGCCGTCTTTTCCAAGCAGCCGTCCGACAGCGTAACCGGCATAATGTACCCCGAAGGCGTCGAGGACAAAAAGTTCCGCAACAAGATCATGCGCGACAAGTGGGGCAGCAGCGTCGCAGGCGGACAGGACTGGCTGGAAGGAAAGATGTTCCGCGTCAGCCATATGGGCTACGTCGATCCGATCGACACGCTCGGGCTGGTGGCGGCCATCGAGTACGCCATGGTTGAATGCGGCGTGAAAGGCATCGAGATAGGCAAGGGCCTGGCCGTCGCGGCCAAAATCATCAAGGACTGGAACTGAAAACGATAAACCAGAAAAGCCTACGGAAATTCGGGAATGCGGATATACCTTGACACATGTTGCCTGAATCGACCGTTTGACGATCAACACCAAGACCGGATTCATGCGAAAACAGATGCTATTGCCCTTATTCTGGATGAGGTCCAGCAAGGTAAGGTAAAATTGGCCGGGAGCGATGTTTTGACTTTAGAAATATCGCAAGATCGGCACATACAAAGAAAAAATGCATCCGAGGTGTTATTGAATTATGCCGACTTTTGGATGGAACTGGATTCGCATGATGATGCAAGGGCAGGTCAGTTGAATCGGCTGGGTTTTGGCCCATATGATTCATATCATATAGTTGCAGCCGAAAAAGGCGGTTGCGACTATTTGTTAACAACCGATGACAGGCTTTTACGCAAGGCAAGACAACATGTATCGCAATTGAGGATAAAAATCATGAATCCATTACGATGGATCGAGGAGATTTTGCCCCATGAAAAAGAATAATCCGCCATTGATCGAAATCACATACAGAGGCATTCGGGCGCTGGTCAAAGAACTTGGTCCGGCGGGCATGGTCAGGTTTATGCAACAATGGTATCCCGGCTTTGGAGATTACTCGAAGGAACGGCATAAATGGCTGGACCGACACAGCGTGGCTCACGTTGCCGACAATCTTAGAAAAATACGGCGATTGCGAAAAACCGGGGATAAACAAACATAGACAAATGTCTGCTTCGGAAACACAAGAAACAAGGAAAAAACCATGAAAGTCTTAATCGCGGATAAGCTGAGCGAGGTCGGGATCGACTTCCTCAAGAAGCAGAGCGACGTGGAGCTGGAGAACAGGCCGGGCATCAAGGCCGACGAACTCGGCAAAATTATCGGCAACTACGACGGCGTGATAATCCGCAGCGGCGTGAAGATCACGGCCGACGTGCTTGCCAATGCCGGACGGCTGCGGTGCATCGCGCGGGCCGGCGTGGGCGTGGACAACGTGGACGTGCCGACAGCGACCGCCAGGGGCGTGATCGTGATGAACACGCCCGAAGGCAACACGCTCTCGACGGCGGAACTGGCTTTCGCGCTGATTTTGAGCCTGAGCCGCAAGATCGCTCCGGCCAACGCCTCGCTGAAGGCCGGCCAGTGGGATCGAAAGAGCTTTGAGGGCACGCAGCTTTCCGGCAAGACGATCGGGATAATCGGCATGGGCCGGATAGGCCGGGCCGTTGCGCACAGAGCCATCGCATTCGGTATGCGGGTGCTGGGTTACGATCCGTATTTCGCCGGCCAGCCCCCCGAAGGCATCGAGATGCTCAAGGACGTAAATGATCTGTGCAAGCGGAGCGACTATATCACCGTCCACACGCCCAAGAGCGCCGAAACTGCGGGCATCATCGGAAAAGCACAGTTCACCGTGATGAAACCCAGCGTGCGGCTGATCAACGCGGCGCGAGGCGGGATAATCGACGTGGATGAGATGCTCAAGGCCCTGTCTGAAAAGCGGATCGCCGGGGCCGCCATGGACGTTTTCCTGAAAGAGCCGCCCGAAAGCCAGGCCGAGAAGGACCTGATCCAGCAGACGAACGTCCTGGCCGTGCCGCATCTTGGCGCCAGCACGGAAGAGGCCCAGGAACAGGTCGCCCTCGAGGCGGCCGAGCAGCTCGTCGAGGCCCTGCGGGGCGGCGAGGTCCGCAACGCCGTCAACGCCCCCGGCTTCGACAAGGCCCTTCCGCCGGCCCTGAGGCCTTACAGCGAACTGGCCAGCCGGCTGGGCGTCATACTGTCATCCATAACGCCCGGCGCCATTACAAAGGCCGAGGTCATCTATCGCGGCGCCATCGCCGACATGAACGTCTCGCCGATAACGACATATCTGCTGGTCGGCCTGCTGGCCCCGCATCTGGACGAGCCGGTCAATGTCATCAACGCGCCGGTCATCGCACGCCAGCGGGGCATCGAGGTCCAGCAGAGCACATCCGTCAAGATCAAGGAATTCGCCAACCTGATGGAAGTCTCGATCACCACCGACCTGGGCAAACGGTCGATTGTCGGAACGATCTTCGGCAACCGCTTTCCGCGGGTGATTGCGTTTGACGGCTTCAGGCTGGAGCTCAAACCCGAAGGCCACGTTGTCATCATCGTCAACGTGGACAAACCCGGCGTTCTCGGGCGCTACGGCACGCTGTTCGGCAGCAACAGCGTCAACATCGCCGACCTGACGTTCAGCCGCAAAAAGAAATCCGGCATGGCGCTTGTCGGACTGAACCTCGACCAGCGGCCAAGCCAGGCGGTGATGGAAGAGCTCCATCGGCTCGACGGCGTGGAGTCAGCCTGGTATCTGGAACTGCCCGAACTGCCTCCGTCGGAGGAAAACGAAGAATAGACAGCATCAGGGAATTTGTCAGCGAGTTTCCGCGTAACCGTTGACGACATGTAAAAACACGGGCCGCTCTATTCAGACATTGAGCGATTCGCAAAGTTTGCCCAGCAGGCCCGACGCAGCATAACCTGTCCGTGTCTTGCCGCTTTATAAGCAGAATTTATTTGCCATATTAAAATATCTTCATTTACCCGTCCGATGGCCTGCCATATCTATTTGGCTGTCAAAAATCGGCATTGTCCGGCGGCGAGTCTGTTTGAATCCGCCAGACAATCGGAAATTATCCGAAGGCCGGCCGTCTGGTTGCAAAGTATTCGCGCGGAACAGTCCGGCAATAAGAACGGCGATGAAATCCGGTCTGTTACAAGGAGACGCATGAACTGAGATCAATAAACCGCCGATAGGCATTAAAGGGGCCTGCCGGTTCCGGGTTTTTTATCGCTAAAGGGAAAAGGAAATGAATCTTCAACAACCAAACGCAAATGAGTGCACGCAGTCTGCCAATCGGTCTCGCAGCGTGGCGCCGCAGTCGGGAATATGCACACGGTGCATAGACGGCTGCCGGGGCAACTGCGAGGTTTTCAAGGCCTCCTTCCGCGGCAGGGAACTTCTTTACCCCGGCCTCTACGGAACCATCACGGCCGGCGCCGACAAGGAATATCCGATTGATTATTCGCATCTGAACATCCTTGGCTACGCCCTTGGCGCCGAGGGACTGCCCAGGGGACAGGTGGGCAACCCCGACAACACGTTTTTTCCGATGGTCAACACCGAGACCAGCTACGGGACCAAGAACAAGGTAAAGATGCGTCTGCCCATATTTACCGGGGCGCTGGGTTCGACCGACGTGGCGAGGAACAACTGGGAGCACTTCGCCGCCGGCGCCGCCATCGTCGGCATCACGCTGGTCTGCGGCGAAAACGTCTGCGGCATCGACCCGGCCCTGGAAAGAAACAAGCCGGGCAAGGTTACCCGTTCGCCGGACATGGAAAGGCGGGTCGAGCAGTACCGCCGCTATTACGACGGCTACGGCGATCTGATCGTCCAGCTTAACGTCGAGGACACCCGCTTGGGCGTGGCCGAATATGCGGTCGAGAAACTCGGCGTCGAATGCATCGAACTCAAGTGGGGCCAGGGCGCCAAGTGCATCGGCGGCGAGATACAGGTCAACTCGCTGGACCGGGCCAGGCAGCTTCAGGAGCGCGGCTATCTGGTAACGCCCGACCCGTCGCACAAGGACAACCAGGCCGCTTTCCGCGATAAAGCGCTGAAACACTTCGAGCGCCACAGCCGCCTGGGTTTCGTCGATCAGAAGTCTTTCATGGACGGCGTGGCGCATCTGCGGAAGATCGGCGCCAAGCGCGTTACGCTCAAGACGGGCGCGTATCCGATGCGGGAACTGGCGATGGCCGTCAAGTGGGCCTCCGACGCAAAACTGGACCTGTTGACCATCGACGGCGCCGGCGGCGGCACCGGCATGAGCCCATGGCGGATGATGTGCGAATGGGGAATCCCCACCTTCTACCTGCAATGCATGACGCAGGAATTGTGCGACAAGCTGCGGGCGAAGAAAAAGTTCGTGCCCGACATCGCGTTTGCCGGCGGTTTTTCCACCGAGGATCATGTGTTCAAGGTGTTGGCGATGGGCTCGCCGTACACCAGGGCGGTCTGCATGGGCCGTGCCCTGATGATCCCGGGAATGGTCGGCAAAAATATCGGCAACTGGATCGCCAATAACGACCTGCCCAAAACCGTCAGCGAATATGGCACGACGAAGGAAGAAATTTTCATCGGCTACGAAAGCATTGTGGATCGGTTCGGCAGGGAAGAAACCGACAAAATGCCGCTAGGCGCGATCGCGATGTATTGCTTCTGCAACAAGCTCCAGACCGGCCTCCAGCAACTGATGGCCGGGGCCAGAAAATTCTCCCTGCCGTCGATCAGCCGCAGCGATCTGATCGCCCTGACTGAAGAGGCGGCAAAAATCAGCGGCATTTCACATGTCATGGACGCCTATCGCGAAGAGGCGATGGAAATCATCGGCGCCAAGTAAAACATAATTCGGCCTGAAGCAAGCAATCGCAGCCTGTGTCGGCGATATTGGGTTTGCTCAAACCAACCCGTTCGCCGGCGCAGGCCGCGTTATTTTCGGACCGATTCACCACATCAGCGTCGAGGCGTCGAAGACCGGGCCGTCGGCGCAGCAGAGTTTGAATTCCCAGCCGCGGTCGTTGTCGGCGCGGCCCTTGACGACGCACGACTGGCATGTGCCCATTCCGCAGGCCATATGGCGCTCCAGGGCGAGCTGGCATTCGATCCGGCGGTCCATGCAGACCCTGGCGACATTCTTCATCATCGCCTCCGGACCGCAGCAATATACGACAGTATTGGTGTGATCCGGCTTTTCCCCCGCCCGCTCGAATATTTTTATCCACAAATGCAACGCGTCGCTGACGAACCCTTTGAAACCGAGCGACCCGTCGTCGGTAGCAAGGATGGCGTCGGTTTTCAATCTGGCCAGCTCGCCTACGCACGGCAGCGGCGTGAGATCGTCTTGGGCGGAAGGGCGGGAAGTTATTGTAAGGGGCAGCACGCTGGCAGAACGCGCGCCGCAAAAGGAGATCGTCCGCGTGTCCGCGTCGGCAAGGGCCTTTGCCAGATACAGCATCGGCGGGATGCCGACGCCGCCGCCGACCAGTATCGCCAGTTTTTTCCCCGGCCTGATTGTAAAACCGTTGCCCAGCGGCCCGAGAATACTTAGCGGATCGTCCGATTTAGCGCCGGCAAGCCAGTGTGTCCCCGTTCCTGCGGCGCGATATATGATTTCGAGCGTCGTCCGGCCGCCATTGTCAGCTCTGCCGGCAAGGCTGATCGGGCGGCGGAGCAGCGGCTCGGTATCTGCCAGTTCCGGCTGGCAGAGTTTTGCGGGGCGGTCTTCCGGCCAGTTGGTCTCCAGCCAGCTCGCCTGGTCGGCAGGGGGGCGACACTGTATCTGTATGAACTGGCCCGGTCTGGACGGCGGAAAATTTTCAAGCGAAACGGCCATGCGGTAATGCTCGGAGCATATCCGCTCGTTGGCCGCCACCTTCGCGATAAAAACGCCTCTTTTCGCCGCAATCGTCATGCCCGCAACCGTACGTTGCAAACCGCCGATTGTCAATCATCAGCGGAGAAGACTGTTGTTCGATAACAACAGAATATCGTTGTTGTTGATTTTATCCGGCATAGTCCTGTAACTTACGCGGCAACGACCTCCAATAAAGGAAACCCATATGCGAATCCTGTATCTCGATCTCGACACGCTTCGGCCGGACCACCTGGGCTGCTACGGCTATCATCGCGACACGTCGCCCAACATCGACCGCATCGCGTCTCGTGGCGTTACCTTCACAAACTGTTATTGCTCCGATGCCCCATGTCTGCCTTCGCGGGCGGCGCTGTTCAGCGGCAGGTTCGGCATTCACACAGGCGTGGTCGGCCACGGCGGGACCGCCGCCGACATGCGGCTCGAAGGATCGCCCCGCGGTTTCAAGGATCAACTGGCGTTCCAGACCATGCCTGCCGTCATGCGATGGAAGGATATTAATACAGTTTCGATAAGCCCGTTCGCCGAGCGGCACTCGGCATGGTGGTTCTACGCCGGCTTTCGCGAGATGCACAACACCGGCCAGGGCGGCAACGAGTCGGCAGAGCAGGTAACGCCGGCCGCGCTGGACTGGATCGCCCGCAACGCCAAAAATGACAACTGGTTTCTCCAGGTCAACTACTGGGACCCGCACACGCCGTACCGCGCGCCGGAATCTTTCGGCAACCCGTTCAAGAATGCGCCGTTGCCGGCCTGGCTGACGCCGCAGGTAGTCGAGAAGCACTGGAATGCGGTCGGGCCGCACTGCGCGCAGGAGTTCAACATGTATTCAAACCAGACAGATCCGAGATATCCGCGTCAGCCGGGAAATGTCCGCGGCATGGACGGAGTCAGACGGGTGATAGACGGCTACGACTGCGGCATCCGATATATGGACGGGCACATCGGCCAACTGCTGGCGGCACTGGAAAGCCAGGGTGTCCTGGACGACCTGACGATCATCGTCAGCTCCGACCACGGCGAAACGCTGGGCGAACTGGGCATCTACGGCGAACACGGCACGAGCGATTACATAACCCACCGGATTCCGATGATTATCAGCACTCCGGGCGGGCGGCGCGGCCGGAAATACGCCGGCCTGCATTACAATCTCGACCTGCCGCCGACCTTGTCGGAGATGTTCGGCTTTGACCGCCCGGCCGAGTGGGACGGCGAAAGTTTCGCCCCGGCCGTAACGCAAGGCCGGGACTGCTCGCGGCCTTATCTGGTCCTGGGCCAGTGCGTACACGTCTGCCAGCGGAGCGTGCGGTTCGGGCCATGGCAATACATCAGGACATGGCACGACGGATTCCACCTGTTCCCCGGCGAGATGCTCTTCGACGTGGAAAAAGACCCGCACGAGCAGAACGATCTGGCCGCCGCCCGGCCGGAAATTTGCGCCCAGGCGACGCATCATCTGAACGAATGGCACGACAGAATGATGGCCTCGATGAAATCCGCCGAAGACCCGCTCTGGACCGTCATGCGCGAGGGCGGGCCTTATCATGCACGCGGACAATTGAAGGAATACTGCAAATATCTCGAAAAGACCGGCAGGGCCTGGGCAATCCCGGAATTGAAAAAACGGCATCCGGGCGAATTTCAGAATTCCTAAATCCCGGAATTGACAATCCGTTTTTCCAGGTCGAGCAATCGCTGTTTGAGCTGCTCTCCGCCAGGGGCGGAAAAGCCGCCCAGTTTTCCTCCGGCGTAGGTTACGCGATGGCAGGGGACGACAAGCGGCGTGGGATTTTTACCGAGGGCTGTTGCCACCGCGCGGGAGGCATCGGGCTGGCCGATCTGCTGGGCAAGCCGGCTGTAGCTGATCGTCGAGCCAAGCGGAATCGCCCTGCATGCCCGAAGGACCTTGCCCGACAACATTGATTCATCCGGAAGCTGGCAGGGGATCGCGGTGAAATCCGCCGGCCGGGCGTTGAAATATTCCCGCGTCAGTCTGATGAACTCCTCGAATGGTTTTTCATCCCTGGCCGCACGGGGAAATTCCCAGGCGAGCATTCTCACCAGGTCGTCCATCTGGTAATGCGGCAAAATCACTTTTTTCAAACCTTTTTCACCCAAGGCGGCCCCCATAGGCCCCCAAGCGGTCGCCCAGGCAAAAATGCAAGTCGCTGTCTCGTCCGGCTTTATGTCCACGATGATTTTCCCTTTCCGCCGAATCATACAAAAATCGGCAAGGATTTTCCAGCACCCCCTTTTTTATGAGTTGGACAGTTGCTAGAATTCCAAGTAATCGGGTTTTATACAATGCAAAACGGTGATATAAAAGGCGACTGATGGCAGGACAACGCAGATTAGAGATTCCGGGTTATGAAACGCTTCAGTTCCTGGGCAACGGCGCCAGGAGCGCGATCTGGCAGGCCAGGGATCGCAAGACCGGCAAGCTATGCGCACTGAAGCACGTTACCAAGAGGCCCGGCGAGGACAACCGTTTTCTCGAACAGGCCATCAACGAGTACGAGATCGCCACGAAGCTCAACCACCCGGCCATCAGGCAGATTTATGAGTTGCAGAAAGTGAAACGCTGGTTCCGTCTGGCCGAGATTCTGATGGTCATGGAATACTGCGAGGGCACGAGCGTCCAGGACAAGAGGTCCGAATCGGTCGAGGAGAACTGCCGCATTTTTGCGGAAGTTTCGCGGGCCATAGCGCATATGGGCCAGACCGGATTCGTCCACTCGGACATGAAGCCCAACAACATAATCGTGGCGGCCAACGGAGCCGTCAAGATTATCGATCTGGGCCAAAGCTGCCCCGTCGGGACGGTCAAGCAGCGGATACAGGGCACGCCGGACTTTATCGCGCCCGAGCAGGTCGAGCGCAGGCCGCTGGACGGCAGGACCGACGTGTTCAACTTCGGCGCGACGCTTTACTGGGCGCTCACCGGCAAGCACATTCCGACCGTCCTGCCAAGCCGCGCCGACACGCTGTCGGCCGGGACGGTCAAGGCCGTTATCCCGCCGGACAAGCTCAATCCGAATGTTCCGCCCCAGCTTTCCAAACTGGTCATGGATTGCATCGAGTATCTGCCGGCCAGCAGGCCGCAGATGAGCGAAGTGGCTTCAAAGCTGACGATGATAATGCGAAAACCGGCCGCTGCGGCAAAACAGGCAACCACTAACACGAAGGGTTCATAGCGTTGTCGCACAAGACGGCTGAAATATTCCGCCAGGCGGCCGAACTCAACCGCAAGGACCCGCTCAGGCAAGGCAACGTCCTGATGTTCGAGGCCGGCTGCGAGATTATGCTGACCGGCGATATTCACGGCCATCGCGGCAACCTTGTCAGGGCGCTGGGCTACGCCGCGCCGCTGACCGACCCCAGACGCAAGCTGATCCTCCAGGAGATCATCCACGGCCCGACGGACGCCGCCACCGGCCAGGACCTCAGCCACGAACTCATGCTTCGGGCCGCCCGCATGAAAATAGCCAACCCGGCGAACGTCTTTTTCCTGCTGGGCAACCACGACGTGGCCCAGGCCGCCGGCAACGAGATCACCAAGGAAGGCTGCGGCGTGTGCAAGAAATTCAAGCTGTCGGTCGGCGTGGCATACGGGCAGGACGCCCCCGACATCCTCGACGCGATAAACGATTTTCTGCTCTCGATGCCCCTGGCCGCCCGCTGCCCCGGCGGACAGTTCATATCGCACTCGCTCCCCTCGCCTGGCAGAAAAAAAATGGCCGGCACGGAAATATTGTCCAGGCCATATGAGCAGGAAGACCTCCGCCGCGGCGGGGCCGTCTATGAATGGACCTGGGGACGCGCCCAAACGCCGGAATTGGTCGACGAACTGGCCGGCCAGCTCAATGCCGGCTTTTTCCTGCTCGGGCACAAGCACATTCCAGAAGGCTGGGAGATGATCACGCCAAAGTGCGCCGCCCTGGCCAGCGATCACGAAAAGGGCTGCCTGATTCATTTTCAGGCCGATGAGGCCCTTTCGGACAAGACGATACCGGACCACATAAAAAGGATGAATACGCTATGATTGAACTGACAGGAACGCAGAGAAGGCATCTCAACTCGGTGGGCCATAAGCTGCCCTGTGCCGCCGCCATAGGCAACGAAGGGCTAAGCGACGAATTCATCAGGCACGTTGACGAACTGTTCAACCAGCACGAACTGCTCAAGATACGCCTTCCGGATATCTCCGCCGCCAAACGCGGCGAGTGCATCGCCAAAATCACCCAGACCGCAAAGGCCATCTGCGTCGGCGTGGTCGGAAGGGTCGCCATGATTTACAGGCCCTTCGCCGATCCCGAAAAACCCGGCAGAATACAACTGCCCGACTGACCGCCGCCGGCAAGGCCGTTTTGTGGTGCAGGCGTCCCGCCTGCGTTTTTTGCCAGGTCATTCCATGCAGGGGCGAATCACGGTTTCATTGGGGATTGTATTTTGTTAGAATCCGGCCACATTTGAGGGATTCATGACGGCCAGAAAGAAGATGCTGATTCTCTTTGCCGTGCCTGCGGCCGTGCTGATCGCAACGGGCGCGTGGGTTTATAGTTACTATACCGCACCGCAAAGGAAGATCGAGAAACTCCTCTGGGAACTTCGCGGTTGTCCTGAAGGCCGATTAGACTCCGTTCGTGCCAAAATCGGAATAAAATCCGACAAGCCCGAGCCGAGATATGCTCAGGTAGTCTTTACAGAACTGGCCGGCTACGGCAAACTCGCCACGCCATATCTCATCGAATTGGTTAAAGACAAAAATTTTCATGGTAACGGAACAGCCGAGGAATTGCTGGCCCAAATCAATGACCCTGCCGTGATAGGTTTTTTCAGACAGTGCCTGAAAAACAGGGGGCCCGCGACCTGGGCTGCCGCACCCTTTCTCAAAGAGACTTGTGGAAGCCAATCGCTTCTGGAGTTTGCCGATCTGATAAAGGACAGCAACGACTTGATGACTGCCGGAGTCATTGCCGAAGCCCTCGGCGATATTGGCGGGAGACAGTCGGTCGATTTACTGATCGCGGCGTGGCGACAGGATTATGGCAACAGTACTGATACTACTTATTGGAGTTATGTGAACTATCTTAACACTACAACGAAACTTCCTCTGGCATGATGCAGCATCGCAGCTTATACAACTTGACGCCAAGTCTGCGTAACCGCCTGAGTTTGGCTTTCACGTGGGACTGCCGTGCGCGCCGATTGCGGTTCTGCGTCTCGGTGA
>JACRIL010000217.1 GCA_016235825.1 Planctomycetota bacterium
AAGTACGTGTTCAACATCGGCCGCAACTGCTGAATCTGTTTGACATCCATGCCGTAGCTCCTTTGCTGTCAAGGCGTCCTGTAAGGAACCATCGGATGGCTGGATGAATTTTCTTGAGCTAAAGTCTCGTTGTAGTGTTAGTCATGGATTTGATTTCCCCAATCTTCTTTATCAGCAAATCCACAACTCTGGCGTCTTTGAAATTTCCCAATGCCTTTATAACCTCGATATCAACCTCGCTGTATAAATACGTACCTTTCGGAATCCACGAGGGTTCGAGAGTAACGCCCTGCAAGACCTGGATGAGTGCGTCAATCGCCTTTGAATCCCTGATCTTTCCGAGTGCTCTTGCGGCCTCGACACGAACATCGCCAATCGAGCCCGGATCATGGAGCATCGCCGCCGCAAGAGGTTCAACGGCCCGTGAATCCCCAAGTTTTCCGAGGACAATGGCCGCCTCAGTGCGGATTTCTTCCAACTTGTCGTTCAAAAGAACCTTTATCAGCGGTTCAACCGATCTGGCGTCTGCAAATATGATTGGTTCTTGTTTGATATTCGTCCTGTCGTCGCCACAATGTTTTAACACTAAATTAAAAAAACTATCAAGTCGACAGAATCGCCAGTCTTTTTCGCCAAATTCAGCGATGGTATAAACGGCGTTGAACCTGACATTGTCATCTTCGTCTTCAAGAAGCGAGAGAAGTCCCGGAATCGCGGCCGGGCCGAGCTCCATGAACTCTTTTTTGATCTGATCTTCATCCCTTGGCGCCGGCTTGTCTTTGAGCAAAAATTCGAGTTTCCAGCCTTTGAGGCGTTTTTGAAGGCTGCTGTCCGGCCAGCCGGCGCATTCATAGATAAGGTCTCGGGTCTTCCGGTCGACGGCGGTCGCCCGCCAATGCCAGTAATAAACGCCGATTCCGCCCGCCAGGAGCAGCAGCAACGAGCAAATCCAGCCTATCCTGCGTTTGCGAGACATGTCATGATTATATCATATATTATGTCGCGGCACTGCCTTTATCCTCAGACCGGGAATCCCGCGGAGAGGCGCTCTGCCCCTCGCCGCGGCGGAGGGTCCGGTACAGGCAGTAGATGAACAACGATATAATGGCGGCCCAGCTTGCCAGCATGAGCAGCCAGCCCTGCCAGGTCATGCCGGCAGGAGTGGCGGCCGGCTGGCTGGTTGGCGCGGATTGTGCAAGGCACGGGCTGGCGGTTGAGAAGGCGATCATGGCGGCGAGCATCGCGGCGGAAATTGCCCCTGATAAGGTCTTCATTGTCCGGTCTCCTGCTGCGCCGCGTTTCCCGGCTGAGATTGCCCGGCCGCGTCGGCAAGCCCCGCCGGTTGATCCGGCTGCAATTGCCGCCCCCTGCGTCGCCAGACCGCCCAGACAAGCAGGCACAGTATCGCGAACATCAGCAGCAGCATTATCCGCACGATCAGCCTGGAGTCGATGCCGCCGACCAACTGCCCGTCCTTGCGGAAATTGATCGTGTCCCACCATTTGAAGCACAGCCACATCCCCAGCACTACCAGCAGGAACAGCGGCGAGATGTACTTTATGACCAGCCGGTAAATTCGCGGAATCGTTATGTCCGATCCGTGGTGCAATTCCGTCCAGGCCTTGTCCATGCCGTATATCCAGGCGAACATGATTATCTCTATCAGGCCGAAGATCACTATCAGGAAGTTGGCCGCCCAGAAGTCCAGTTCGTCGATCACGGCGTCGCCGCCGAAGATCACCGCCTGGCAGAGGATGAATATCACAATCGCGAAGATTATCACCGCCTCCTTCTTGGTGAGGTTGAACTCGTCTTCGAGGAACGCCACGACCGGCTGGGCCAGCGAGATGCTCGACGTTATGCCGGCCAGGAACAGCAGGAAGAACCAGCAGAAGCCCAAGACGTTGCCCATCGGCAGCTTGTCCAGCAGCAGCGGCATGGCGAAAAAGCCCAGGTTGAACGGGCTTTCGACGGAATAGGTGCCCTGCTGGCTCATGCCGAAGAACGCGAACGCCGCCGGAATGACGATGCTGCCGCCCAGGACCACCTCGGCCACCTCGTTGGCCGATGCGCTGGTCAGGCCGGCCAGGGCCACGTCGTCCTCCTTCTGGAGATAGCTGGAGTATGTCAGTATGACGCCCATGCCGACGCTGAGCGTGAAGAAAACCTGCCCCGCCGCTGCCATCCACATCCGCGGATTGGCCAGCGTCTCCCACTTGGGGTTCCACATATACGCCAGGCCGTTGAGCACGTTGTTCTCCGGCTTTGCCGGGTCGGGCGCGCCCAGCGTGAAGACCCGCACCAGCAGCACGATCGCCAGGATGAACAAAACCGGCAGAGCCCACATGCAGGCCCGCTCGATTCCGCCCTTGATGCCGAAATAAATCACCAGCATGTTCAGCACGAACGTTATCAGGAAGAATCCGTAGGCCGGCAGCATGCTGGAAAAATAAACACTGCTCTGCCCGCCGCCGTTCAGGTACTCGCCGAGAAAGCCGCTGATGCTCTTGAACGAGTCGCACGCCGCGTATTTGCCCGTCAGGGCGAAGACGCTGTAGCCCAGAAGCCACGACTCGATGTATGTGTAATAAATCAGGATGACCAGCGGGCCGAAGATTCCGATCACGCCGAAATACTTGATGAACCTGTTCTTCTGCCAGATGGTATGGAACATGCCGGGGGCGGTGCTGTGCCCGAACCCGCCGCCGTAGCGCCCGATGGTCCACTCGATCCACATCAGAGGCAGCCCCAGGAAGACCAGCGAGATCAGGTATGGAATCATGAATGCCCCGCCGTACTCGGCCACCAGGCCCGGAAAACGCAGAAAGTTTCCCAGCCCTACGGCGCTGCCTGCCACCGCGAGTATCACTCCCAGCCTGCTGCCCCAGCGTTCTCTGGCCATTATTTATCGCTCCTTTTTACAACAGTTCCGCGATCTGCACGGCGTTGAGGGCCGCGCCCTTACGAATCTGGTCGCCGCTGACGAACAGGTCGATGCCCGTGCCGCCCGACAGGCTCATGTCCTGACGTATCCGCCCGACGAGCACGTCGTCGTGCCCGGCCGACTCCAGCGGCATGGGGAAATAGTTCCGCTGGCGGTCGTCAATGATCCTGACGCCCGGCGCGGCCGACAGGATGCCGCGGACCTCGTCCTCGCCCATCGGGCGGGAAAATTCTATGTTGATCGCCTCGCTGTGCGCCCGCAGGACCGGCACGCGGACGCAGGTGGCCGTGATGCGGATATCCGGGCAGTGGAATATCTTCCGCGTCTCGTTGAGCATCTTGTTCTCTTCCTCGTTATATCCGTTGGCGGAGACCCTGCTGTTGTGGCTGAAGACGTTGAACAGCGTCTGATGCGGCATGACCTCGGACTTGACGGGCCGCCCGGCCGCCCAGTCGCGGGCTTGCTGCTCCAGTTCGTGCATCGCCTTGGCGCCGGCCCCGCTGACAGCCTGGTAGGTGCTTACCACCAGCCGCCTGATCGGGTTGGCCTTGTGCAGCGGCCAGACCGGAACGTTCATTATAATCGTCGAACAGTTCGGGTTGGCGATGATCCCCTTGTGCGCCTTTATGTCCTGCGGATTGACCTCGGGCACGACCAGCGGAATCTGCCCGTCCATGCGGAAGGCAGACGTGTTGTCCACCACGATAGCGCCGGCAGCCACCGCCGCCGGGGCGTACTGCTTCGACACGCTGCCGCCGGCAGAGGCCAGAACAAGCTCGACGCCCTTGAAGCTGTTGTCCGTCAACTCCTCGATCACAAGCTCCTGGCCCATGAACTGGACCTTCTTGCCGGCCGACCTCGCCGAGGCAAGCAGCTTGAGGCTTTTGAGCGGGAATCTGCGCTGCTCAAGTATCGCCAGAAACTCCGTTCCTACCGCGCCCGTGGCGCCCATTATCGCTGTCTTCCAGGCCATCTCATTCTCTCAATTGCTTGCGTTCGCCGTCTTCCGGACGGCAAAGAAACGGGGAATTATACAAAATCTTCCGCCCGCGGTCTAGCGGAGTTGTTGATTGGGGTGCGGTTAGGAGAGAATTCATCGGACAGGACCGATTTGGCCGGATAAATCCATTCATAGTTATGTTTCATCGCATGAATTCCCGGAAAGACAATAACACCTTGCAAGTTCAGTGCGACCGATTGGCAGGCTCGAAGAGCCGGCAGAAAGTAGCCCCGGGTGCAACGGCGACGCGACGAAGTCGCTCGACGCGAAACCCGGGGGAAAGAGACCTTTAAAAAAGTATCTGATTTTCGATCCCGCCACCGGCAGGCCTGCAAAAATTTCGGCCAATCCCGGCCGATATGTTGAGAAGCTGGATTTATCCGTTGTGAAAAAATCATAATTTCCACGCTTCTTGAACAAGCACGACCTCTTCACGTTTGATTTTTCCAGCAACAGACCAATGAATAGGTCTGCATTATTGGCCGTGGCGTTCATGAACTTTGTCGCTTCTGCCGTGGCGCGAGCGAGCACGAAAACTTTTGATGCGGACTTTTCCCCCGGGTTCCACTTCGTCCGCCTGATGGCGGACTCCGCTGCACCCGGGGCTACTTTATACCGGCCTTACAGGCCTTAAACTTGGCGGCTAAGAATACGCAAGGTATCCATGTTACGCAAAATTATGCGAGACAAGAACAGCAATTGCGGCCCGGCCTTTTTATTCTTGATAATTATCTTAACCATCCATGACAACTTCGCCGCTGGCGGGACCGCTGGGCGACAGGCCGTTTGCGTCCATTTTCAGCGGGTCGAGGCGCGGGTAACGGGCGGTGAATTTGGGATTCCAGCCGTGATAGATGAGCCAGGTTTTTCCGTCGGGGCCTTCAAAGATATTGTGATGCCCGGGGCCTTTGACCAGGTCGGTCGAGGCGAGGATTTTTTCAGGCTGCTCGGCGAACGGCCCCATCGGGCCGGGGCCTGTCGCCCAGCGGACGTTGTAAGTGTCGTTCGTCCAGGCGCCGGTGCTGTACGTGAGGTAATACCGGCCGTCGCGGCGCAGCATGCACGGCCCTTCCTGCCATTCGTGATGGCTGACAAGCTGCACGGGCCTGCCGGCCGGCCTGCGGGGCGAAAGCATTTTATCCACGTAAATCTGTCCGGCGGTCAGGCCGTCGTGGTTGCCGTGCTCGATGGTGTAATACATGTAGAGACTGCCGTCGGCATCCACAAACGGGCTGCCGTCGATCGAACCGTGCGGAATAACCACGCCGGCGTCTTGGTATGGGCCTTCGGGCGAGCCGCTCAGTGCCAACCCGACGCGATTGCCTGTGTTGGCCGGCGTGCCGTCGGGCATGGCCGTGTAATACAGGTGATATTGCCCCTCCAGAAAAATCACCTCCGGCGCCCAGAAGTTCCTGCGGTTCCAGCTCCCATCCGCCCCCTTTTCGACCGCCCCGCGGACGAACTGCCAGTTCCGCATATCCGTCGAGCGGTGGATGGGCAGGTGCCGGCCGTCCTGGGCCTTGCCCGTGGCAAACAGGTAATACACGCCGTCAACCTTCAGGATAAACGGATCAGCCAGACCCTTGTCGATGATCGGATTGGTGTATGTGATCTTCATGGAATAGCCCGTTTTTCTCCCTTTCCGTCAGGTTGCCGATTTTCGGGCTAATTTATCCCCGCCAGGCCAATCATGCAATACTATGATGGATACATTGTAGCTATGGCGATTTTTCAGACATCGCGGCCATTCATTTCGGGGCCTGGCGATTCTGGTTTAGAAAACACTTTACTGTTTTTCTCCGCGGCGTCGCGGATGTCCTGGAGTTTTTTCATGAAGGCGTCGATGGACTTTTGCCCCTGCCAGTTCTTGCGAGATTTATCGTTGAGTCTGCGCTGGCCCTGGATGTCGGTATTCTGGAGGTGGTCCGCCCAGCCGCGGATCTGGCGGGAGCAGGATTCGGCCAAGGATATCAAATCTGAAATTTGAGATTTCAAATCTGAGATTTCAGATTCGCCGGCAGCGGCTGGGGCGACTCCCCTCGTCAGGCCGTTTCCCGCAGAGAGAAGGATTATCCCCTTTTCCAGCAGCCTTTGGCAAAACAGGAGCATGGAACGCACCTCGCCGGCCGAACCCCGTGCGATATAGAGAAAGGCCAGGAGTTCAGATGTCGTTCCGCGTTCAAAACCTTCAGCGATGTTGTTGGAGACCGATAAGGCAACCCGACGAAGCTGGTCCTTCAGTTCCCACAGGCGGGCGAAGGCCCGGTTTTCCGTCATGGAATATGCATTTTCTGCCAGCGTAATGGCTGCCTGCCAGACCGGAAGTTGCTCGAACCGCTCATATTTCATCTTCAACCTCCAATGCCATCAATTTCGATTATAACACTTATCCTTCAGGTCGGTTTACAGGAACACCGCCCGCGTCAGCCGCCGTTGTTGTCCTGATCGGTTTCGAGGAAGCCTTCGAGCTTGCGCGCCCGGACGGGGTGCTGGAGTTTGCGGATGGCCTTGGCCTCGACCTGCCTGACGCGCTCGCGCGTAACCTTGAATATTCGGCCGACCTCCTCGAGCGTGTAGGTGTAGCCGTCGCCGATGCCGTAGCGGAGCTTGATGATCTCGCGCTCGCGGTAGGTGAGCGTTTTGAGGACTTCTTCGATGCGGTCCTTGAGCATCTCCGTGCCGGCGGTCTCGACGGGGCTTTCGGCGGTCTCATCCTCGATGAAGTCGCCGAAGTAACTGTCCTCGCTCTCGCCGACGGGCCTGTCGAGGCTGATCGGGTGGCGGGAGATTTTAAGAACGCGCCGGGCCTCCGAGACGCTCATGCCGGCCTCGTCGGCAATCTCCTCGATGGTCGGCTCGCGGCCGCCCTCCTGGAGCAGGCGCTTGTGGATGTTCCGCAGCTTGCTCATCGTCTCGATCATATGGACCGGGATGCGGATGGTCCGGGCGTGGTCGGCGATCGCGCGGGTGATGGCCTGGCGGATCCACCACGTGGCGTAGGTCGAGAACTTGTAGCCGCGGCGGTACTCGTATTTATCGACGGCCCGCATCAGGCCGGTGTTGCCCTCCTGGATGATGTCCAGGAACGACAGCCCGCGGTTGCGGTATTTCTTGGCGATGGAGACCACCAGCCGCAGGTTGCCGGCCGACAGGTCGCGCTTGGCCTGCTCGTAATCGGCAAATGACTTCTGGACCGCCTTGACGCGCCTCTTGAGCATCTCGGGCCGCTCCTGAACCAGCTCGATCATGCCCTTGAGTTCTTCCTTCATCACGTCCACGTCTTCCGGCGGGGTCTCGTTTTCTTTCGACGAGACGACCTCGCGATGGAGTTCCTCCATCTTGTCGGAGATGTGCTGGAGCTTTTTCATCAGCGGCTGGATGCGGCTGGTCCGCAGCGAAAGCTCCTCGAGCAGCCTGACCGCCCGAGGCCTGCGGCGCCACAGGCAGCGGAGCGCGGCGTGGCGTCTGGAGGCCGACTCGCGCGGGTTCTGCGAGAGCATCCATTCGTCCCTGAGCCGGTCGAGCATCTGCCTTAGGGTCTTGAGATTCGCCGGCATGCAGGCGGTGATATTCTCTTTCGAGAGGTTCTCGGTGGTGGAAATCTTCATCGTCCGGTCGAAAGGCAGGTCGCCGGTGTGCACCTGCGAGAGTATGTCCACGGCCTGCTGGATGCAGTACGGATTTTCCAGCACACGCAGCCGGAACGACTTGCGGGCGTCCTCTATTTTCTTGGCAAGCTCGATCTCCCTGTCGCGCGTCAGCAGGGGAATCTCGCCCATCTGGGTCAGGTACATCCTGACGGGGTCGTCGATCCGTTTGGTCTCGACGCCGAGTTCTTCGTGGGTCTCGGCCTTTTCCTCCTTGGCCGCGGCCTGGGCGGTTTCATCGACCTCGACCTCGGCCCCTTCTTCCTCGGCGGCCTCGCGCTGCTCGGCCTCGGTCTCATCGACCAGTTCGATGCCCAGTTCGTCCAGCGTCATGAACAGGCTGTCGAGCTTGTCCGGTGATACGATGTCCTCCGGCAGATCGTCCTCCATCTCCTTGTAGGTTACGTACCCCCTCTCCTTGCCCTTGGCGATCAATTTCTTGACGCTGCTGTCAAGAGGCTCTGTGATGCGGCGCTCCGGATTTTCCCTGCTTTTGCCCATAAAATAGGGGAATTGTCGATTATACGTCTCGACTCGAATCAAAGTCAATGTTTACCATCAATATTTCTTGCAAGGATAATATCGGCAAATTCAGCATAAAACCCCCGTCAAAGTGTTTCACAATGCGCTGCAACCCATGTTATCGAAGCGAGTTAAGATATTTTCGGGATCCGCCTGGGGTCTGCCTGCTGATGATGCCGCTGAAGCTGGTCCAGGACGTTATCATTCAGGCCGGATTGTTTCAGTTCCTGGACAGCCTTCTGGCTGCGGCGATATATCAGGTGCTGGACGGCTCCGTCGAGAGTGGTCTCGAAGTTCCCGCGTTTTTCGCCGGCATGGGCCAGATCGGCCACAAGGCTGCCCAGGTCGGCGATCTCCTGTGCGGCGAGGAGCTGGTCAATGCTTCCGCCGCCGGCGTGGCCAAGGTCCCAGAGCTTCCGGGCGACCCGCTGAAGATCGGGGCTGGTAAAGTCGGTCGGGTCGATCCGCTCGACGGCCGAATCGAACAAGTCATGGCGGTTGAGCAGGACTTCCAGGATGTCGCGCTGTGCCCTGTCTGCGGTTGTCTGCGAGGACTGATTGTCATGGGCTGGCGCCGCTGTCGGGTTGCTATCCGGGCCGGCCTGACCTGTCGGGGCGGCCTGGCTGCCGGACGGACGGGCGGGCTTGTTCACAAATCGGGCGAGCCGGCGCATCTGCTGCTGGAGGTCCGCCGGCGGAATGTTCAGCATATGCCCGATGTGCTGGGCGAGCTGGCCGCGGCGAATCTCGTCGATGGCCCCGTAAGCGGCCGATGCGACAACCAGACGCAGAAAGTCGTCCAGCAACTGCCTCTGGAGGGCGAGATTTCCGCCGGCCTGGTCCCACTGCTGGCGGCGGCGGTTCCAGATGAACTGCAGCGCGTCTGGCGCCTGCCGGACGAGTTCGGCAAAGGCCTGCCCGCCGTGAGACAGCGTGTAATCGCACGGATCCTTGCCCGAAGGCACGGACGCGACGCGGACGTTCACCTGCTGGGCGACGAACAATTCTATCGACCGCTCGGCCGCCTTGATGCCGGCCTCATCGGAGTCGAAGAGGAGCACCACGTCCCTGGCGTATCGGCTGAGCATGCGGACGTGCCGCTCCGTCAGGGCCGTGCCCAGCGTGGCGACCACGTTGGCGACGCCAGCCTGGTGCGGCATCAGTGCGTCCATGTATCCCTCGACCACCACAGCCGTGCCGCTCTTGTCGATCGCCTGCCTGGCCCAGTTGAGGGCGTAAAGACTCGACGACTTGTCGAACAGCGGCGATTCGGGGCTGTTGAGATACTTGGCCCGCTCGTCGGCGGCCAGGGCGCGGCCTCCAAACGCTATCACCCGGTCAGCCACGTCGAAGATCGGAAAGATCAGCCTGTTGCGGAACCTGTCGTAGCAGTTGTCCCTGCCCTCAGGCTTGACGACCAGTCCGGCCGCCATCAAAGCCCGCTGGCTGATGCCGTCTTTTGCGGCCGAGCGAATCAGGCCGTCCCAGAAATCGGGCGCATAGCCGATGCAATACTTCTCGATCGACTCATCCGTAATCCCCCTGCCGCGGATGTAGGCAATCGCGTCCGTGCCGCCGGCCGACCGCAGTTGCTGACTGAAAAATTCCATCGCATACCGCATGGTTCCAGCCATTTCTTTTCCGTCGGCCTGGCCGGGCGTCTGTTCCTGGGCGTCCTTGGGTATCGGTATTGCCGCCTGCTCAGCCAGCCGACGGACCGACTCGGGAAACGTCAGCTTTTCGTACAACATGACGAACTGGAAAACCCCTCCGCCGGCCCCGCACGAAAAGCACTTGAATATCTGCTTGACCGGCGAGACCGTCATCGACGGCTTGTGATCGTCATGGAACGGGCATAACCCCAGAAATTCCTTGCCGCTCTTCTTCAGGGCGATGAACCGTCCGATCAGGTCCACGATGTCCGTGGCTTGAGCCACCTGCCTTATGAACTGTTCCGAAAATCTGGTCATTCCTGCCAACCATCCAGCGTCATGCCAGTTTGTGTGCGATTTGCTCATCCAGTATTTCTTGCACAGTCAGAGGGACAATTATTATATGTTCCCGCTTGAAGAAATCCTGAATCTCCGCCAAGGCGTCTTTGCTGTATCCAAAGGCGACGAAAAGTCCCTTTTTCCGTTTGGCCCTTCTTAAAGCAGTCTCGAAGGCGTCAATTTCAGGCCGGCCCACCTTGTCCTTCTGCTTGACCTGAACCGGATACCATTCGTCCATGAAATCCAATTGCCCCGCCTCTTCGCCAGTCTTTCCGGGCATGGCATCGGCAAGATATATCCTTCCATCTATGCCTTTATCTCCGACCTGTGCCTTGTTCGGCCTGCCGCCAATAGCGATAACCGCCCAATTCTCGAATTCAAAGTGCGGAAGTTCACGCAGTTTCTCAATTGACCACGGCAGATCCCGCACGACAAATCCTCGCCCGTTGCGCCACAACGCCTCATCCTCCTGGATGTGCGAAACATCTCTCAACCGTTTGGCCATCACGCGGCATGCGGTCGGAGATATGTCTATGCCGATCCACTGTCTGCCGAGGTTTTCCGCCGCCACCAGCGCCGTTCCGCAACCGCAGAAGGCGTCCAGCACGATGTCGTTCTCGTTGCTGCTGGCCTTGATGATGCGCTCAAGAAGCGCCAGAGGCTTCTGCGTGGGATAGCCGAGACGCTCCGCCGCAGCGCTGTTCAGAGGCTCGATATCGGTCCAGATATCGCCAATGTCTATGCTCGTTAGGTCTTTAAGATACGTCTTCAAACGAGGCATTCCGCCCTTGGAAAACGCGATACGACCTTTTGCCAATAGGTCATCAACACCCTCCTGATCATACATCCAGTGCCTCCCCTTGGGAGGAGCAATCTCTTTGTCTCCAAAACGCCGCAGCGGCCCTTCACCGGCGCCGCTAAAGTCGGAGACACGATAGAGGCCGTTCTCATCTTCCATCAAATCGTGCCCGCGGACATTCTCTGCTGTTTGAACAACCTTCGGAGGCTTCCATGTCCAGTCAGCACCGTTTGCGTAGAGGAATAGAACGTCGTGTATCCGCGGATATTGACGCTCGCTCTTTCGGCCGGATGTGCGTTTCCAGACGATTTCATTCAGGAAGCTATTCTCGCCAAAGATTTGATCCAGCATGACCTTGACGTAGTGGGAGGCGTGCCAGTCGCAGTGGTAGTAGAAACTGCCGGTCTTTTTGAGGACGCGGGCCAGTTCGTCGCAGCGAGGACGCATGAACTCGATATAGGCTTGCGTGCTGGCATGGCGATCCTCAAATGCCCGTTTTTCTTTTGTCTCGCCCCAGAAGACCTCATAGTTGCGGTTGGAATTGAATGGCGGGTCGATGTAGATGAGATCGACGCAAGCGTCAGGCAGATTCCGGAGTTGTTCAAGGCAATCGCCGCAGTAGACTACACTGGTATCCACCAGTTTGGATGGCTTGCGCTTTGTCATCGCCGGACCTTTCCTGAAAAACCTTCTGAGCCGGATTTTACCTGAGACGCCATCGTCAAATCCACCAGTATTGCCCTGCTTGTTGGCCGAAAAATCGGACATGGGCGTTATCTGACGGATCGCAGTGGGGAAATTGGAGTGCGAATTGTTTCAACCACTGTCGCGCTCGATCTGTGCGGCAAGTCCGGCAATGACTGCCTTTCGCCATGCGTGGGCAAGTTCCGCCGGCGCGCGGCGCGGATTGAACTCGGCCGGCACGGTAGGGGAACTGTGAAGGATGCCCGTGGCGGCGACGGACAGTTCGCCTTCGGGCTGCTCGTCCAGATCGACCAGTTCCGGGCGGAAGGCCATGAGCTGCAGCGTCTCGGACATGCCAGCGTGGCCGCCTATTCTCAAGCAGTCGCCTTCCCACCCTTTGCGATCCACCTTTGAATGGGAATGAGTCAGCAGGAGTCTGGCGGTAAAACCGTCTCCGCTGGCGGCCTTGCAGATTTCATCAAGCGTCGGGGCCTGTCCGACTCCGCCGTGGGTGTTGATGACGTAGGCGCGGCGGAAACCCGTGCCCCGCATCGCCGCCAGGCGGGCGGCGACTGCCTTCCGCAACTCATCCGCCTCGACATATTCGCTGACGACAGGCAGGCCGGGGAAACGCATGCCGAAAACTTTCGCGTCGGCCGGCAGCCCCATGGTCTCCTTGAACTTCGGGCTTCGCCACTCGTCCAGACCCATGGATATGCAGCGGCAGCAGGCGCAGCCTATCCGCTGGGCCACCGCGCGGGCCGCGGCCTCCGCGATCAGACCGTCGCACCCGACCGGCAGATGCCACGAGTGCCACTCGAACAGCGGCGAGACAGGGACCAGGACGATCCCCGGATTCTCAGTCAGCGCCTTGATGTCCCGCGGCCGCATCTCTTCTATGGTCAGCATGTTTGCTCCTGTCTTTGGATGAACATTCGCAGATTTGGGATTATATCAACGCCCGCGATTTGCGGCCTGCAAATTCTGAAAATCCTGTACAGCAAAATGAATTTGATTATCATTCTGAAATCCCGAAACAAATTTCTCATTCACACCGGACAGAAAGGAACGAGACATGCTATATCCCCGCCAGAGCGTCAGCAGGCAGTTGATCGATCTTTGCGGCATCTGGGATTTTAAGGCCGACGGCAAAGGCGCCGGCCGGGCCGAAAAGTGGTTTTCACGGAAACTCGCCGGGCAAATCCCCATGCCCGTGCCAGCCAGCTACAACGATATAACCCAAGACGCCGGCCTCCGCGACCACGTCGGCGAGGTCTGGTACCAGCGGGAGTTTTTCGTGCCGGCCGCGTGGAAGGGCCTGCGGATCGTGCTGCGGGTCGATAGCGCTACGCATCACGCGACCGTCTGGGTCAACGGCAAGCAGGTCGCCAAACACAAGGGCGGGTACATGCCCTTCGAGGCCGACCTGTCGGACAAGGTCGATTATGCGGGGCCGAACCGCGTTGCCATCGCCGTCAGCAACGTGCTGGACTACACCTGCATCCCGCCGGGCGAGGTCAAGACGGAAGAGCACCCGTGGGGCACGATCAAGTGGCAGGAATATTTTCACGACTTCTTCAACTACGCCGGCCTGCACAGGCAGGTGCGACTCTACTGCACGCCCAAGGTCCGAATCGACGACGTTACCGTAACAACGGATATAAAAGGTCCCGCCGGACTGGTGAATTACGAGGTCGCGGTGGCCGGCGGGCGCAGGCCCGTCGCGGTTAAACTCTTTGACGCCGCGGGCAGGTGCGTCGCACAAGGCCAGGGTGCGGCCGGGCAGCTAAAAATCCCCAGCGCCAAACTTTGGTCGCCAGACGAGCCGAATCTGTATCGCATGGAGATCTGCACGCTCGACCGGACCGGCCGGCCGGAAGATGTGTACAGCCTCAACATCGGCATCCGCACCGTGCAGGTCAAAGGCGGGCGGTTCCTGCTCAACGGCAGGCCGTTCTACTTCAAGGGCTGCTGCAAGCACGAGGACTCCGACATCCGCGGCAAGGGCCTCGACCACGCCCTCAACGTCAAGGATTTCAACCTGCTCAAGTGGATGGGCGCCAACTCGGTGCGGACCAGCCACTATCCGTATTCCGAGGAATTCATGGACCTGGCCGACCGGTTCGGCATCGCCGTCATCGACGAGTCGCCAGCCGTGGGGATGATAACATTCAACAAGCCGGCGTCGTTCTTCACGGAGCGCGCGACCAGCCCCGCCCTGCTGGAGCACCATCTCCAGGTCATGTCGGAACTGGTCCGCCGCGACAGGAACCACCCGTGCGTGTTCATGTGGAGCGTCTGCAACGAGCCGGCCAGCGACGACAGGGCCGCCCGGCCGTATTTCAGAAAGGTCGTCGAACGCACCCGCGGGCTGGACCCCACCCGGCCGGTTACAGGCGTGCTGTGCGTCGGCTGGGACAAGGAGCAGACAGCCGACCTCTACGACGTGGTCTGCATCAACCGATATCACGGCTGGTACTGGCATCCGGGTAATCTGGAGATGATCGCACCGTCGATGACCCACGAATTCCGGCAGTGGCACAAGCGGTTCGGCAAGCCGGTCTTCCTCACCGAGTTCGGGGCCGACACCGTCCACGGCCTGCACAGCGACCCGCCGCTCCAGTTCACCGAGGAATTCCAGTCCGCGTTTTACCGCGAATACCACAAGGCCATCGACGACTGCGACTTCGTCATCGGCGAGCACGCATGGGTCTTCTCCGACTTCCAGACAAAACAGACAGTCCATCGCGTCGTCGGAAACCGCAAGGGCGTCTTCACCCGCCAGCGGCAGCCCAAGGCCGCCGCACATCTCCTGCGAACCCGCTGGCTCAATTTAAAAAAATATCCTAAAAAGTAGGGCGTGCAACTTTTGCTCGGCGTAGCGGTTTAGCCGCGAAGCCGGCTTGTTGCACGCGGGGAAAATCATGTCGCGCAACAAGTTGCGCGACCTACTTACGCGTGATCTTGTAGAGATGGACCTCGTAGGCTTTGAAATCGTCGGCGAACTTGCCGGCGGACACGTCGATCTTGCGGCCTTCGCCGAGGACCTCGGCTACGGCCTTGTCCGGCGGAACTTTCGGTCACGCCGGACGAGTTGGCGAAGCCGGAACGCCCGCGACACATTTTCAATGGGCTGCTATGGCGTTTTGGCTGGAGATTCGTACAATAGCCGGACTTTCAGAAACAGATAGCGAGATCAACTTGGCGGAAAAATTTCATACAAAGACATTTGCGAACGGGCTGACGCTGCTTGCCCAGGAAATGGACAACGTCGGTTCGGCGGCGATGACGTTCCAGTCGCCGGCCGGGGCGTCGCACGATCCCGATGCGATCGCCGGGGCTGGATATGTGGCGTACGAATGGTTCTTCCGGGGCGCCGGGGCCATGGACAGCCGGGCGCTCAACGGCGCCCTCGACGGCCTGGGCTGCCAGCATCACGAGTACGTAACAAGTTCGCATGTCGTCTTCGGCGCCAGCCAACTCGGCCGAAACCTCGCCGCCGTGCTGAAGATTTACGCCGACATACTTCGCCGCCCGCGGCTGGAGGACGCCAACTTCGGCCCCTGCCGCGAGCTTGCCGTCCAGGACCTTCGCAATCTTCAGGACGAGCCGGCCAGCCGGTGCAACATGCTGCTGCGTGAGAAATTCTATCCGCAGCCGCTGGGCAGGTGCGTCTACGGCAGCGAGCAGAGCCTGGCCGCAATGACGCCCGAGCGGCTGAGGGAACACATTGGCGGACGATTCGGCCCTGCCGGCGCGGTGCTGGCCGTTGCCGGCAACATCAACTGGGACTCGCTGGCCGGTCTGGTCGGCGACCTCCTGGGCGACTGGCCCGCGCAGAAGCAGACCTCGCCGGTAAAGCCGGTTCAGGCAGGCGGCGTTCTGCATGTGCCGAAGGATTCCGCCCAGATGCACATCGGCCTGGCCCACAAGGCCGTGCCCTTCGCCGACAAGCGCAGCTACGCGGCCCGGCTGGCCCAAACGGTTCTCTCGGGCGGCATGAGCAGCCGGCTTTTCACCGAGGTCCGCGAGAAACGGGCCTTGGTCTACCAGGTCGGTTGCAGTTACAACAGTCTGAAGAACCACGCCGGAATGCTCACCTACGCCGGCACGCGCCCGGAACTAGCCCAGCAGACGCTCGATGTTACGGTCGGCGAGCTGCGGCGGCTGGCCGACGGAATCGAGCCGCAGGAAATGGATCGCGCCAAAGTGCAGCTCCGCAGCAGCCTGGTGATGCACGGCGAATCAACTTCCGCCCGGGCCGGCGCGCTGGCGTCGGACTGGCATCATCTGGGCCGGCTCCGCGGACTGGATGAAATACTTGGCGAGGTCCGCAAGGTAACCATCGACGACGTGATCTCGTATCTGCGGCAGTTCCCAGCCGAAGGCCTGACGATGGTCGTGATAGGCCCGCGGGAACTGGACGCCTCAATTTTGGGAGGCCGGCGCTAATGAAATTCGAGCACACCCAGCTCGCAAACGGCCTGATGATAATCGGCGAGGTGAACCCTTCGGCGGCGTCGATGGCGGCGGGCTTCTTCGTCCGCACCGGCAGCCGCGACGAGACGCCCGACATCGCCGGCGCCAGCCATTTCCTCGAACACATGATGTTCAAGGGGTCGTCCCGCCGCAGCCCATTCGACATCAACCGGGACTTCGACGCCATCGGCGCCAATTACAACGCAGCCACGTCCGAGGAAAACACGGTCTACCACGGGGCCGTCCTGCCGGAATTCGATCAGAAGCTGCTGGACATACTGGCCGACATGCTGCGGCCGGCCCTGAGGCAGGATGACTTTGACACCGAGAAAAACGTCATACTTGAGGAGATCGCCCGCTACGAGGACATGCCGCGCTTTAGGGTCTATGACAAGCTGATGTCGGAATTTTTCGCCGGCCACCCGCTGGGCCAGAGCGTGCTGGGCACGAGGCAGTCGATAGGCGGCCTGACGAGCGGACAGATGCGGGATTATTTCGACAGGCGATACTCGCCCGACAACATCACGGCCGTCGGCGTGGGCAATTTCGACTTCGGGCGGTTCGTGAGCAAAATAGACGACTTATGCCATGAATGGCGGCCGGCCCAGACTTCAAGGGCGATCCCGCCGCCGCCCAACGGGCGCAGGCGACGCGTCATTGTCGACCGCAAGCTGGTCCGCGAGCAGGTCGGGCTGATGATAGCCGGCCCGGCGGCCCAGGACGACAGGCGTTACGCGGCCAGCCTGGCGGCCGCCATTGCCGGCGACGACACCGGCAGCAGGCTCTATTACGCGCTGGTCGAGCCGGCCATCGCCGACGAGGCCGCCGTCGAGTATAACCCGATGGATCAGGCCGGCGTTTTCCTGACGGCCATCTCCGCCGAGCCGGCGCAGGCCAAAAAGGCCGTCAATATCGCCCTCGACGAGTTCGGCAAACTCCGCTCCGGCGGCCCGACCGAAGATGAGCTTTCCGCCGCCAAGAACAAAATAGCTTCCGGCGCCGCCATCCAGGGCGAACTGCCGATGGGTCGGCTGGCCGCGGTCGGCTTCGATTGGATATATCGCAAGCAGTATTTGCCGCTGGCCGGCCACATCGACTGCCTCCTGGCCGTTACAAAAGACCAGGTGATGGACGTGCTGCGGCAATACGACCTTTCGGCCCCGACAATGGTTTCTCTGGGGCCTCTGGAGGCGATCTGATGGCCGTCGGCGAAGGACCGCTTGCCGGCAAAAAAGTTACCGTCGTCGGGCTGGGCAGGTTCGGCGGCGGAACTGGCGTTACGCGCTGGTTGTGTTCGCAGGGGGCCGCCGTTACCGTTTCGGACAAGGCCGACGCCAAGGCGCTGGCCGAGCCGGTAAAGGCCCTGGCTGGCCTGCCCGTTACGTTCCATTTGGGCGGACACGAAAGCGACGACTTTCTCAAGGCCGATCTGCTGGTGGTAAATCCCGCCGTGCCGAAAGACATGCCTCTGCTCCGCCAGGCTGCCGAGGTTCTCGTGCCGCGGACCAGCGAGATAAATCTTTTCATCCAGCGGTGCGCTTCGCCGATCGTGGGGATAACCGGCAGCGTCGGCAAGAGCACGACGACGGCGATGGCCGGCGAGATTTTGGCCCGCAAATTCACGGTGCACGTCGGCGGAAACATCGGTCGGAGCCTGCTGGAAGAGCTGCCTGCGATCCGGCCGGACCACGTGGTCGTGCTGGAACTGTCGAGCTTTCAACTGGAAGATCTGCCGCTGATCGGCGTCAGTCCCCGCGTGGCCGTGATTACCAACCTGCTGCCCAACCACCTTGACCGGCACGGCACGATGGACGCCTACGAGTCGGCCAAGGCAAACATGCTGCGATTCCAGGGCCACGACGACGTGCTTATTCTTAACCGCGACTGCCCCGCCACGGCCGGCTGGGCCGCTATGGCAAAGGACAGGGTCGATTATTTCAGCCTGTCCGATCCTCCGTTTGAGCTTCGCCTTCCGGGCCGGCACAATCAGGCCAACGCACAGGCCGCATGGGCAATTGCGAGGCAATTCGGAGTCGCCCGCGACCAGGCCGCGGCGGCGCTGGTGGGCTTTTCCGGCCTGCCGCACCGCCTCCAGTTCGTCGCAGAGATCGCCGGCCTGCGGTTCTACAACGATTCCAAGTGCACCACGCCGCAGGGCGCGATCGTCGCGCTGGAGGCCTTCGAGCCGAGCCGGGTGGTCTTGATCGCCGGCGGATACGACAAGCACGTCTCGTTCGACGACCTCGGCCGGGTGATCGCCAGCCGCGCAAAAGCCCTCGTCGCCATTGGCTCGACGCGAACGCAGTTAATCGACGCGACGCGAAAGGTCATTTCGGCCAGCGCAGGGCAAGGGCCTTTGATCGTTGAGGCCGCCGACCTGCCCGAGGCCGTGAAAAAAGCCGCCGAAATCGCAAAGCCCGGCGACGCCGTCCTCCTCTCGCCCGCCTGCGCCAGCTACGACATGTTCACCAACTACGAACACCGCGGCGAGGTTTTCGTGGAACTTGTTAAAAGCAAAGATTTTCGTTGCGAGTGAAACCAGGTGGCTATTCTGTTTTCGCGGTACGGTCGGAACAGCACCGCAAGGTGTGAAAAAATGGTTTTGAGTAAAGCAAAATGTGCCGTCCATTTTAATTTCCTTGCGGGTCCAATGTGGCCATGCTGGAGGCCTGCAGGGCCGGCAGAAAGTAGCCCCGGGTGGAGCGCCGGACGGCGAAGCCGGCCGACGCGGACCCCGGGGTCTGACGTTATCAATAAAGTTTCCAATCCTCGCTCGCGCCACGGCCGGCGTGCCTGAATCACGGAACACATCGGCCGGGAATTTTAATGAGACATTTATTCGCATTGGGAAACGAACCACTTTTGCACTCATATGATCTTATCACAAAACAGATGAACGAATCGATCAAATTCATTGGCCGGGGCATTCAATGATTTTGGATCATCTGCCGTGGCGCAATCAAGAATTTGTAACTCAATGAAGGATTACTCTACCCCGGGTTCCGCTTCGTCCGCCTGGGGCGGACTGCGCTGCACCCGGGGCTACTATCTGCCGGCTCTTCGAGCCTATAAATGTGTTACGCTGAACCTGCAAGATATCATTGTCCTGGCAACATATTTCAATTTTCAAAATCGGTGGCACCCTCAAACGGAGCTGCAACGCAGCGAAGTTTGGGGGTGTTCACGATCTTACACCTCATCAAAACAACCACCCCCAAGCTCCGCGTTGCTGCGCTTGAGGGTGCCACTAATCTATCATAATACTTCGAAAAACAGCCCGGCAGGATGTCCCGCCGGGCTATCGTCAGCCGTTCTCCTCGTGAGACGAAATCCGATTGCATTTAATTTTCACGAACCGTCGTTTCGTATTTGACGCCGTCGGGGACGGGAACCGGCACATCGACGGTAACACCGTGATCGCCGGCGGTTTTTGTCAGGCTATCGACGGCCAGGAAGGCCGTGTAGCGGCACAGCAGCCGCTCTTCCAGCGAAACCGAGGTGATCTGGTTGCGGAGTTCATCCGACGGCTGGATTATCTCCCGGTCGCTGAGGTCGGCGATCTTCCACCTTGCCCAGATCGCCGCGACGCCGGCATGCTTTGCATCCCTGGCGTCCAGATCGGCGGTGATCGTGTACGACACCGGCTCGCCGCCGGACCGCCCGCTGATCTTGATCTTCACCGGCCCGGAACCCTCGAACCGCCCGACTATCATCACCGGCCGGCCGACGAACAGGTCGGGAATCTCCTTCGGATAGACCTCGCTTACCTTCAGGCCGCCCCAGTCGACCTTCACGTCGGTCAGGGCCGAGCGGGACGCCTGCTCGTAGAACAGGTCCACCGCCGCTCCGCTGCCCTCGCCCAGGCCCACGAACGCCGCCGCCCCGCGCCCCATCCGCGCCAGCCCCTCCAGCAGGTAGCGGTTGACCGACGTGCCGACGCCGAAGCTGAACACCCTGGCCGGGCCGAGCTTATCCTTCACCGCCGCGAATATCTGCTCCTCGTTGCCGATGTATCCGTCGGTCATGAAGCTGACGATCCGCAGCCGCCTCTCGTCGTGCGGAAAGTCCAGGGCCGCGCAGATGCCCTTGAGCATCTCCGTCCCGCCGCAGCCTTCCATGCTTTCCAGATATTTCAGCCCCTTGCGGATGTTCTCCGGCGTGGCCGCGATAGGCTTGGGGCTCATCTGCGAGGCGTCGCCGGCGAACCGGACGATCTGGAACGAGTCGCCCTGGTCCAGTTTTTTCAGGCATCGCCGCATGGCCTCCTTGGCCTTTTCGATGGGCTGGCCCGACATGCTGCCGGAAGTGTCCAGGACAAAGACCATCTCGCGCGGCGTGCGGGGCAGGTTCGCCAGTTCCGCCGGCGGCTGAAGGACCAGCGCGAAGGTGCCGGCCTTTTCGCCGCGGTTGACCAGCATCGCCGTCTTCATCTGCTTGCCGGCCACTTTGTATCGCAGGACGAAGTCCTTGTTGGGTATGGCGTCGTTTGGGCACAGGCTCACGCTGATCCGCGACGGCGACTGACGTTTGACCTCAATAACGTGGCTGGTGCTGGCCGCGCTCTCGATATCAACGCCGGCGTCGATATCGAGCGAAAGGCTGATGTCATGCCCGCTCCGCTCGCCGGGCTTGAGATATTGGACCTCGGTGCTCTGGCCGGAAGTGCCCCGCCCGCCGCGCGGGACCGCGCCGACGCCGTCGGTGCTGCCGGCCGGATTGTATCTCGGGCCGACCACCATCGGGAAGACGAACTCGTATTCGCCGTCGCGATATTTCAGCGGGCTGAAGTAGGTGATGGTAACGTCTATGCGCTTGCCCGGCTCGATGTTGGCCACCTTCTGCGTGAAGATGTTCGGCCGCTCCTGAGTCAGCAGCGAGGCCACGTATCCCTGGCTCTTTGCCTCCTCGTAAATCTTCTTGGCTTCCTCGCGCTGGCGGATCATGCCGCGAATGTGCCGCTCGCCGACGGTCATCACAAAGTCCGTAACGGCCGCGCTGTCCGGCAGCGGGAAGACGTAGACGGCCTCTATCTTCGTGTCGTAAGGATTGCGGTACTTCTGGACCACGTTGACCGTCGAGATGAAGGCCGAGACCTGGCCCTTTACGTCCGTGTGCTCCAGTGGAAGCGGAATCTCCTTTTCATCGGCAAGCCTGGCCCGCAGTTCGCCCTGCCTGGGCTTATCTCCCTGTTCGGGCGGAAAGACTCTATCGTCTGACTTTTCGATGATCCACAACTCCTCCGTCATACCCGTCGTCTGCCATGCTTCACCCGCACGAACTCTTCCATTTTGATCATAACCAACTGTACCAACTCTGGAATTAATTTTAAACGCCCCGCCTCCAGCAGTACCACCGCCGCCTAATCCTATTAGTGATCCATCTGATGCTGCCAATGCATCAGGATTTCTGCGCAAACCTCCGGGACTGTTTTTTACGCCATTTTGATCTTCCGAATGTGTGATGGAAGATGGATCGGTGTCGCCTCCGCCCATGCTGCTCGTGTATAATTGGCCGCACCAGTGGTCAAAATAAGCGATGTAAACAACACCTGCGATCGAAAGGACCAGCAATATTCCGCAAACCGACAGCGTGATTTTCTTTTTTTTGTTCATTTCCCTTCTCCTTTATTCAGAAATTTTCGATTCGGAAATTTGAGCTACGGGTTTGAAACGTTCACCGCCTGGCTTGGCGGCGGTTACGAGCTTAATCTGGCAGTCCGGCAGAGTCTCACCGGCAATTTGTAGGTGGAGGCGGGCGACGCGAACTTTGCCGGCGGGGGCCGTATTGTCGTCGCTGACGAATGCGGCCAGAATGATCCGCCCGCCGGCCTTGCCCGCCTCGTCATAGTACGGCGCGCTGCGATAGCAGACCGGCACGCCGCCCTCGACGCCGACGATCTTGACCGCCTTTTGGTCGTAGTTCACCTCGACCTGATATGCAGCCAGCGGCGTTTCGGCGCTATCGACCCAGACATCCACGGCCCGGAAAATAACTCTCTGCGCCGGCAGATTGTCCGTCGTCTGATTGTCAGCCGGTTCCGTCGGCATGCTGCCGGCCAGGCCGGTTAGAGCCAGAATTGCAAATAATGGAATGATCTTTTTCATAAACTGCCCCCTCTGCGATCGTTAACGGCCACGACCTTGCGGGCCAGGGCGTCCACATCCCGCCAGTCCACCCGGCCGTCGTTGTTGTAATCCCAAGCGGCAGAAAATTCCCCGCCGCCGGTCTTCAGCCGGCGGTCCATCAGATAGACGTCCACAATGTCAAACTTCCTTTCGACATTGGCGGCCTTATTAACGGCCTCGGCGTAAGACGCAGAAGGCGCCTGATCGGCCTGCTTCGAGCGGTTCGGCAGATTCCAGACGAAAACGGCGATAATAAGCGCTGCGGCCGCCGCAGCCCCCGATGCCCAAACAAGCCAGCGGTGCCTGGCGGCGTGAATCTGTTTGGCTCGCGCGGCTATTGCTGCCAGCACCGCCCGATCCGTCCCGGCGGAAACCTGCCCGGAAGGCAGGGCGTAACTTGCCTGCACGCGGCTGTTAAGTGCGCTGATTTCATCGAGTGCAGCCTGGCATGTCGGACAACTGCGAACGTGCGCCGCCGTCTCCCGCGAGGCCTCGCAGGTCCGCAGGCCGTCGAGTTCGGCAAGATCGGGATGTCTTTCAATTTCGCTCATTGTGCGTCCTCGATAGCATTAAGCAGCCAGCCGGCCCCAAAAGTTCACGAAATCCGGAAAATAAATCCGGTTTAATGTTTTTGAATAATAGCCACGGGCGCAAGCCCGTGGGTTCAATTGCCCCAGGAAATGGGAGTCCCGCTTGAGCGGGACGATTGAACCTCCATCCGAATGGGATTTATACGTGAGAAAGATTTCACCCAGTGCCTTTCCCTATAGGAGAACAAATCGATGTGCATGATTTATCACATAGAACAATTTTCATTCGTCCCGCCGAGGCGGGACTCGATCTTTTCCGTTTGTCCCATTCCCACGGGCTTGCGCCCGTGGCTATTATTCAAAAACAGGCGTATCGCAAATATTTTCACCGCGACAATCTGCCTCGCAACTGTGTCAGGGCGTTGTGGAGGCGGGACTTCACCGTGCCCAGAGGAATTGAAAGGGCCTGGGCGATCTCGTCAAACGACAGGCCGTCGGCGAAGCGGAGCAGGACCACCTCGCGATGCTCATCTGACAGGCTATCCAGAAGCCCGGCCATGTCCGCCCGCTGGCCGGCCGGGTCGCTGTCCGGCCTGGCGGCGATCTCATCGGCCCGGTCGCCCAGCGGCGCTGCGGTGCGCTTCTGTCTGCGGTTCAAGGCCAGGTTCCGCACGACCGGATATAGAAACGTCTTCACCTGGCAGTTCAGGACCAGGCCGGGGAACTTGCGGAAGAAATAGAGAAAGACTTCCTGCAAGACGTCCGAGGCGTCTTCGTGATTGGAAACTATCCGCATCGCCTGGGCGAACACCCAGTCGCGATAGCGGAAGTAGATCGCCTCCATGGCCCGGGCGTCGCCGTTATTGGCAGCCGAGATCAATTGCAGGTCGGACGGATCCGCCCCGCCGGCTCCGCCCGACGCCCGCTCTTTGTCCGGAATGTGCCTTTCTTCCACCTTTTCTCTCTTCGCTATTGAGAAGTTGCCAGGCCGGATGTTGCCCGGCCGTCGCAGAATCATAGTATAAAGGACACCGGTGGTGGCGAAAAAGCCGAAACCTTCATCGGCGAGGCCTGCCTGAGTCAGGGCTGTTTGGGGGCGGAGGCGGCCAGGTTGATCTTGCAGATGGTCTGGGCGGTGAAGGTTTTGCCCGTCAGGTAGTCCAGGAACTCGACGCGGACCGTGATTTCGGGATGCTGCGGCGGGGTCTTCCACGGGCAGACGAAGCTGTAATAGTAGGACATGAAACCGTCGTACCAGTTCTTTGCGGCCTCATCGACGGACCAAGTGAATTCCCCGATGAGATTTTCCTCCTTCGGCGCGGCCAGGTCGTAAAGCTGGATTTTCACCGACGCGGCGGCCTTGATGATGCTGGTCTGGGAATCCCTGGGTTCGATGAAGACCTTGATCGCGTCGTCGCCAGGTTTGCCATCGGTTTCTATCCCGCCGGTGCGGGACGTGATGTTGATCGCGGCGACGTGGATAAGTTTTTCCAGCCGCTTGTCGCCCAGGCCCTGGAGCGTCCTGACCTGCTCGTCCCTCTGGCCGATGGAATTCTGCAATTGGTTTAGCTGTTCCTGGAGTTTTTTATTCTGGTCCTTCAGGTCCAGGACGTCCTTTCTGAGGGCCTGAATCTGCTCATCCGTCTGGCAGCCGGAAGACAGCGCCCCCGGCAGTGCGGCCAGCATCGCCGCGAGGGCAAGAACCGGCATGGACGGTCGGGCCGTCATTCTTTTTCGCCGTCCTCCTTGTGCGACTTGGGCATGTCTGGCATCCGTTCGAGAATCTTGTCGACGCAGCCGTACTGGACGGCCTCGTCGGCCTCGAGCCACTTGTTGCGGTCGCAGTCGCGTTCGATCTGCTCTGGCGACTGGCCGGTAGCGTCGGACAGGATTTTATAGAGCCGCTTCCGCAGCCGCAGAATCTCTTTTGCCTCTATGTCCAGGTCGGTCGCCGGCCCGGTCAGCGTGCCGTGGATGGCCGGCTGGTGGATGAGCACGCGGCTGTTGGGCAGAATGAACCGCTTGCCCTTCTGCCCGCCGACCAGCAGTACCGCGCCCATCGAGGCCGCCACGCCGACGCAGTACGTCGCGATGGTCGGGCGGACGAATTTCATCGTGTCGTATATCATCAGCCCGGCCGAAACGCTGCCGCCCGGCGAATTGATGTAGACGTTTATCTCGGCGTTGGGGTCCTCGTTGCTGAGGAACAGAAGCTGGGCGACCACAAGGTTGGCCAACTCGTCGCTGATGCCCCCGCCTATGAAGACGATGCGGTCCTTGAGCAGCCGGCTGTAAATGTCGTACGACCGCTCGCCTCGGCCGGTCTTCTCGATCACAATCGGAACCAGGTGCTGGTTTTCGGTCATCTTCCGCTCCGCGAATTATTTTTGTGGAAAATCTTCAAGTGCTTTTCTTTTTCTTTTTCTCGGGGGTGGTCTCGACGATCTCGTCGACCAGCCCGTAATCTTTCCCTTCGGCCGGCGACATGTAGCGGTCCCGCTCGGTGTCCAGTTCGATCTGCTCGATTGGTTTGCCGGTGTGCTTGGACAGCAGTTCGTTGAGCATCTTTTTGGACTTGAGAATCTCCTCGGCCTGGATTTTGATGTCGCTGGCCTGGCCGGAGATGCCGCCCCAGGGCTGGTGGATCATTATCTTGCTGTGCGGCAGGGCGTATCGTTTGCCCTTAGTTCCGCTGGCAAGGATCATTGCGGCGCCGCTGGCCGCCTGCCCGACGCAATAGGTCGCCACGTTGCAGTTGAGGAACTGGATCGTGTCGTATATCGCCAGCGTGTCGTCCACCGAGCCGCCCGGCGAGTTGATATAAAGATTGATGTCGCGGTCGGGGCTTTTGGCCTGAAGCTCAAGCAGTCGCATTATCAGCCCGCCTGCCACGTTGGGCATGATCTCGCCCCAGAGAAAGAGGATGCGTTCCTCGGCCAGCCTCTCCTCGAGCGTCATCTCGCGTCGCAGGGCGTATTCCCTATACCCCTGGACCTGATTTTGCGGCCATTTATCCACGTATGTCTCCCGCTATTTTTTCTTTTTTGCGCCCTTGGCGGAGGATTTTGCCTTTTCATCGGCCGGATGCCCGGCGGGCTTTTTCTTTTCCGCAGATTCTTTTTTGGCGGCTTTTTTCTCGCCCTTCTTTTCGGGCGTTTTTTTGGACGGCTCTTCCCGGTCGGCCGGAGTTTCGGCCTTGTGGGCCTTCTCCGCCTTTTCCGGCTCGGGTTCCTTGTGTTTTTTTGTCTCTTTGGCTGCCGGTTTTTCAGCGGCCTTCGTCTCGGCCTTTTCCTGGGCCTTGGCTTCCGCCTTTGCCCTGGTTTTTTCCGCGGGTTTTTCCAAATCCTTTTCGCCGGGCTTTTCCTCGGTTATCTTCGCCTGGGCCAGCAGCCTGTCGAGGGCCTTCTCCTCGACGATCGATATACGCACCTGATCCAGCGTGCCGTCGGAGGCCAGTTCCTGGCGGAGGCGTTCGGGCCTGCGGTTGTACGCCGCGGCCATCTGGGCCACGCGGGCGTTGACCTCGTCTTCGCCCACCTCGATCTGCTGTGCCTGGGCGACCTTGTCAAGGATGAACGACCGCTTGAGGTCGCTTTTGGCCTGCTCGGACGCCGCGGCCTGGAGTTCGGTGAGATTTTCGTCGATCTTTTCCTTCGGCACGCCCCGCTGGAGCAGATCGACGTACCGCCTGCGAAGCACGCCAATGGTGTGCCTGGCCACAACGCCTTCGGGCAGATCGAAGCTGATATTGTCCGTCAGATACTTGCATATCTGCTCGTGCATCGACCGCTGGACCTCGTTGGCCATTCTCTGCGCGAGATTGGTCTTGACGTACTGCCTTAGCTCGTTGATGTTGTCGAAGCCGAGGTTTTTGGCGAACTCGCCGTCCAGGGTCGGCAGAATCCGGCAGCGGACCTGGCTGATTTTTATCTCGACATCCAGTTCCTTGTCGCGCCACTTCTCGTTGGGATGCGCCTGCGGGACCTTGACCGTGAGACTGGCCGATTCTTCGGCCTTCCTGCCGGCAAGCGCCTTGCCAAGGTCCACCAGCGGCAGCCCCTCGATCTGCCCCGGGGCCACGCGGAGCGTCAGGCCGTGGAATTCCGCCGGCTCGATTCCTTCGCCGGTGATTTTGGCGCCGGCGACGACGACGTCGCCCTCGGCGGCGGGCATGTCGGACGCCTCATAACGCGCCCTGCCCGTCTGAAGCTGATGGATATATTCATCGACCCGCTCGTCCGTAACGGCCGGGATGGGCTTGGTAACTTCTATCTCTTCAAGTTTGGGCAGCTCGAATTCCGGCGCGACCTCAACCTCGAAGTCGAAGGTCATGTCTCCGCTGTCGGGCAGTTTGATCTTGTCCAGGTCTATGTCCGGCTCGCCAAGCGTCTTGAGTTTTGCCTGCTCGATGGCCGAGCCGATCGACTCGCCCAGCAGGGCGTTGCGGACGTCCTGCGAGACCTCCTTGCCGAACCGCTTCTCGACCAGCCGCCGCGGGGCGTGCCCGACGCGGAAGCCGGGAATCTGCGCCGTGCTGGTCAGCTCGCCGTACATCTCGTTGAGCTTGGCGTCTATCTTGGCACGGCTCACCGTAACCGCAACCTTCTTCTTCAGCGTGCCGGCGTCGGCCACATCCACCTTGTCGGGCGGAAGGGTCGAGCCGGGCAGGTCGGTCGAGCCGCCTGGGCCGGCCGGCGCAACCGCTCCGCCCGCCGCCGGCTGCTCGCCGGAACCCGGCACAGGCTGCCATTGAGACATCTGCCCCTGCTGCTGTTCGGGGGTCTGTTCTGACATGATAAACTGCTCCCATACTGACTTCGCCGCGACCAGGCGCGTACACGCACGCGCCCCCGGCGGCGCCGATTCACACACCCGCCGGATTTGAATCGCAAGAAGGCGCCTTCCGGCGGGCAGGACAGGGAATTATAGGCACTCCACCCCTGGCGTCAACAATTCCGTGAATTTTTCGATGGCGGCGGATCAGTCGTTATTGCGTAGGACGGCTGGAACCTTTTTCCACCCCAGCCGCTTGCAGGCCTCGAATCGCAGGTGCCCGGCGAGGATTTCGTAATCGTCCGTGCCGGCCTTGCGGACCACGACGATCGGCTGGAGCAGCCCCTCTGCCTTGATGCTGCGGGCGAGCAACTCGATATCCTGCGTGTCCAGCGGGATTTGGCCAGGGAGGACGCGGCTGATATCGACTTCGACGATCTTGTCGGCCTCCTGGTCCGGCGGGGGTTCTTCGGTCTTGCGGTCCTGCCCGGCGCGGTAGGAATAGACGAACGGGATGGCGATGTCCACGGTCGGCGTCCGCTGAAACTCCCCGAAAATGAGCTTGTTGATCTCGTAGCTGGTCTCCACGCGGTCCTTGACGCGGGTTTCGTACCGCAGGCGCAGGTACACGCCGTAGTCGTACAGGTCAGCTCGGATGTAGGGCTTGTTGCCGGTTACGGCCATCACGTCGCTGACGACGGTGTTGGCGGCCTTGAGCAGAATTTCCTCGGCCTTGCGCCAGTCGCTGTCGTAGGTGATCCGCACGACCACTTCGTCGAGCATGTAGGCGGCCCCCTGCGAAACCGTGTAGTTGATGACGACCTGCCCGAAGAGCATGGCGTTTGGCACCAGGATGTGCCTGCCGACCGCCTCCTCGCTGGCGATCGAGCCGCCGACCTGGTTGAGGACCGTGTACATCGGGCCGATCTCCATGATGTCGCCCGTCAGGCCAAGGCTGGGGAACTGCACGCGGTCGCCGGGACGGAACGGCCGCTTGATCGACACCAGAATCCAGGCCGCAAATCCGCTCACCGGCGCCTGCAGCGACCAGCCCAGCAGCATGCCTCCGAATGCGCCCAGGGCGGTTCCCATGGTCCCCAACGCCCCGAAACCGTATACGATGGAGACGAGCACGGCGACAAAGCCTAAAAGCCAGTATAGCCTGCCGATCATCACTCCTTCGACCGGCGGCTGGCCCTTGCGGGCCAAATACAGGTGCGTTCCCAGCGTGAACAGACCGCACAGCGCCATGATGCCGGCGATAACGCCCGCAAGCCCGGGCCAACTCAGGCCGCTGGACAATCTGTGCATGTCGGGCAGCGCGCGGTCGATAACCATGCCGGCCGTGCACGCCAGAGCGCATACGATGACAAACACCAGCGACCGAAAGCGATGACGTTCCATCTGTATACCTTTGACATGCCCTCATAAACAGCATACCACCGATTTTCTTCCGCGTAAACAAGCCAGCGGCGATTTTCAGAACGGCAGATGCTTTCTTTTCAGAATGATTACCGCCCGGCGGCTTATCCTGACGGCGTGGCGGGCAAAACAGTTGCGGGTCCGACGGGCGAGCTTGAGGCCGGGCGGGTTGCAGGAGCGGAGGACGGGCTTGTGGCCGGCATCGACGTGCTGGAGCCGTTGACTCCGTTTTTGCCGTTGACGCCGTTGTTTTTTTCCGGAAGCGGGAGTTCGCCGGCGAAGAACACAATATTTCGCATCAAGTCGAACGCCGAGTCGGGCGAGTATCCGTCGCAGGTGAAAGAGGGATATCCGACCAGGCCGGAGATGATGTCCTCCTCGCTGAAGATGATGGCCGGCCTGCCCTTGACGAGAACGGTCTGAAGCCTCGGCTCGCTTCGCAGACCCAGCTTGATCGCCGGCCGGCGGCGATACGCGACCTTGTCGATAATCAGTCCGGGCATGCGATATATCTTTGAATCAAGAGGGATGAAAATCATGTTCTCGCCGCCGAAGGCGTCCTGGATCGTCTTTTTCATCGACTGGGCGAAATCCTGCGACCCTCCCGCGGCGTCGATGAAGAACGTGCCGCCCGCCGCGACGAACTGCTTGATGGCGGCCAGTTGCTCGGGCGAGAGTTTTATCGCCTCCGTGCCGGTCATGACGGCGATTTTTGCGTTGGCCTTGTTGAGCGATTCAATCTCCACCGGCTCGGCCATGTCGATCCCGACGTTGTATCTTGCGGCCATCAGGCGGGCGAATCTCTGGAAGGCCAGCGGCTCGGGGTCCCAGTTGCCGTTGTGCTTCAGCCGGACCAACCTGACGGCCGGCCTGGAGGCGGGCGGCTGTTCGACCGGCCAGACGAGCATCTGGTGCTGCTTCAGTGAACCCTTGTCGGTTACATAGAGGAACAGATTCCCCGCCGCCTCGAAGGCGTATCGTTCCTGGTCGTCGGAAATCAGGCCGAACTGCCAACTCCTGGACAGATCGCTGTCGGTATGCACGACCAGGGGGCGCACGCCGTTTGTGATTATCGAAAAATCGATGGGCATCGTCGCGCCTTTTTCCCGCATCGAGAAAATCTCATGATTGGCCGGGCAGCGGAAAAGTTTGTATGCCGGAAAAAGCTTGGCGTATGTTTCGCGGATGCCCTGCCGGAAGCCGGCCCCGTCGTACGATGCGCAACTGAATATCACCCCGCCCCGCTCGACGAACTGCCGCAGCCTGGCGATCTCCTCGTCCGAGAATTTTGGCGGCCTGCTGCCCGAAATGAACAGGATCGGAGAATCGCACCACTCGTCCAGCGGCAGCTTGACGTTGACGATCTGCCAATTGATGTTCCGCTCGTAAGTCTGGCTGATCCATCGCGTCAGTATCGCGATATCCCGCGGCCTGTTGCTCCAGTCCTCGCCGTACTGAAGCTTGCTGAAGACGATGGGGTTTCTGCCGCGGGACAGAAACAGGACGGCCATGGCCGTCGCGATTTCATCGTTGCCCCGCCTGGGGTCGTCCATCTTCCACGAGCCGTCTTCCCGCTGCGAGGCGAGAAGCTGCGCCGCGCCGGCCTTGTACCAGTCCATGCTGCCGAAATGCTTGTATCCGCTGGTCGCCCCGGCCCGTTCGAGGCAGTAGAGAAAATAATAATCGCACTTTCCGGCCATTATCGCCGGCAGGTTTTTTTCCAGCCACGCCATGCCTGAGTTGATCGGTTTCATGGTTTTGATGCGGTCGTAGGTGCCTTCGGCGCCGGCGCAGAGCTTGTCCATGCAGATCAGGAGGCTGGTAATTCCCCCGGCCGTCATGGTGGCCGTGGTTTCCTTGTCGGAATTGTCGTAGTTCCACCCGCCGTCGGGTTTCTGCCTGGCCTGCCAGTAATACATCGCGCTGCGCCAGTAGACGTTAGGCACTTCCTGCCGGCCCAAGGCGCCGGCCCAGACGCCCAGCAGCGCGAAGTGGCTGTTGGAGTTGTCCGGCCGGGCCGCCGCGTCAAGGACGTCGTAGGAATAGCCGCCGCCTTCCCTGATAAGAAGGGCCTCGATGTCGTCCTGGAGCGGCTTGCTGTATTTGTTTTGGGTGCTGCGGTTGATGTCGGTCCAGATGCCGGCCCTGATCGACAGCTCATATGTCTTGGTGGTTTTCTGCGTCTGGAGCCATTCAAGGGCTTTTTCCAGTTTCGGGTCCTGCGGACTGACGCCGCTCTCGATCATCGCGTAGCAGGCCAGCGCCGTCGAACCGACCGGCCAGACGGTTTGGGCGATGTTCAAATTGTTCCACTTGCCGTCTTTCTGCTGTTTGGACCAGAGAAAAATTCTCGCCTTTTCGATGGCCTTCAGAACGGCCTCGTCGTCAGGTTGGGCGCCGGGGGCGGCTATTCTGGAGGCCGGATCGGTTGATGCGGCAGTGGATGCCGTCGCGGCGGCCGCGGGCGCCGCCGGAGGGCTTTGCAAGTTCACCCTCGCCGGCGGACTCGCCGGGCCGGGCGGCGCAGCAATGCTCGCCGGTCCGGCGGGCAGGCAGCAAATCGCCGACAAGAATGTCAGAGTCCCTAACATAATGCCGCGTGAGCCGCGTTTCGACCAAAACCGGACGGCCGCAAGGAAGGCCGACGCAGGCGACCCAAATCGGGTCGTCGAGGAGGCCTGACGCCGCGGAGGGCCGGTTTTCGTCGAAACCCTTCGGGCCGGGCCGCCTTTTGCCGCATGCCTTCGTCGCTCGGGCTCGACGACCCGTTGAAGGGTCGGCGTCGCCCTCGCTCCTTGGCCTGCGTCAAAATTCAGCCCGTCGCGGCCACGGGGCATCCTGTTAGGGACTCTTACAGTCAGCTTTTTCATGGAACCATGGGCAAACCCGGCATTCCGGACCTTTTATTATTCGGGGAAACCGGCCGGCCGGCGCTCGCCGGCCTGACCTCGCCTTCCATGGCTGACCCGGGACATTGTACACTAATCAACGCCCTGATGCATCTGGCGGCGGCCAGTTTACAGGAACATTCCGCACGCTCAAGGATTTTTTTGCAATCCGTTGAAAATGGCATATCCGGGCAACATGCCGGCGCATTAGAGACTATCCGGCTAAAAGCCTATCCGACCGGGCGATTTTTTACGCCCCCTGCCATTTTTCAGTTAAATCGATTCTTTAGGACAGTTCATGTTTGACACACCCGCCCTCCGCCCGATAGCATATCAGCACCCTCAGATAGGGTTACTACAAATGCTGGCTATCATCAGTGACATTCATGGCAACACCGAGGCCCTTAACGCCGTCCTGACGGACATCGCGGCCAGAAAGATCAAGAAGATCATCTGTCTGGGCGATATCATCGGATACGGCGCCGAGCCGAGGCAGTGCGTTGACATAATACGCAACAAGGTTACGGTCTGCCTTATGGGCAATCACGACTTCGCGGTGCTCTACGAGCCCAGCAAGTTCAACGTCGGCGCCGAATCGGCGTGCTTCTGGACACGCAGGCAGCTGGAGGACGAACCCGACGAGGCCCTGCGGTCGGCCAGGTTCGAGTTCCTCGGCTCGCTGCCGGTTACCTATAAGATGTCGGGCGAAGAGCTGGGGCTGGGCGAACTGGTCTTTCTGCACGGCAGCCCCAGGCGGCCTATCAACGAATACATCTTTCCCGACGACGTCTACAACACGCCCAGCAAGGTGCAGGGGTACTTCGAGCGGTTCGGGCACGTCTGTTTCGTCGGACACACGCATCTGCCGGGCGTGTTCGTGGAGACGCAGGATTTTTACAGCCCCGACGAACTCGGCTGGACGTTCGAGATAAACCCGTCCCGCAAGGCGCTCATCAACGTCGGCTCGATTGGCCAGCCGCGAGATCACGACAACCGCGCCTGCTACGTCGTGCTCGACCACAACAAAATCAACTTTGTCCGCGTCCCGTACGACGTGGACAAGGTAATGAAGCAGATTCTGTCGATACCCGAGCTGGACAGCTACCTGGGAACGCGTCTGAAGGAAGGGCGGTAGGCACAGGTGAACTGGCGGCGATTTACCACCGTATTGCTGGTAATGGGTGGCGGAATGATGCTACTGGCCTGGTACGTTCAGAACCAGCAGGGCCAAAACAAACCGGCGGCGCCGACCCAGCCGGCATCGGCCTTGGCGACGCAGGCAAGCCGGCCGGCGGGCGATTCGGGCGGCCCGTCGTCCGGTCCGGCTGCCTCAACGCCGGCGACCGCAGGCGGCCGCGACCAGCCGCAGACCAGCCCGTCCCAAAAGTGGGACCGGTGGATCACCCTGCAACAGCCGGCACATGAAAAATTCCTGATCGGCTCGCTCGACTCGTCCACCGGCTACAAATTCCAGGTCGAACTGGACAACCTCGGCGCGGCTATCTACACCGTCAAGCTTTCCGAACATTTTATTTCGGTCAAGGACCGGCAATTCTGGGCGAAAGATCCAAAAGGCTACGAGGAAGCGCTGGCAAAGGAGCCTGGCAAATATCCCGGCCATTACAGCCTGCTGAATCCCGGCGTGGCTTATGAATGCGGCAAACAGTTCCTTCCGATGGCGACCGGCACGCTGACCGTCTCGCTGGCCAAAGACAAATCGGTCTTCGGCCAGTGGAATCTTCAGAACGTCGCCTGGCGGCGGGTGCCGGCCGCCGCGACGGCCCCCTCCGACAGCCAGTCGGCCGTCTACGAATGGTCGGTTTATTACAATCCGCAGCAGGTCGAGCCGACGGGCGAAATGCTCCTGTTTACGGTCCGCAAAACTTACACAGTCCGCAAGAACAGTTTTTCCGTCGACGTGTCGCTTGAACTGATAAACCACTGGCAAAGGCCGATCTGGGTCACTATCGAACAGAACGGCCCGACGGGTGTGCCACACACCGTCGATGCCGGCTCCGCCGTAGACGAACGGCAGACCGTCTATGCCAAATACAATCTGCCGGCAAAAAAGATCAGTTCCTCTCTGCTGGCCAGCGACAAGCTGACAAAAATGTCGATTGACAGCCCGGAGGAACTGGGCAGGTCCGACGATCCTGAGAATCAGTGCCTCTGGCTGGGCCAGACCAACAAGTTTTTTGCCTCGGTCCTCTATGTCAAGCCACCGGGCCAAAACGAGCTTTCCGCGCCGCAATATCGAATCGGGTGGCGTCTGACGGCCGTCGATCAGACGCCGACCAGCAGGAACGGCCTGATGAGCATTCTGATCGGGCCGGGCAACGCGCAGACGGACGGAAAGCAGGAATACCTGCACGGCCTGGAGGTTCCCCCCGGCGGCAAGGGCGTCCGCCTGGACATGGACCTCTTCGCCGGCCCGAAGGATCGCGAACTGCTCGAAGGCAAAGAAGGCGTGGCCGGGGCGAAACCGCTCTACGGCCAACTGCAGTACATAGACCTGCTGGCCATCTCGCCATGCTGCAATATAGAGTTCTGCGCGGTGAGCTGGCTGGCCCTGGCGATGATGTGGCTGCTGAAGGCCCTGTCGGGCCTGACGTTGGGCAACTTCGGCCTGGCGATCATGGTGCTGGTGCTGGTAGTCCGCGTGATAATGCACCCGCTGACCCGCTACAGCCAGGTCTCGATGACGAAGATGTCCAAAAAAATGGCGGCCCTTCAACCGGAGATACAGAAGCTCCGCGAAAAATACGCCGACGACAAGGCCGAACTCAACCGCCAGATGATGCTTCTTTACCGCCAGCAGGGCACGGGCATGTCCAGCGGAATGCTCGGCTGCCTGCCCATGCTCGTCCAGATGCCGATCTGGGTGGCGCTGTGGTCGGGCATACAGGCGTCAGTCGAGCTGCGCCACGCGGCCTTCCTGCCGGTCTGGATAACCGACCTGGCCGCCCCGGACGCGATCCTGAGCTGGACATTCCATATCCCGCTGATCGGAAACTCGCTCAACCTTCTGCCGCTCCTGCTGACGGTTGCGATGTACCTCCAGCAGAAGCTCACGCCCCAGATGACGGCGGCTGCCATGACGCCCGAACAGGCCAGCCAGCAGAAAATGATGAAGATCATGCTGCCCGGCATGATGTTGCTGATCTTCTACAACATGCCCTCCGGCCTGAACCTTTACATAATGGCCTCTACCTTCGTGGGCGTCATCGAGCAGTATTTCATACGCAAGCACATCAAGGAGAAGGAACAGCAAGATAAGTCGAAGGAAACTGTGGTCGTCGCGCCGGGCAAGATGTCGCGGGCCAACCGCCCCAAAAAACCCAAAGGGCCGTTCTGGTTCAAACGCTAGGTCGTTGAAAGTAGCATGGGCATCTTGCCCATGAGTATCACGGCCATCTTGGCCGTGGATTTTGCTGTTTTCTGGGCATTTCAGGGGCGAGACGCCCATGCTACTGTAAAGAGACTTTTTCAACGGGCTGTTAGGCAGATTGGTTTGGCTTTTTATTGCGTTTTGCAAAAGTAATGCAAACGGAATTTGCCGGTCAGATTGCAGGAAATAAGCCTTTTTACAGCGGCCTATCTTGCATTGCTTCTGCGAAATACAATAACAGAGCTTTGCGAAGGCTGCACAGCGATGTGGCAGCGGCAAAGGAGACAGGAATGACTATCGAGAGTTTCGCGGACGGCGTGCTGTCCAGAATGACGCTGGATGAGAAGATCGGGCAGTGCCTGACCATTTCGTGGCGAGGTTCGACGATCACGCCGTGCGTCATCGACACAATAACCAAACTGCACGTCGGCGGACTGCGGGTCGAGCATTACAGTTGCGAGAGCGCGACGGCGAGCTATTACGGCAAGGGGCCCAGGGATGCCAACTGGAAGCCGCCCAAGGGCTATTTCAAAATCGCCCAGACGTATTTCCGCCCGACGTACCCCTGCTATTCGATCCCTTCGGGCGAGTATGCCGCCCGTCTCAACCGGCTGAAAGATATTGCGATGAATCGCCCGTGCGGAGTGCCGCTGCACGTGGCCACCGACTTCGAGGGCGATTTCTCGCACGACATGCATTACAACGGCGTCAACCTGTTTCCGTCGAACATGGGACTGGCGGCGGGGGGCGGGCCTGAACTTGCATACAAGGTCGGCAAGGCCCTGGCCCGGCAGCTTTCTGCCCTGGGCATGAACATGCTTCACTCGCCGGTGTGCGACATCAACATCAACCCGAAAAACCCCGAGATAAACATCCGCTCGTTCTGCGACGATCCGGCGACCTTCTGCAAATATGTTGTCAAGCTGATGATGGGCCTGGAGGATGGCGGGCTGATCGCCACGGCCAAGCATTTCCCCGGCCGGGGCGACTCCAGCATTGACGCCCACCACGGCATGCCGGTCCTCAAGGCCGACCGCGGGAGGATGCGCCGGCTGGAATTGGCCCCGTATCAGGCGCTGATCCGCGCCGGCCTGCGGGCCGTTATGACCGCCCACTGCCGATATCCGGCCTTCGACGAGTCGGAACTGCCGGCCTCGCTGTCGCCCATCATCCACGCAGACCTGCTCCGCAAAGAACTTGGCTTCCAAGGCGTGATTACCACCGACGCCATCGGCATGGGCGCCATCGTGAATCGCTGGGGAATACCCGTGGCCAGCGCGATGGCCCTCAAGGCCGGGGCCTCGCTGGTGCTGCTCAAGTCCGACGGCGAGGTGCGGACGCAGACATTCTTTGAGATCAAGCGATGGGTCGAGTCGGGCCGCATAACGATGGACGAACTGGACGACCGCGTCCGCCGGCTGCTGATTACGAAGGCCGCTCAGGGATTGTTTAAAAACGGCGGCAAGGTCAGTCCGGCCGCGGCGGAAAAGCCGCTTCGGGATCCGGCCATCCGCAAACTGTCCGCCGACGCGGCCCGCTCGTGCGTTACCATCCTCCGCGACCGAAAAAAGCTGCTGCCTGTCAGGCCGGAAAAGAAAAAAGTCCTCGTCGTCGAGCAGATCGTCCGCGAGGACTTCCTGCCCAACAACATGCACTACCACGCCCACTCGTTCAACGAGTCGATGCTCAAGTTGTCGATGAACCTGATAAATGCCGACTGCCACTTTGCCGCCATCGACGAGGAGATCAAACTGATACTCGACCTGGCCCGCCAGGCCGATGTCGTCGTGCTGACGAATTTCTACTGGCGCGTCTGGCCGGAGAACAACACCCGTCTGATCAAGCTGCTTGCGGCCCGAAAAATTCCGACAGTCGTGGTTACCAACAATCCTTATGAGCGCGGCTCACCCAAACAGGCAGGCACGGTCGTATGCACCTACAGCTCAGCCCCCCGTTCGCTCGACGCCGCCGCGGAGGTCATTTTCGGCAAACTCAAACCCACCGCCCGCTGGCCTCTGGTAAATCTGGCAAAGCCGAAATAGCTGGTGCGGCTGGATGTGCTGTCAGACGGGGATGCTGAAGAATCTGAAATTGGAAATTTCAAATCTCATATCTCAGATTTCAGATCTCAAACACAGGTCCGGGGCGGCCGGGCATCGGGCCTGCTAATCCACGACCTCGTATTCTTTGGCCGAGACGGCGTACTTCGCGCTTTTCACGAGGTAATAGTGTTCGCCCTCTTTCAGGAGCGTCCCGTTAGTCAGGTCCCGCTGGAGGTCCGCCTCGTCGTTGAACTCCAGCAGTTCCTCATGGTCGAACTTGGGTGCGTTTTCGATGATAAGATGTCGGACCAATGTGAGGGCCCGGGATTTGTTGGTGGTTACCAGCCTGATGGCCGGCTGATCTTCCTTTTTCTCGACCACTATTACCACTTTCGTCATGGCGCAGCCCTTTCCGGATTAAAACTGCAAATATTTTACGCGCCGGCAGGGCAATTTCAAAGGGTTTGTCTGCCAGGATTTTTGCAGCCATGCCGGACGTTTGCTAACTCAAATTTTAGCCTGCACTTGCGGATAGGCCCATGCGTTGGCCGACCGCCGGAAATTTCCGCATTCGCGGAGAAATTCCAGCCGCGACTGGAAAGGCTGCCCTGTCTTCTCGGAATAAAGCTGATAGCCCAGGTCCGTCAACTGTTCGTAAAGCCGGCGAACATCGGAAGATGCGGCGTCGAGGCTGGCCTGGTTGAATTCCATGACCATGACCGGCCGGTGTTTCCGTATTGTCTGCTGCGCCCCGGCGAGAAAGAACGGCTCATGGCCGTCGATGTCGATTTTAATCAGGTCGATCCGGTCGATACGCAGTTCGCCGGCAATGTCATCGAGCCGTCGGAGCTGGACGGTCTGCCTGTCGCCGCCGGCGGTCGTCGGGTGCAGGCTGGCCGTCGATTCCTCCATGACTATTTCCAGACTCCTCTGGCGGTCGGACAGGCCGTAATCGAACACCTCAGCCCGGCCGGCCAGTCCGTTGGCGTCCAGATGCCATATAAGCCGCTGCCTGTAAGTTTCAACCGGCTCGAAGGCCCAGACCCTGCCCTGCGGCCCTACCAGGCCGGCAATAATCGTCGTGAAGTATCCGATGTTCGCCCCGACGTCTAGCACCCTCATGCCCGGCCTGACGAAACGCCGGACCAGTTGCGTCGTCTTGGGTTCAAACGCCCCGCGAAGGAGTATCTGGCGGTCGAGGAACCTCTCCGGCCTCAGCCGCCAACGCAGCTTCTGCCTGCGGACCTCGACCCAGCCGCCGTGCCCGCGGGCGCGACGGCAATAACCGGCCAGACGGACAACATCCCAGATTTTTTCCGCCAATGTCGCCATGAGAGGCGGAGATTATACGCACACCCGCTCCAAATATCCGCACTTTTTTCCGCTAGTCGCGTTGCTCGATCTCCAGCAGCATGACGCCGTAGGGCGGCAGAGCGCCGCGCCACGTGATGCTGCCGTCGGAGGTTGCCTCGGATACGTTTTGTTCCCGCGGTTTCAGGGAGGCGTTGATTTCTTTTATGCAATCCCGTTTGACCTCTTTCAGAAGTTCCATGGCCGCCAGCGCGTCCCGTTGCCGGGCGGGCGGCAGCGACACAAAATATGATGTCAGGTTGCCTGGACGCGGCGGCGCCCATGCGGCGGGCGAGGACGGGGGCAGAGCCAGAAAATATGCCATGTTGTCTGCGGCGTCTTTTTTGCCCGGCAGTTGAGCCATCTCCGTCTCGCTCCATCGCTGCGCCAGATAATCCCGGGCGGAGGAAACGCCCTTCTTGACGGCCTTCTGCAGCGACTGATCGATAGCTTCCCGCTGTCCGTAAGCGTTGGCGTTCCGGCTGTCTACGCGGTACTCGCGCAGTCTGTATCGCCCGGCGGCCGCGTCCTTGAGGGTAATGCGGAGTTCCACGGCTTGCCGTTGTCGCCGGGCCGAGAGCTGCACCGCATCGTATAAAGCCAGTGCCGCTGCACGCACGTCTGGCGGGGCGTCAAGGGTCTCGATCCGGCGGCGGTCGCTCAGCAGTTGTCGGGGGTCCGAACCTTGTTTTTGAGCCAGTGCTTTCAGCTCCTTGCCGCTGTGCCCTCCAGCTATTAACTGTTTCAGGGCCAGGTCCTGCAGCATCATTTGAGGCGGGGCAAAGTTTGCCAGTATCACGCGCAGCGTGCGGCCATCACGGGCAGCGGCCGCCTGGACGAAGGGGTCTGAAAGTTGAATCGAAACCCGGTTGCCTTGCAACTTTCCCAGCAGGTGGTAGGCGTAATAGCCGGCCTTGGCTATCACTACAACGAAACTTCCTCTGGCATGATGCAGCATCGCAGCTTATACAACTTGACGCCAAGTCTGCGTAACCGCCTGAGTTTGGCTTTCACGTGGGACTGCCGTGCGCGCCGATTGCGGTTCTGCGTCTCGGT
>JACRIL010000223.1 GCA_016235825.1 Planctomycetota bacterium
CGCGAGGCCGACTGATCTGCTCGGCTTCTCGAACAAGTAGTCGTTACAGGTCCTGTAACCGACGCAGACCTTACCGACGGATATGACTGGTAAAACCACAGTCTGTTGCGATAGGGGGAGCTAACCGTCTACCCCCCTTATCATTATCCAGCCGTCCATGCGACTGAGTCAACACGATTTATTTAACATTATCAGGATAAAAATGACATTTCCCATTCCCTGCGCATCTGTCGGGCGAGAGACCCCTGTCAGCGAAGACTCAATTCGACGTGGGGATGTCTCATTTCTCGGCTATCTCGATAGTCTGAGCGAAGAACCGCTCGCCAAATATTGGCGTTCGCACAACCCAATAGCCATCGGGGCTGATTATGCCCGATGGCGAAACGACCGGCGCGTCCGGGACTGGTGCGCAATTGTCCACTGTCACAATCCATATCCGCGAGGCCCTGGCCCGCATCCGCAAGTTGGCTTCGTGGAACTGCCGGAGGGTCTCAAAGAAGTCGGTCCGTCCACTAGCAGCATTTACGGCGTGGAAGATAACCTTGGCGCCCATGCCAGCAAGTTGGCGGCACAAATGGTTGTCGGATTCAGGCGAGCACATCGGGTTAACCCACATGTCATTACAGATCAGTCCACCCACTATGACATCGTTAACACGGAATACCTCCAGCGGTTTGCGAGCGTAGTATGTGATCTCGCCTTCTGAAAACTTGTTCAACGTGCCGCACAGAGCTGTCTTGCTGTGGAAGCCCATGTACGAACCATCTGGGGCATAAAAGCGGATTTGATTATAGCAGTGATTGTCGGCTGGCTCGACAAAGCAGGTGCCCAGAGCGAGGCCGACGTGCGCCTGGCCAGCCGCCGCCGTTACTCGGCCCAACGCAGCAACAACGGCACCGGCATCGAACTTGTGCGTGTAGCCGCTGAGTGAGCCTTCAGGCGTTACGAGCATGTCAGCCCCCGCCTTGGCTGCGAAGGCAATAGCACGCAGGATAGCGGCCTCATTGGAGGAGACACTTTCAGTTACAGGAATTTGCGCGCCGGCTACGATCAGTTGCATAGTGTCCCTTTTTGCCGGGATTTACCAAAATCAAGGCCAGCCTGCGACCACCACAGGCCGCTTTCTTACCATTATGTCTTGCGCCCGAATCTTGCAAGCAATTTGCCGGCAATTCCGGCCGCATTTGCCGTCCCGGAATTCCATGAATTCACACGCCGGCAAAGGGCAAAGCATCTGGTCATTTCGTCAGAAACGGTTTTATCACCTCGAACCATTTCTTGGCCATAATCTCGGCGCCTCTTTCGTTGCAATGAACCCAGTCTATTGTGCATGTATCCTTGGCGTCAGGCTTGCATACCCAGCCTTTGGTATAATCCACTATGACAATCGGCGATTCCGCCTTCGTAAGCTTTTCAGCCAGCTCCACCATGGCTTTGCGCATTGCCGGGAACGACCCTCCTTCCTGGAAAGTCTGGCCCAGCAGGATAAGCACCTTGGGATTTTTCTTTCGTAGAGTCTCGATGATGCCGGTCATGGCCTGGATTGTCGGCTCTATCTCCTTTGTTTTTGACATGTCGTTGGTGCCAAGCTGGATCATGGCCGCGTCGGGCGTGTATTTTTCGATCCATTCGGGAAGCTTTTCGGCGATAGCGGCAGTCGTCCAGCCCCCATGGCCCTCGTGGTCGCAATCAAATTTCTTGCCCTTATAATCATCACCTTGAAATCCCAAGAATTGGCTCACGGTCATCGAACCGATGAAATCGACCTGGATATTCTCGTCCACGAACATCTTCCACAGCGGGTAGCGATAACTGGTATACGTTTTTCCGGTTTGTCGCATTACCCCTCCCTGCGTAATCGAGTCGCCGATGCAGACGAGTTTAAATGCCGCCGGCAGATGGTATGCCCCCGCTGCCGGCAGCGAGGCTGGAACGCTGGTTGTTTTTACCGCCTGACCGCTGGCGATTTGAGGCACGGTTTGAATCGACAGCAGCATTGCAATCGCCAATGTTCCCAACAATGTGTAAAATCGTTTCTTCGACATGCATTTTCCCTTTCATCTCACAAAAGGTTTTCTATTTATTTTCCCATGTCAGGCTCATCATGGAAAACGGCGGGACCACGATCTTCCGGCCGGAGGCGAAGTCTGTTATCGTCTCCTCCTTGACCGTTACCTGCGGTTCGCCAACTTCCCACTCGTTGCTGGCGGTGATCTTGTCGGCCGTCAGAAGTAGCGAAATTGCCTTGCCGTCCTTTACGTCGCCCGGAAACCTGATTTGCACGGGCAGCGGGCGCGTCAGATCGAGGTTCGTCAGGACCAGGCCCCTTTTGTTTTTGTTCCTGAAGGCATAACTCATCAGGCAGGGGATGTTTTCATATTTGGTGACTTTAGGCTCCTTCTGCCATTCCGTGTAAAAAACTCCTTCACCGTCCCATTTGGAATCCAGGCCTGTGTGAACGGTTTCCATAAGATCGCCGCCTATCGCCTGATTGACCATGGCTAATCCCAAAAAACTCGGACGATACCGTTCATGTCCTTTTCGCATGGAAAGGATAAAATCGCAAATCCCGTTGTCCGCTCCGCTGGCCAGCGGGAACGCGTTTTGGACCCTGATTCCATGTTCCTTGAGCATCAATAACATGGTGTTGATGAGGCCGACCCCTCCTCCGATCGTTGTGAACATTCTCTTTTGGGGTTCTTCCAGCCCTGTAGTGCCTTTCCGGACTTCCAGCGCATAGTTGTATTCGTAAATGGAAAGTTCCATATTGGCTTCTTTTGCATACTGGTGATTCAGATACATCAGTCCATTCTTCGGATCGCGGGACCGGAAGATGGGCCAGGCCAGAAGCCAGCGGTAGAATTTTTCCGGAGTGTCGAGAAAAGCCGCGTTTTCTTTCGGGAAATGATTATTGTTGGCCATGTAGGGCGCGATTGCGAACCTGTCGCCGTTGGGAACATGGCTCATGATTTCCTTGTTATTTGCCGGGAAATTCGCCTGTCCGGCAGGATGGAAAATGACATTCGGCCTGTAATAAGGAGATTTTTTCGCCGCATCAATCAGGTCTTTCCAGTAGTCCATGCCATTAAATCCGTTGGAATGATAAGGCGGAGAGTCGTTCCATGCCTCATTGCCGAATTCCACGTGAAGATACCTGAAGGATTCCGTCCAGGGTTTGGTATGTCCGAGTTGGGCACGCAGTTTACCGGCGCCCGTGTCGGCCGGCGCGCCGATGAATTCCATGAATTTCAACAGCTCTTCCGTGTGCAGCGTTCCCGGAATGCAGTACCACGGATCGCTGCCGACCTGCTCGCACAACGCGTACATCTCCGGTGCGCTGAAAGGAATCCTGTCGACGAAGCCATAAGGTCCGGGGTTCGTCATGAGCATGCTGCTCCCGTAATGGCTGTAAAGCCCGGGCGTGAAAATATTTTCTATGGGATTTCCTCCCTGCTGGAGGTTGCGAACAGATCCGACATTGAGGCGTTTGAGTGTGGCTAGCAGATCATCGCGAAAGGCGGTCGGATTTTTTTCGTCGGCCATCTGTGCGCTGATTTCATCGAGCAGCGCCTCGCCGCCGCCAGCCTGCCAGACGAAAGAGAGCATGTTGTTGATGCTTTTCTTCGGGTCTTTCCAGGCAGCGGGGTCCGGCACTCCGGCCACGTCAAAAGAAAGCTCGAATTTCTTCCAATCTTTTTCCAGGGCGATTTTCTGCGTCGCCGCCACGGTTTCAGTTATTGCCCCTTTTATCGCCAGCACCTCCATTTCGGGCGTCCCGGCCGCGGTTTTGGCCCAAAAGGAAACCTTCCACGTTCCGTTGCTTTGCCCCAGGTGCGGCGCAAAAGCGGCGAAGCGTATGAATGCCTTGTTCCTGGCGTCCGGCGCGATCAGGCGGCAGGCGGCCCGGCCCGTTGAACCCGGATAAGCGTCCCCGACCGATATCTCAAGACGTGGAACCTTGTCTTTATCGCCGACGCTGGAACGCCAGTAATTTGCCGGCGGGCCGATATGTCCCTCGTCGAGGCAGAATTTTTCCACCATTACTCCGGGCAGGCCGTCTTTTGCCCTCGATGCGGCCGGGACCGTTTTATCGAAAACATAATATGGGCGTTCCTTGCCGTTGATGGTCTTTTTGGTGATTTCTTTGATTGTGCCGGTCATTCCCTTGGCTGGGCCGTTGAGAATGGTGAACTTGGCGCCCAAATGCAGTTTCTGCCATGGGCCAGGAAACTCCTGCCAGAGCGCCAAGCCGGTTTCGTCCTGTGCGGCGCCATTCAGGCATTGCCGGTACGTGCTGCCTTCAAAGCTCTCCCTGATCCTGTCTTTGAGCCACGGAGATGCATAGAAGGAATCGTTGCCGTAGCTCAAATTGACTCCGAACGGGATACAATCTTTCACGATGGCCTTGTCCGTTATCTCGACGACGGTAACATCGCTTGGCGCAGCCGGAGCGGTTGTTGCCGGGGCGGGTGTCGCCACTACGGTCTCCGTCTTGCCGTTCTGGGCGACAAGGATCGCCCCGCCAGTGCCCGCGACAATTGCCGCCAAAGCCACAATGCCAGCCGCAACCTTCAGTTTCGCAATGAACATCATTTTTCCTATCTCCTTGACCACTATGTTGACCATGCCGCCGGCAGCCGATCCGCCCGCGGATATGTTATGCGCAATAGCCGTGAAAAGCGTTTGTTCCAGCACCGCCGGCGCCGCCTCCAGGGTATTGCCGGCGATCATTGTTCCCAACCCAGCGACGGAGACCGCCACGTTCTTCGCCGAGAGAATTGATCGAAGCTTTCCCACTCCTGCCTCCACCCGCTTCTGCACCGTCGCCCGGCCGATTCCGGTTTCGGCGGATATTTCTCCCAGACTTTTGCCGGCAAGGTAATGCCTTATCACCGCGTCGCGCTGTTTGCCTGGCAGAGCGTCGAGGGCCTCGTCCAGATGTCGTCGGACCTCGTTCCAGCCGGCCTCGGGAAGCGGGTCTCGTATCATGTCGTTCATGGCAGCCGCCTTTTTTTCTCTCTCCCGCCGGCGAGATTCCGCACGGAGAATCTGGTTTGAAGCGGACCTTGCGGTCTGATACAGCCATGCGGACAGTGCGCAGCCGTTGCGTATCCGTCCGGCATGGCGGAACAATACGAGAAAAACCGCCTGAACTGCATCTTCCGCCAGATGCTCGCGGCCGCATAGCCTGCGGCGGCAGGCGCTCCAGACAAAACGATAATGTCTGTGAAAAAGTTCCCGGAATGCATCGTTATCCTGCCTGTCCGCAAAAAGTTGCAGAAGTTGTGCGTCCGTCAGGTTTTGAATGTTCGTCATATTCGGTTCCTGAAAGTAAAGAGGCCGCCGCCATCCTCATTGTATAAAAAAATCCCGGGAAAGGATTGCATTTTGTCCGGATGGCGTTGTCGCAAGCGGCCGATTATCGGGATGCAAACACGTCGATCCTGCCGGCGCCGAACTGGACGCATATGTAGCCGTTGGATGCGGTCGAGAAATATTTAATCCGCGGCCGGAGAGCGGCGAAAAACTCATCGGCCGGCCTGACGGGCATGTCGTCGGCCTGCGCGGGCAGCGATGCCTGCCTGGGCTGGCTGGCGATGACGACGGCAGGGCCTACGGCATCGACCAGGCCGGGGATGGCTTGCGTGAATGAGCCGTGATGCGGCAGGATCATGGCGTCGGCCTTAAGTTTGTCAGGCTGGCCGGCCGCCAGCCGTTCCTGTGCGCCGGTCTCGATGTCGCCGGTCAAAAGAACGCTCCTGCCGTCGCAGGTAATCTTCAGGACCAGCGACGAGTCGTTGGCGTGTGCGGGCCCGGCCAGTTTGTCGTCGAACTGCTCGGGCGGCCAGAGGACCTCGACTGTCGTCCTCTCATCCAGCCGGATGGTCTGGCCGGTCCGGACGCGATGAACGGTTAGGCCCTGCCGTGCGATCAGTGCCGGCAAATCCGTCGGCTGGTCCGTTTGTCCGGCGGGAACCGCAAGGCTGAAATAATCGTTCAGATAAACCTTGCCGATGGTGGAGGGTTTATTGCGGATCATCTCGGCCAGGCCGTTGTAATGGTCGGTGTTGGCGTGCGAGACGAAGGCCTCGTGCGGCGTCGGCAGGCGCATCCGGCGCAGGAACGGGCGGAGGACCTGCTGATAAATATCGAAACCGCTGCGCGAGCCGCAGTCGAAGATGAACGTCTTGCCCGACGGGCCGCGCAGGACGACGCATTGGCCCGCCCCGACGTCCAGGACATGCAGTTCGGCTGTTGCCGGCGGCGCGGCAGCCATTTGCGAGACAATGGCCAAAATCACGGCCGCGACAAGGCAGACGGCGCCGGCCATTGAAGCAAAGCGAATCCTGTTCCGCAAAAACAACATGGCAATTGCCGCGTAACACAGCGCCACCCAGACCGCGCCGACGGGGTAGAGGTCCATGCACAGGCCGGGCAGTTCGCTCATTTTCATTACGGTCCAGGCCAGGCCGTCCGACGCCAGCCCCGCCAGCTTTCCGAAAAGCCCGGCCAGGCCGGGCATCGGCCAGGCCAGCGCCAGCGAGATATATCCCGGCACGAGCACCGCGATAACAAGCGGCGCCAGGATCACGTTTAGCACAATCGCGTAGGGGCTGAACAGGCCGAAGTGATGCGCCACCAGCGGGATCGAAACGACGTAGGCCGTCAGCATCACGGTCAGGCCGTCCATGAGCCGCCACGCGGCGGCGCGCCTGAGCCGGCGGATGGTCGAGCCGGAACCGCGAAAGACGGCCAGGCCCCGCCGGGCAAGCCATCGCCCGAAAAGCAGCCGGCGGACCGGCTTGTGAAGCAGTATGAAGCCCAGCACGAGCGAGAAACTCAGTTGGAAGCCGGCGTCGAACAGTTGCAGCGGATCGATGAAGAGTATGATCGCCGCCGCGGCCGACAGTGCGTTGAGGCCCGAAGGCCTGCGCTGAAAAATCGCCGCCAGGCACACGCAGCCGGCCATTATCGCCGATCGCATCAGCGGGGCGTTCGGCTCGGCCAGCAGCAGGTAAGCCGTCAGCACGACAAGCACTACGCCAGCCGCCCTTGCCGGCCTCAGCCCCGCCAGCCGGCACAGCAGATACGCAAAGCCCAGAAATATCGCCAGGTGCGAGCCGGAGATGCTCAGATAGTGTGCCGTGCCTGCCTGCATCATCGCGCGGTTGAGCTGCCGCAGGGCGGGGCTGCGCTCGCCGGTTATCAGGGCGTTGAGCAGCGGCCCGCCCTCGAGCCCGCCCTGGCAGGCCATTTGCTGCCTCGCCGCCGCCCGAATATTCCAGAATGCCCGCTCGATGCAGTTTTCCGGCCCGCCCAGCACGACGGCCCCTTGACTGGCGGGCACGGTAAACCAGACAAGCACACCGCTCAGGCGGGCCGAGGCGAGCGAATCGAACTGTCCCGGATTCGACGGCGGGTGGAACCGCCCCATTTTGCCGACCAGTTCGACCTGCTGGCCGGCTGACAGATGCATTGCCGGTTGGTCAACGGTTACACGGACGGTTCCGCAAGTCTCCCGCCCGCCCTTGTTGGTGCTGATCCAAGTCGTCTGGAGCAGAAAAATCGTCCGCGGCTCGCGGCGATATCCGATGGCTGGGCCGGTCTGCTCGTCCAGTATCGGCGAACTGACGATCTTGCCGCGAATGGTCGCAAGCGAGGCGGATTCGCCCGTCCACGTTACGATGTGTCCGGCCGGAACGCTGTACCATGCCAGATGTGAGCAGATCGCGCCGATCGCCGACACGCAGGCCAGAATCGCCGAAATTGTTACGATCCGCAAATGCCCGAATCGAAACGTTGCCAGCCCGGCGGCCAGCGATCCAACGGCGATAACAGCCCACAGACCCGCCGGAATGTGAATATACCTGCCAGCCGCAATGCCGCACGCCAGCGCGATCGCCACAGGCGCCAGCGGGGCGCGAATCTGCCGGCTGACGGACGACTTGACATCACCGGGTATCTGGCCGCGAGAATCCATCACGCCGGAATGATGCGCTAAGCGGAAGGGAATCGCAACATCGCAATACTCGCAAATGTTACGTTCCTGAATACATCAGGAAATCCTACAAATCGCGTCCGATTGCCTGTGCGATCCGCCGGAGGGTCGGCATCATGTCGGCGAACTGGGCCGGAGTGATAGATTGGGCGCCGTCAGAGGCGGCGTGTTCGGGGTCGTGATGGACCTCGATCAGCAGCCCGTCGGCGCCGGCTGCAGCCGCGGCCCGGCACATCGCAGGGACAAGGTGCGCGTGGCCTGTGCTGTGGCTTGGGTCGACCAGCACGGGCAGGTGAGTCTTGTCGTGCAGTTCGGGCACCACCGCCAGGGGCAGCGTGTTGCGAACGTAGTCCTCGAACGTGCGGATGCCCCGCTCGCAGAGGATAACCTGCTGATTGCCGGCGTTGATTATGTATTCAGCCGCCAGCAGCCATTCCTCCAGCGTGGCGGAAATTCCGCGTTTGAGCAGGACCGGTTTGGCGACCTTGCCGCAGGCCTCCAGGAGCGGAAAGTGCTGCATGTTCCTTGCCCCGATCTGGAGCACGTCGGCGTATTGGGCCACGGCCTCGAGATTTTCCAGGCTGGTAACCTCCGTAACGATCGCCAGGCCGGTGCGGTCGCGGGCCTCGGCCAGAATTTTCAGGCCTTCGACGCCCAAGCCCTGAAAACTGTACGGGCTTGTCCGCGGCTTGTAGGCTCCGCCCCGCAGGCCTATGCCCCCGGCCGATTTCACAGCGTCGGCGATCTTCAGAAGTTGCTCGCGGCTCTCGACCGAGCATGGTCCGGCGATCAGACCGACCTTCTTGCCGCCTATAGGGAACCGGCCCGGGCCGATCGGTATCTCCGTGCGGGCCTTCTTGACCTCGGTTGAGGCCATCTTGTATGGCGAAAGGATCGGAACGATCCGATCTACCATCGGGGCGTTCTCGATAGCGCCCTTGTCCACCGTCCGCTTGTCGCCTATGCAGGCGATAACCGTCCGGTCCGTGCCGTAAATAATATGTTCTTTCAGGCCGTACTCGCGAATAAGGTCCACTACATGCCTGACGTGTTCCTCGGATGCGTGCGGCCTCATCACTACTATCATGCCCATCTCTCCGCCTGCATGGTTATTCCTGAATGGTTAAAAACACTCCGCGCACCAACGGCCCTCCGGCAGGTCACACCTGCCGGCCGGGCGGCCGCTGGCACGCGGTAAACAGGCGGGTTCGGAAACCCCCGCCGTGTCTTGTCTGCTCCTGGAGACTTACTTGCCGGCTGGAGTAGCGGCCGGGGTTGCCGGCTTGGTTGCCGGAGTCTTGGTCTTCTGGGCCTTGGTGCGAGCCTCGACGTAGGGCGTGAAGTCCCTCAGACCGTCCTCTACGACCGAAATCCGGTTGTCCAATCGGACAATCTCCGCGCCGATCAGCACGCCGCCGATGACTATGATGATGATCAGGATGATCATCATGAAGTTCAGCGAACCCCACTTTGGCGGCTGGGCCTTGTTTTCCGCTTCGACTGGTTCTGCCATGATCTGCTATCCTTTCCTTGGCGCAATCTTTTCCATCCCGTTCATGTAAGGCCGAAGGGCGGCGGGGACGGTAACGCTTCCGTCGGCATTCTGGTAAAGTTCGAGCGCCGCGATCAGCACCCGGGGCGAGGCGATCACGGTGTTGTTGAGCGTGTGGACGAATTTGACCGCCCCGCCGCAGTCGCGGTAGCGGATATTCAGCCGGCGGGACTGGAACTCGTGGAATCTGCTGGCTGAGTGGGTCTCGCCGTAGTTTTTGCGGCTGGGCATCCAGGTCTCGATGTCGAATTTCTGCACCTGCCCCTGGCCCAGGTCGCCCGTGCAGACGTTGACCACGCGGTAGGGCAGTTCCAGGGCCTTGAGCACGTCTTCGGAGTTGGCCAGTATCTCTTTGTGATGATCGAGGCTCGCCTGATGGTCGTTCCTGCAGAGCACGACCTGTTCGACCTTGTCGAACAGATGGACGCGGTACAGGCCGTAGGTGTCCTTGCCTGCCGCGCCGGCCTCGCGGCGGAAACAGGTCGAGAAGGCGACGTATTTTCGCGGCAGTTCCGTCTCGTCGAGTATCTCGTCGGAATGGTAGGCCGTTACGGGCACCTCCGCCGTGCCGGCCAGACTCATGCCGTCGCGCTCGCACAGGTACGCCTGCTCGCGGCCCAGCGGAAAATATCCCGTGCCGTACATTACCGACTCGTTGACAAGGACCGGCACGTTCAGCAGCGTCCAGCCCTTGGCGATCATCTGGTCCAGCGCAAGGCGAAGAATGGCGTAATGCATCATCGCCCCGGCGCCCTTGAGGATGTAGTTCCTGCTTCCGGCCAGCTTCACGCCGCGCGGAACGTCTATTATTCCCAGCAGTTCGCCGAGCTGGACGTGGTCCTTCGGCTCGAAGTCAAACTTGCGGACCTGCCCCTCGACGCGAATGACGACGTTTTCCGTCTCGTCCTTGCCGACGGGAACTTCCGGCGCAGGCGGCTGGGGAACCAGCAGCATCATCTCCTGGAATTTCGGCTCAAGCTGGGCGATCAGGTCGTCAAGCTCTTTGGTGCGGGCCTTGAGCAGGGCCATCTTCGCGACGGCATCCTGTTTGGCCTGGTCCTTCAATCGGGCGATCTCCCTGCCGGCGACGTTCTGGGACGTCTTGATCTCCTGAAGCTCCTGGCGGGCCTTGAGCAGCCTGCCGTCCAGGTCCAGAAGCGCGCCAAAATCCACCGGGCATCGCTTGACGCGCGAGGCCTCGATGAACTTCTGCGGCTCGGCTCGTACCAGCTTTATGTCGACCATTGCGGCTTCTCTATACCAGACCGCCGGCGGATTTGCAACCGCGGCGTATACGGCAATGACGTGTGCCTCTCCGAATCTTCTCAACCGGTTGGCGGGGTATTCTATAACAACCGGACCGGCCGCTTGCAAGGCGAATTTCGGCCCCAGTGGGAAAAAGAAGTTATGGAAAACGAGGTCGGCGGGCATATCATATTCCAGCCGGCTGTCATGGGCGGCCGGATTTACATCGCGACTGACGATGGAACTCTGATTTGTCTGGAAGCCGGCGATGCAAAGGCCGACGGCTGGGGGATGTGGGGCGGCTCGGCTAGGCACAATGGGCCGGTTACACCGGATAAATGAGTAATTAAGATGGTGGCATGGCTGAAGGATTGATCAAGGTAATTATGACGAGGGACGACCTGCAAGGCTTTCCCCGCCACGATCTGCCGCCGCCGGTTTCCCTGCGGGCATATCGGACAGGCGACATTGGCGCGTGGGTCCGTATTCAGCAGGAGGCGGACCGGTTGCAGGCTGTGGACGCGGCGACCTTCCGGCGGTGGTTCGGGCATGACGAGGCCGAGATTGCCCGCCGCATGATATTTCTTTGCGACGGCGACGGGCGGGAAATAGGGACCGCCGCGGCATGGTTCGGCGACGGCAAATACGAGGGCTGGGGCCAGATTCACTGGGTCGCAATCGTGCCGAAATTTCAGGGCAGAGGGTTGGCCAAACCTCTGGTTACCGCGATCATGGAGCGGCTCGTGGAGTTGGGGCATAGCAGGGCATACCTGACGACGGAAAGCATCAGGATTCCCGCGATAAAACTCTATCAGGCCTTCGGGTTCAAGCCGCTGATCGAATCCGATAAAGATCGCATTGTGTGGGATTCGATATGTAACCGGTTATAATCGGCAAATCAGACGCGGAGAGGCAACGGCTGAACAGTAACGCAATAAGCCGGACGTATAACACGTTAAGCCCCATGTCCGGGCGTGAACTGCATTTTCAGACGGGAGATTTTTATGAAATGGCATATCAATCTGATTTCGTGCGCGATAGCGGCGGCGGCAATTCCGGCGACGTTCATTTTTGCGCAAAGTCGGCCGGCTGACAAGGATGAACCCGTCGCCAATACCTTCGACGCCAACGGCGTGAAGATCCGCTATTTCGTCCAGGGCAAGGGCGAGCCGGTCGTCCTGATCCACGGCCTGCACGGCAGCGCGGAGAGCAACTGGAAGATGCCCGGCGTCATGGCGGCCTTGGCGAAGGACCACCAGGTCATCGCACTGGACCTGCCCGGCCACGGCGGCTCGGACAAGCCCGAAAAGGAGTCAGCCTACGGCGCGCAGATGGCTGAGGACGTGATACTGCTGATGGACCATCTGAAAATCACCAAGGCCCACGTTGTCGGATATTCCATGGGCGGCATGATCGTCATGAAACTGCTGGCGACGCATCCTGACCGGATCACTTCGGCCGTCGTGGGCGGCATGGGATGGATGCGCGAGGGCGGGGCGCTAGCCAAGATTTGGGAGGAACTGCCCCCGCGCGAAGGCGGCAGGACGCCCGCGGCCTGCATCAGCCAGATCGGCAAACTGGGCATAACCGAAGAGCAGCTAAAGGCAATCAAGACGCCGGCCACCGTCATTGTGGGCAGCCGCGACCCGGTGAAAAAACTCTACGTCGACCCCATGCTGACGGTCCGGAAGGACTGGCCCGTTGTGGAAATCCAAGACGCAGGACATCTTAATTGCATCATGAAAAAGCAGTTCCTCGAAGAAATCGTCTCATGGGTAGCACGACAGCGCTAGATTGTGGCCGCGTTCAGGTACTTTCGCCTTCGCAATGCGTAGATGGTATGATGTCTGGGGCACTTCCCAGAAAATTGCCAGTCCGTCCTTGACCGATTGGCAGGTATATGGTATAAGGGCAGATTATTCAAACGGGGGCTGACGCCTTCCGGATACGCACAGGGATGCAGGAAATGTCCTGGACTGAACTGGTTCATACAATATTCATATCGGTCTACACCATCATGCTGGTGCTGGTGTCGATCTACGGGTTCCACCGCTACGTGCTGGTATTTCTGTATTACCGGCATCGGGCCAAGGCGCCCAGTCCGGCCGGCCAGTTCCAGGAACTGCCCGCCGTAACCATTCAGCTTCCGATGTACAACGAGCCGCTGGTGGTGCAGCGGATCATCGAGAAGACCTGCGGGATAAAATATCCCAGGGAAAAGCTCCAGGTCCAGGTGCTCGACGACAGCACCGATCAGACTTGCGAACTGGCGAAGCAGGCGGTTGAAAAGGCCCGGCAGCAGGGCTACGACGTGGAATACATCCATCGCGAGGACCGCACGGGCTACAAGGCCGGAGCGCTGGCAAACGGAATGAAGACCGCCAAGGGCGAATTCATCACGATCTTCGACGCCGATTTCGTCCCGTCGGAGTCGTTCATGCTCGATTCGATACAATATTTCACCGACCCGAAAGTCTGCGTGGTCCAGAGCCGCTGGGACCACCTGAACCGCAACGACAGCATGCTGACCCGCTCGCAGGCGCTGTTCCTGGACGGACACTTCGCCATCGAGCACGTCGCGCGGAACCGCAGCGAGCGGTTCATGAGCTTCAACGGCACGGCCGGCACGTGGCGCAAATCGGCCATTGAGGACGCCGGCGGCTGGCATCACGACACGCTGACGGAAGACCTGGATCTGTCGCTGCGGGCACAGCTAAAGGGCTGGAAGTTCGTCTTCCTGCCCGACCTGACCAGCCCGGCCGAACTGCCGCCCGAAATGAGCGCCTTCAAGGCCCAGCAGTTCCGCTGGACCAAGGGCGGCGCCCAGACGTCCATCAAGCTGCTGCCCAAGATCATGCTTTCCAAGGCCCCGCTGAAGGTGAAGGTCGAGTCGTTCTTCCAATTGACGTCCTTCTCGGTGCACCTGTTCATGATGATCCTGGTGCTGCTGATGTTCCCGGCGATGTACCTCAAGTCGGTCCCGATCGATCGCGGCACGCTGCTTTCGGGCCTGTTCGACATAAGCGTGTTCGTGCTGGCGACGTTCTCGGCCGGGGTGTTTTACATGGCCAGCCAGTACGAGCTGGACGGCGACTGGAGGGTGGTGCTCAAATACATGCCCATCATGATGGCCCTTGGCGTCGGGCTTTGCGTGTCCAACAGCAAGGCGATCCTGGAGGCATGGCTGGGCAAGAAGAGCGAGTTCGTCCGCACGCCGAAATACGGGGACGGGGTTTCACAGGTCAAGCCCGGCATGGCCCTCCAGAATCCGCGAAAGGGCAGAAAACGCAACTGGGTTCCATACATTGAAATGGTCCTGGGCGTGTACATGACGGCCTGCGCCGTCGCCAGCATTTACAGCATCAAGCTGCTGGTTACGCCGTTCCTGCTGATATTCGCGTTCGGATTCTTTTACGTGTCGATCCTGACGTTCCATGCCCAGCGAGCCGGCCGCAAGGCCGCCCAGACTTCGCCGACCGGGCAGGTTGAATCGGCGAAGATTCGCGTTTGATGCCCGAAAGGCGATCCGGGCGACGCCGTCCGGAAGTCCGCTGCGGATGCGAACACCCGCCAAACCAGTCGATGAAATTATCCGGATAAATTAACACTACAACGAGACTTTAGCTCAAGAAAATTCATCCAGCCATCCGATGGTTCCTTACAGGACGCCTTGACAGCAAAGGAGCTACGGCATGGATGTCAAACAGATTCAGCAGTTGCGGCCGATGTTGAACACGTAC